>NZ_JBVHQM010000008.1:0-335722 GCF_055567415.1 Streptomyces sp. NPDC026575
AACGCCCGGTTACATTCCGAACCCGGAAGCTAAGCCTTTCAGCGCCGATGGTACTGCAGGGGGGACCCTGTGGGAGAGTAGGACGCCGCCGAACTAATTTTGATGAATAGCCTCGTTCCCCGAGTTTCGACTCGGGGAACGAGGCTATTTTGCGTTCCAGGTCCGTTCGCCCCCTTCCGCGTGCCGGTTGCTTGCGCTGGCGCTACGGGTTCATCCGTCGAGGCGTCGGAGGGGCGGGCGATTGCACCAATCTGGCCCCCCTGCCGCCCCAAGTCCTGGAGGCAGCCGAACGTCACGTCCACCGGCTTGAACGTGACGCGTTGGTCTTCACCACGCTCGCCGAGGGCCGGGCTGGCCGCCGTCTCAATGACGGCAGCTGGCGACGCCGGACCTGGTGGCCGACCTTCTGCTGACCATCACCGCATGGCTTCGCATGGGTGATTCTCTGCCCTGTCCCGTGCAGGGCAGGGCAGGGCAGGGCAGAGGTGTCTGCACCCGTCGTGCGAGGGGGAGGGTCGCTGGGGTGCCGCCTGCGAGTGGGGCGCGGTGGCCGTCGACCTCCGCCGCCTTCTCCCGGGCCATGGAGCCGCCCTTCGCGGTCGCCTCGGGCACAAAGAACTTCAGGGACAGAACGACAAGGCCAGGTGTGCGCCGCTCCGTCGACTCGGTATCACTCCTGCCCCGGGTTCTGGTCGGCCGGCGGGATCAGTGAGCGGAGCTTCGCGCGCGTCTCCGGGTCCGTCGAGTAGATGACGGTCCCGATCATGCCCCGGGTCAGCAGCACCTTGTAGGTGTTGCGGACCAGCCGGTCCACGTCCTCGTCCGGGGTGGCCTTGGTGAAGGAAGGGTCCTTGGAGGCGGTGCGGTCGACGACCCAGCGGTCGGTCCGCCATACGAGGTCCGGGCCCATGATCACGCCCGACCAGTCGTACTCGAAGCCCTGCGCCGTGTACACGCACCCGACCTGTCCGAACCCCGCGGGGTCGGTGGCCCAGAGCGGCGCCGGGGGCGCGCCGAGGAGGGCGCGGTCGCCGTAGAGGTTCCACGGCCTCGCCCAGTCGCCGATGGTCACGTCGGTGGGCAGTGCGGTCATGCTCGGAGTGATCTTCGTCGTCCACTTCCAGCAGTAGCCCGCGGACATGCGAGCGCCGAAGTCCTCGGACCGACGCGCGGCAAGGAAGTCCTCCAACTCCTGTGGCGTGTCGGTGGTCAGCAGGTGCACCTTGGAGTCCGGCTCCCACACAACGGGGCCGTCGCCCTCCAGCCCCAGCAGACCGGTCACCCAGCGCAGGTACGCATCACTGCCACCGCACCGGAACTGGCTGTCCAGTTCCACCACCGCGCACTCCAGCCCCTGTTCGGCAGCGGCCCGCCGGATCTGGTCCACCGTCCCCATCTCGCCCGGACGCACCACCTGGTGCTGGTCCAGCAGGAAGACCGGCACCCGGGCGGCGTCGATCAGTTCCGCCACCTGCGGCCGGCCGGTGCGCAGCGCTGCCTTGGTGTAGCGGTTGGCGGACGTCTTGCGGAGGCGATGCGCCTCGTCGCAGACCAGCACGTCGAGGTCGTTGGGCTCGGCCTCCATGAAGCTGTTGAAATACCGGAAGAGCTTTTGCACCTCGGGCTTGCGGGCGCCCGCGACCTTGCGCATGGTCTTGGTGAACGACTGCGACCCGGTGGCGTGCAGGGCCGGAACCCCGCGCCGGTAGAGATCGCCCAGCACGGACAGAGCGATCACGCTCTTGCCGGAGCCCGGACCGCCGGCCACCACCACGACCTGCTTGTGGTGGGACCGCCGCGCCTTCCGGACCGCGGACATCACCGTCTCGTAGGCGAGCCGCTGCTCGTCCAGGAGCACGAACTGCTCCCGGTTGCGCACCTCTTCGGCAGCGACGGCCATGAGCTGCCGGGACGGCCGGACCTTGCCCTGGAGCAGGGCGTCGGCCGCGTCGGCGCCGGGCTTGGCGGCCAGCCTCGAACGCAGGAAGCTCAGGAGGGCGCCGCGCTGATCGCCCGTGTACATCCGGCCCCGATGGTCCTCGGCGACCGCTCGCAACCCCGCCACCCCGAACTCGGTCGCGTTGTGCAGGTAGGCCACCCCTGCTATCGACTCCGGGATCCGCTCCAACGCCCCGTTGAACGACACCAGGTAGTCGCAGTAGCCGCGTACCTGCTCGATCGGGTTCAGGACGGGCGCCGGGTAGGCGGGGACGCGGCAGCGCAGCGGGTCGTCGTCCTCCGGGTGGGCCTCGCTCCACTGCTTGAGTTCGACCACGACGTACGACGGCGCGCCGGTGGCCGGATGTACGCCGGCGAGTATCACGTCCGCGCGCTTGCTCGTCAGCGGCAGCCCGTACTCCAGCAGCATCTCGACCTCGCCGAGCCCCGCTTCCACCAGCACGTTCGTCAGCGCGGGGATGCTGCGCTCCCAGGAGCGGACTTCCGCCGGCTGGGGCCGATGGCGGTGTCTGTGCAGGAAGTTCTCGGTCAGGAGTTCCGCCAGCCGTCCTTCGAGGTGGGTGCGATCGGCCAACGATGCCGCGGACTCACGGAACAGCAAGAAAATGCCCCCAGGCAGCACGAAGTGACTCGTGCGGGTGGGGGCATGTCCTTCTGTTCCGCGGAGGCGGAGCGGAAGCCCGTCGGGCCGCTGAGATGGTGCCAGCCATCCTAGAACAGGGGGTGGCCCGCGAGTGGGGATGTGGCTATTGCCGCAGGGCCGGTGGTTCCGTCGTGGCGGGTGGTGAGGGAGCCGGCCGCCACCGCCGAGGTTGCACGGCTCATTTGAGGCACGCGGCGACCCGCGGGACCTCGACGACGAGGAGGAGTACACGGCTTCGCTGCCGTGGTTGACCCAAGAATCGGGTCGGCCGTCAGCCAGGTATGTCCCGCAGCAGTTTGAGGATTTTCGGGTGCTCGAAGGCATTGCCGAGGGGGTCGGTGTCGGAGAGCTGGTCGGGGTGTTGTTCGCTGAGTTCTCGGCGGATTTCTGTGAGGTGTTCTATTCGGGCCAGGTAGTCGGGGAGGAGTGTGTCGATGCGCCTGGCGGCTTCTTTTGGGTCGCGGGGCATCAGGGCGCGGACCAGGTGTTTGTATTCCTCGGGGGCTTCGAGGGGGGCGTGGCGGCGGGGGAGTTTCTTGATGACGGTGTAGGGGTCGAGTTCCTCGAAGGCCCAGGTGCCGTCGCTCTGCTCCGTGGCCCAGATGACGGTGCCCCGTTCGCGGGAGAGGGTGAGCTGGTGGCGGGGGCCCACGAGGCGGCTCAGGAGGGGGAGGGGGACGGCGTCGGGGCCGGCCAGTTTGGAGGCTTCGCGCGGGGAGGGGACGGAGAAGTACCCGCCGGCGGTGGGGTGCGGCTGGGACGCCCGGCCGCTTGCCGGTGCCGTGTCGTAGGGCGTGCTGAGGGTCGCGTCGTCGGTGGGCTTCGGCTCGCATTCGTCCTTGAGCCAGGTGATGACGACCAGGCGGGAGTTGGGGAGCCCCGCCGGGTAGAGGACGTTGCTGACCACGTGGATGATCTCGTAGTCGTGGCGGGGCAGGGCCTGGAAGAAGTGGCGGCCCTCGCCGCTCTTGCGCACCTCGGAGCTCGCGTGCCACAGCCGTTCGCAGTCCGGGTCCTGGAGGATGTAGGCGAGCAGCTTTTGCAGTTCGGGGTTGTGGGGGTGCTCGGCCAGGGCGAAGCGGAGCTGTTCCAGGTAGATGGCGGCGTGGTGCTCCCAGTTGATGAACTGGCGGCGGGCTTCCTTGCTGCGCAGGGCCCAGCGCATCAGGTTCGCGTCCCGCTCGCGCACCCAGGGGTACCACTCGGCCATGGCGGTGTTGTAGCCGATGATGTCCCAGCTGAGGTCGCTGATGTACGCCGGGCTGGGCATCTGCTGGTCGAGCAGGAGCTGCAGCAGGGACGCCGCTTCGGAGCTGAGGGCCGGGATGGTGGTGGTGACGGCGCCGCCCAGGGCGTAGAGGTGGAGGGTCGTCTCCTGGTCGGGGCCGAGCATCAGTTCCCGGGCGAGCGCGTCGAGGATGGTCCGCTCCAGGCGGGGCGTGGCGCCGCCTTCGAGGTCGATGTACCAGCGCACGCTGCGGCCGATGGCCTGGGCCACCTCTTTCTGGGTGAGCGGTCTGCCGAGTCCGCGCTTCTCGCCGGCGGCCGCGCGCCAGGCCCGCAGCAGACCGGCCAGGCCCATGAGTTCGAGGGGGGTGAGCGCCGCTTCCCGGTCGCCCGAGGAGTCGTGGGGTATGGGTGCGGGCTCGGGCATGCTCCTGTCCTCCGTAATTGGGAACGGGCCCCAGATCAGTGGGTGTGAAGTGGGGTCGGTAGCCGCCTCCGCGGACTCGTTCTCCAGCGACGAATGCCAAGCCAACGCCTTCGAGGCGGGACAAGAGGTTGAAGCAAAAACCGTCCTGCGGGTCGGTGGATGCTCAATGGAACGGGGGGCGCAACACTTTGTACACCGTTTTGCCGCAGCTGTAAAAAATTGCACCCCGGTTGCCTCAGTGGGAATCCTCACCTTCCGCCCGGCGGGGTGGGCAATTTCGGCCAGTGGTGGCGTGGGGGAGATTCTCGGTCATGTTTTGGGAAAGTCCGTGATGGGCGCGGTGATGACGAGTAGCGGGGTGGGTGAAGTGCGGGGGTGCGGGGTGCGTGAACCGGGGTAAAGCGGGGTGAGTGGGGTGAGGAGGGGGAGCCGGTCGGTCGGGTGCGGGGCTGCTTTGGGGGTGGTGCGGGGGTGGGGGTGGTGTCGGGAGGGGTGGGATTCGGCCTGTTACCGGATCCGGCCGGTTGTTCGACGGGGTGCGGGTCGTGACCGCCCGCCTCAGTGGTTCGGGCCGGCGTCAGGAGTGCGACGCCGGCCCGAACGAGGGGGAGGGAGGGGAGGGAGAGGGAGGGAGGGATACGTCTGGTGGGGGAGGGAGTGGGGAGTGGGGATGGGGTGGCGGGGGTGTTGTGTGCGTGCGTGGGTGGGGGGTTACACCTGGGGGAGGGCGCCGGCGTCGATCACGTAGCCGGCGCCGGTGATGCGCTGGGCGCGGTCGGAGGCCAGGAAGGCCACGAGGTCGGCCACGTCGGTCGGTTCGGTGATGCCCGCCATCGGGGCGCCTTCGGCCTCGACCATCATGTGGACGACCGCATCGCCGTCCTGGCCGGTGGCCCCCATGATGTTCTCCGCGACCATGTCCATGGCGGGCGTCTTGACCAGCCCGGGGAGCACGCTGTTGACGCGGACGTTGTGCGGGGCGACCTCGGTCGCCAGGCCCTTCGCGTAGTTGATGAGCGCCGCCTTCGCCGCCCCGTAGTGCAGCAGGGCGCCGGCCGGGCGGCGGGCGACGGTCGAGGCCACCTCGATGATCACGCCGCTGCGCCGCTCGATCATCGACGGCAGGACGGCCCGGTCCAGGCGCACCGCGGCGAGGTAGTTCGTCATCAGTGCCTCGACCCAGTCCTCGTCGGGGATCGAGGCGGAGCCGCCGAAGTGCGGCATTCCGCCGCTGCTCGCGCCGCCCGCGTTGTTGACGAGTATGTCGACCCCGCCGAGTATCTCGAAGGCGCTGTCCGCCAGGTGCGCGACGCCCTCCCGGGTGCTCACGTCGGCGGTTACCAGCCGTACCGCATCCGGAAGTCCCGACGCCTCTTTGCGCGCCGAGGTCACCACCGTCGCGCCCTCCTCGACCAGGCGCTGGACGATCGCCAGGCCGATACCGCGGGTGCCGCCCGTGACGAGTGCGCGCTTTCCCCGCAGACCTGCCGATGTGCTGTTCCCCTGGACCATGATGTGCTCCTGTCTTCGTCGAATTCGTCAGCGGTGGTGGTGAACGGGCCGGTGGGTTGCTGCGGCCGCGGGCTCGGCGTGCTCAGTTTTCTGCTTTTGCCCGTTGGCGTTCGGCGGCGATATCCGCGATGTTCTTGTTTCCCTCCGCCCAGAGAATCGACATCGCCAGCTCGTCGATCTTCCAGCCGGCGCCGGAGCGCACGAGATGGAAGCGGTAGGTTCCGCCGATGCGCCACAAGGGGGAGCCGAGCGGGTTCTCCAGTCGGTGGGTCGCCTGGAAAGAGGCGGTGCATTCCGCGGTGTCGCCGTCCAGGGCCACCAGGTGATTGGTCATCAGGTGCTGGGAGGCGTCGTAGCCGCCGAGCACGGCGACCCACGAGTCGATGAGCTCCGTTGCCGTCAGCGTGACCGGCGTTCCGCCGAGCAGGCTGGTGTAGTCCAGGAGAACCTTGGGGGTGAACAAGGCGGTGGCCTTGTCCCATTCGTGGCGGTCGGTGTGCCAGCCCATGCGATCGCAGGTCTCGATGATCGCGTAGCGGTCGTCCATGTGTGAGTCCTAAGGGGGAGGGAGTACGGGCGGAGGGGCGCGGGCCCCTGGTGGGCGGCCTCTGGCGGACGGCGGCTACCAGGTGACGGGGAGGTCGTGCAGGCCCTCCAGCGTCATGCCGACCTTCATGGAGACCTGGTCCATCGGAACGGCCAGCCGGAGCGTGGGAATCCGCTTGAACAGGGTGCCGAAGAGGATCTCCAGCTCGGCCCTGGCCAGGTTCTCGCCCAGGCACCGGTGGGGTCCGTGGCCGAACGCCAGATGGCCCTGGGTCGAGCGGCGGATGTCGAAGGTGTCGGGGTCCTCGAAGGCACCGGGGTCGCGGTTGGCCGCGGCGGTCGAGAGGATGACGCCGTCGCCCTCCTTGATCACCTGCCCGGCCACCTCGACGTCGGTGGTGGCGACGCGCAGCGTGGTCAGGTCGGCGATGGACAGGAAGCGCATCAGCTCCTCCACCGCGCCGGGCAGCAGCTCGGGGTCCTCGCGCAGCATCGCCAGCTGGTCCGGGTGCTCCAGCAGCGTGAGGGTGCCCAGGCCGATCATGCTCGTGGTCGTCTCCTGGCCGCCGATCAGCAGGGCGACCATGAGCTTCGACACCTCGATCGAGGTCAGCTCACCGGTGTTCAGCCGCTCCGTGATGAGCGTGCTGAGCAGGTCGTCGCCCAGGTTGGTCTGCTTGGCCTGGACGACCTTGACCAGGTAGTCGAGCAGTTCGCGGCCGGCCTCGACGGCCTTCTCCAGGTCGGGGGCCTGCATGATGCCCTGGGCGTGCACCTCGAAGAGCTCGTGCTCCTCGTAGGAGATGCCGAGCATCTTGCAGATCACCCGTGACGGCAGCGGCCGGCCCAGCACCGAGACCAGGTCGACCGGCCCCTCGTGCCGCAGCAGTTCGTCGATCAGCTCGTCGGCGACCTGCTGGATCATCGGCCGGAGCTTCTCCACCTGCTTGGCGGTGAAGCGCGGCAGCAGCATGCGCCGGCGGGACTTGTGCGGCTCGCCGTCCAGGCCGAACAGCTCCTGGGTGAACTCCGGGAAGTTCTTCTCCCGTTCGGCCAGGATCGGGAAGGCCGGGTTGTCGTGGTCGGAGGAGAAGAGCTTGGCGTCGGCGAACATCTCGCGCGTCTCCTTGTGCTGGGTCACCAGCCACGCGGTCCGGCCGTCGTACAGCCGCACCTGGGAGAGCGGGCCCTCCTCGGCGAGCTCGGTGTACTCCGTCGGCGGGTGGTAGGGGCAGCCCCGCCGCATCGGGTACTCGTGCAGTTCCTCGCCGGTCGTCGCCGTCGATGTCTCGGTCATGTCGGTCCTCTTTCGTTCGGAGTTGACGGAGCGTGGGTCTCCCGGGCCGTGGTCGGTCATGGGCCGGGACGGTGGGAGGGGGCGGTGAGCCAGGCGTGCACCGACCGCGCGACCGCTTCGGCGTCGTCCTCCACGATCGTGAAGTGGTCGCCGGGTACGGGCTCGACGGCCATGGGGAACGGCAGCGCGCGCGCTCCCGCTTCGGGCGGCGGCGCCGCCGTGTCGCCGTCGGCGGGCATCGGGTCGGTGGCCTGGATCATGACGGTGGGCGCCTGGGTGGCGGCCGGTGCGAAGTCGGCGAACATCCGCAGATACGCGCCCATCGCGGTCCAGCGGACGTGGCCGATCCGGCCGAAGGTGTCCTCCCGGTCGAACATGCCCCGGGTCAGCGCCGGTTGGACCATCGGCAGGTTGTCGTCGACGAAGTAGGTGTCCAGCAGCACCACGGCCGACGGGCCGCGGCCGCGCCGCTCCAGGCGCTCCGCCACGGCGTTGGCGAGCCAGCCGCCGGAGGAGTAGCCGGCCAGGGCGTACGGGGCGTCGCCCGCACAGCGCAGCACCGCGTCGGCCTGGGTCTCCACCATGGTGTCGAAGTCGGCGGGCAGCAGCTCGCCGGCCACGAAGCCCGGCACCGGCAGCACCGACACCTCGCGCAGCCCGTCGAGCGCCGCGGCGAAGCGCGCGTACTGCAGCGGGCTCGACGACGCCCCGACGCTGGGGAAGCAGATCAGGGCGGGGCGCTCGGTGCCCTCGGACAACCGCAGCGGCTCCGCGGCGGCGGCGCCCTCCTGGCCGGCCGTGAACGTCGGCCGCAGCCGGGAGGCGGCAGCCAGGAACTCGTTCGCCTCGCCGATCCTGTTCTCCCGGCATGCCTGCCGGTACAGGGCGTCGATGGTGTCCTCCACCTGGTCGCCGCCGCCCTGGCCGGGCCGGACGGCGGCCAGCAGTTCACCCAGCCGTACGGCGAGCGCCGCCGGTGTGCCGCTGTCGAACACCACCGTGGCGGGCAGCCGCAGCCCGGTCGCCTCGCCGAGCGCGTTGCGCAGCTCGACCGCGGTCAGCGAGTCGAACCCGGACTCCAGGAACGGCCGGGAGTCGTCGAACTCCGCGACCGCGGTGTGCCCCAGCACGTCGGCCGCCCGCGCCCGCACCAGCTCGCGCAGCGCCGACGCCAGTTCCTGCTCGCCGAGTTCGGTCAGCGGCCGGGCCGCCGGGGCCGGTTCCGGGCGCGCTGCGGGGAGCAGTCCGCGCAGCGCGGCCGGCACGCTCGCCCGGCCCGCCGTGCCGCGCAGCACCGCGGTGTCCAGGCGCATCGGGACCAGCAGCGGTTCCCCGCCCGTCCAGGCCGCGTCGAACAGGGCCAGGGCCTCCGCGGAGGTCAGCGCGACCACGCCGCTGCGGGCGAGCCGGGCGAGGTCGTCCGCCTCCAGCGTCCCGGTCATACCGCCCTGTCGCTGTTCCCACGGCCCCCAGGCCAGCGAGAGAGCGGGCAGCCCCTGGGCGGCCCGGTGCTGCGCCAGCGCGTCGAGGAAGGCGTTCGCCGCGGCGTAGTTTCCCTGGCCCGCGGCGCCCAGGACGCCGGCCGCCGAGGAGAACAGCACGAACGCCGACAGACCGGCGTCGCGGGTCAGTTCGTGCAGATGCGCCGCCGCGTCCATCTTGGCCCGCAGCACCGCGTCCACCCGCTCCGGCGTCAGGGAGGTGAGCACGCCGTCGTCGATCACGCCGGCCGTGTGCACCACGGCGGACAGCGGGTGCGCGGCGGGGATGGCCGCCAGCAGCTCGGCCAGCGCGTCGCGGTCGGCCACGTCGCAGGCGGCGACGGTGACCTGGGCGCCGAGCCCGGCCAGTTCGGCGGCCAGCTCCTCGGCGCCCTCGGCCGCCCGGCCGCGGCGGCCGGCCAGGACCAGGTGCCGTACGCCGTGCCGGTCGGCCAGCCATCGGGCGACCTGAGCGCCGAGGCCCCCGGTGCCGCCGGTCACCAGGACGGTGCCGTCGGGGTCCAGCGCGAGGTCCTGCGGCGCGCCGGACACCGGTACCCGGGCGAGCCGGGGGGCGAGGAGAGCGCCGGCGCGCAGCGCCAGCTGGGGTTCGCCGGTGCCGAGCGCCGCGGCCAGGGCGCGCCGCGAGGGCTCCTCCCCGTCCGTGTCGATCAGCACGAAGCGGTCGGGGTTCTCGGTCTGCGCGGAGCGGATCAGGCCCCAGACCGGCGCCTGGGCCGGTGCCGGGACGTCCTCGCCGGGGCCGGTGGCCACCGCGCCCCGGGTGACGAAGGCCAGCCGGCTTCCGGCGAAGCGCGGGTCGGCCAGCCATGATTGGGCCGCCGCCAGCGCCTCGTGGACGGCGTCGCGGCCGGCCGCCGCGGCATCCGCGCCGCCGGCGGGCGCGCCGACGGTCAGTACGACCGCGTCCGGTACCGGCGCGCCCGCGGCGACCGCCTCGCCCAGCTCCGCCAGACCGGTGGCGCACACGACCTGGATGCCGGCGGACGCAAGGGCGGGGGCCGACTCGGCGCCGTCCGCGCCCACCACGGCGCAGGTCCGCACCTGCGCCGCCCCGGACGCCTCGACCCGCGGCCAGTCGACGCGGAAGAGCGCATCGCGCCGGACCCCGCCCGCGGCCTGGATCTGCTCGCGGGTGACCGGCCGCAGCACCAGGGAGCGCACCGAGGCCACCGGCCGGCCGTCCTCGTCCGCGGCCGTCACCGCCACGCCGTCGGACCCGGCAGGTGCGAGCCTGACGCGCAGGACCGTAGCCCCGGTGCGGTGCAGGGCCACGCCGTTCCAGGAGAACGGCACCCGGGCGCCGCCCCCGCCCTCGATCAGGCCGCCCAGGCCGACGCCGTGCAGCGCGGCGTCCAGCAGCGCGGGGTGCACGCCGAAGTCGCCGGCGCCGCCCGTGTCCTGCCCGGGCAGCGCCACCTCGGCGAAGAGTTCCGTGCCGCGCCGCCAGGCGGCCCCAAGGCCCCGGAAGACCGGGCCGTACCCCAGGCCCGCGGCGGCGAGATCGTCGTAGAGGCCCGACACCCCGACCTCGGTGGCGCCTTCGGGCGGCCACACCGCGAGCCGCTCGGGCTGCCGGCCGTCCGGGGCACACAGCAGGCCGGTGGCGTGCCGGGTCGGCTCCTGGTGCGGGGATGCGTCCTCGGGCCGGGAGTGGACGCTCACCGGACGGCGTCCGGAGTCGTCCGCGGCGCCGACCAGGACCTGGAGGTGCACGGCGGCGTTCTCCGCGAGCACCAGCGGTGCCTCCAGGGTGAGTTCCTCGACCTCGGGCAGGCCGACCTCCCGGCCGGCGGCCAGGGCCAGGTCCACCAGCGCGGTGCCGGGCAGCAGCGGGGTGCCGAGCACCGTGTGGTCGGCGAGCCAGGGGTGGTCCGCCGAGGACAGCCGGCCGGTGAAGAGGGTCGCGTCCCCCGTCGGCAGGTCGATGGCGCCGCCGAGCAGCGCATGGCCGACCTCGCGCAGACCCGCCATGTGCGCCCGGCCCGCGCCCGGTCCTTCCGGGGCCGCGTCGAGCCAGAAGCGCCGGCGCTGGAACGGGTAGGTCGGCAGGTCGACCGGCCGGGCGCCGGTTCCGGAGAAGTACGTCGCCCAGTCCACCGGTGTGCCGTGGGCGTGCAGCCGGGACACGGCCGCGACCAGCGTCTCCTCCTCCGACCGGTCGGCCCGCGCGCTCGCGGCCAGCACCGCGGCGCCGTCGTCCGCGAGCGCGCTCTGGGCCATGGGCACCAGGACGCCGTCCGGTCCCAGTTCCAGGAACCGGCCGGCGCCGCGGGCTTCGAGGGTGCGGACCGCGTCGAGGAAGCGCACCGCCTCGCGTGCGTGGCGCACCCAGTAGTCGGGCGAAGCCAGCTCCTGCGCCGTCGCCACATTCCCGGTCAGCGTGGACACCAACGGGATCCGCGGTGCCCGGAAGTCCAACTCGGCGGCCACCGCGCGGAATTCGTCCAGCATGCCGTCCATGTGGGGGGAGTGGAAGGCGTGGCTCACCGTCAGCCGCCGGGTCTTGCGCCCGCGTGCGGCGAACGCCCGGGCGCTCTCCTCCACCGCGGCCTCGTCGCCGCTGAGGACGATCGAGGACGGCCCGTTGACCGCGGCGACGGCGACCCTGCCGTGGAAGTCCTCCAGGAACGGCAGCACCTCCTCCTCGGTGGCCTGGACGGCCACCATCGCCCCGCCGGAGGGCATCCGCTGCATCAGCCGGCCCCGCTGCGCCACCAGGCGCGCGGCGTCCGGCAGGGACAGCACACCGGCCGCGTGCGCCGCGGCCAGCTCGCCGATCGAATGGCCCGCGACGAAGTCCGGCCGTACGCCCCAGTGCTCCAGCAGCCGGAACAGCGCCACCTCGAAGGCGAACAGCGCCGGCTGGGCGTACGCGGTGTGGTCCAGCAGGCCCTCGGCGCCCGCGTCGCCGGAGACCACCTCCTTGAGCGGACGGTCCAGATGGGCGTCCAGCTGCTCGTAGACCGTGTCCAGCGCGTCGGCGAACGCCGGGAACGCGGCGTACAGCTCCCGGCCCATCTCCCGGCGCTGGCTGCCCTGTCCGGTGAACAGGAAGGCGAGGGCGGACCCGCCGGACACACCGCGGATCAGGCCGGGCGCGGTGTCGGCGTCGGCCAGGGCGCGAAGCGCCCGGCGCACCTGGTCGCGGTCCCGGGCCACCACGACCGCGCGGTGGTCCAGCGCCGGGCGCCGGCTCAGCGACCAGGCGGTGTCGACCGGCCGCTCACCGGGCCGCTCGTCGAGGTGCGCCACCAGCCTGCGCGCCTGCGCCCGCAGCGCCTCGGCGCTCTTCGCCGACAGCAGCCAGGGCAGTACGACGCCGTCGTCGTCGAAGCCCTCCGCGGCCTCGCCGCCCGCCTCCTCCCGGGGCGCCTGCTCCAGGATGACGTGCGCGTTGGTGCCGCTGACCCCGAAGGACGAGACGCCCGCCCGGCGCGGTCCGGTGCCCTCGGGCCACGGGCGCTGCCGGGTCAGCAGCTCCACGCCGCCGGCCGACCACTCCACGTGCGGCGTCGGCTCGTCGATGTGCAGGCTCGCCGGCAGGACGCCCTGCCGCATCGCCATCACCATCTTGATCACCCCGGCGACGCCGGCGGCGGCCTGGGTGTGCCCGATGTTGGACTTCACCGAACCCAGCCACAGCGGGCGGTCCGCGGGGCGGTCCTGGCCGTATGTCGCCAGGAGGGCCTGCGCCTCGATCGGGTCGCCGAGGCGGGTGCCGGTCCCGTGCGCCTCGACGGCGTCCACGTCGGACGGCGACAGCCGGGCCTGGGCCAGCGCCTGGCGGATCACCCGCGCCTGCGAGGGGCCGTTCGGCGCGGTCAGCCCGCTGCTGGCGCCGTCCTGGTTGACGGCGGAGCCGCGCAGGACGGCCAGCACCGGGTGGCCGTTCGCCCGCGCGTCCGACAGCCGCTCCAGCACCAGGACGCCGGCGCCCTCGCCCCAGCCGGTGCCGTCGGCCGCCGCGGCGAAGGACTTGCACCGGCCGTCGGAGGCCAGCCCGCCCTGGCGGCTGAACTCCACGAACACGCCCGGGGTGGACATCACCGTCACCCCGCCCGCCAGGGCCAGGGAGCACTCCCCGGAGCGCAGCGCGCTGCTGGCCAGGTGCAGCGCCACCAGCGACGACGAGCAGGCGGTGTCCACCGTCACCGCGGGCCCCTCCAGCCCGAAGGTGTACGACAGCCGGCCGGAGGCGACGCTGCCGGCGCTGCCGTTGCCGAGATAGCCCTCCAGGGCCTCCGGCGCATGGGTGAAGCGGCCGCCGTAGTCGCTGTACATCACGCCGAGGAAGACGCCGGTCCGGCTGCCGCGCAGGGAGTCCGGGGCGATCCGGGCCCGCTCCAGGACCTCCCAGGTCAGCTCCAGCATCAGGCGCTGCTGGGGGTCCATCGCCAGCGCCTCGCGCGGACTGATCCCGAAGAACTCCGGGTCGAACTCCGCGGAGTCGTAGAGGAATCCGCCCACCCCGGCGTGCGATCTGCCCGGTCCCTCGGCGTCGGGGTCCAGCAGCCGGTCGAGGTCCCAGCCCCGGTCGGTCGGCAGCCCGGAGAGCGTGTCGCGTCCGTCGGCGACCAGCCGCCACAGGTCCTCGGGGCTGGTGGCGCCGCCGGGGAACCGGCAGGCCATGGAGACCACGGCGATCGGCTCCCGGGCCCTGGCCTGAACCTCCTCCAGGCGCTGCCGCGTCTGCTGCCCCTCCGCGATCGCCCGCTTGAGGTATGCGCGGAGCTTGTTCTCATCCGCCATGCGTTCCCCACCTTCCCGACAGCCGGCACGACGGCTGGTCAATTGGCATTGCTGAACCGGTTGTCCACCAGGTCGAACAGTTCCTCGTCACTCGCCTCGTCGAGTCCCAGGTCCGCGTCGGCGCCGTCCTGCCCGGTCAGCTCGGCCAGCAGGTCCGACAGCCGGGCAAGGGCCCGCTCGCGCACCTCGTCCCCCTGCCGCGTGGCGCGCAGCCCGTCCGCCAGCCGGTCGAGGCCGGCCAGCACGTCGGCGGCGGGCCGGTCCCCGTCCGGGGCCAGCAGCGTGCCGAGGTGCCGGGCGACGGCCTGCGGCGTGGGGTGGTCGAAGACCAGGGTGGTCGGCAGCCGGCGCCCGGTCGCGGCGGCGAGCCGGTTGCGCAGCTCGACGGCGGTCAGCGAGTCGAAGCCCATCTCCAAGAAGCCCCGGGTGTCGGCGATCTCGTCCGGGGAGCGGTGCCCCAGCACCGTCGCCACCGTGGTGCGTACGAGGTCCAGCAGCACCCGCTCCCGCTCGTCCCCGGACAGCCCGTCCAGGCCCTCGATCGCCGTCGGCTCCGACGGGCCCGCGGGGCCGCGCCCGAGGGCCGCCGCCCTGCGCACGGCGGGGCCCGCCAGGGTGCGCAGCACCGGCGGGACCGCACCGGAGGCGGCTCGCGCCCGCAGGGCCGCCGCGTCGATCCGCAGGGCCGCCAGGACCGGGTCCCCGTCCGCCAGCGCCCGGTCGAAGAGCTCCAGGCCCTCCTGCGAGGCCAGCGGCCGCATTCCCGAGCGCGCGATCCGGGCCAGGTCCACCTCGCCGAGGTGGCCGGTCATCGCGCTCTGCTGCTCCCAGAAGCCCCAGACCAGCGACGTGGCGGGCAGGCCGGCGGCCCGGCGGCGCTGCGCCAGGGCGTCCAGGGCGGCGTTCGCCGAGGCGTACGCCGCCTGCGCGGCCGTCCCGAGGACGCCCGAGGCCGACGAGAACAGCACGAACGCCGACAGGTCCGTCCCGCGGGTCAGTTCGTCCAGGTGCGCCGCCGCGTCGGTCTTGGGGCGGGCGACCCGGTCGAGCCGCTCCGGCGTCACATCGGTCACCACCGCGTCGTCCAGCACCCCGGCCGCGTGGATCACGGCGGTCAGCGGGGCGCTGTCCGGTATCCGCGCCAGCAGCGCGGCCAGGGCGGCGCGGTCGGCCACATCGCACGCGGCCAGCTCCGCCGCGGCGCCCAGCTCGGCCAGCTCCGCCACCAGTTCGGCGGCTCCCGGGGCCGAGGGGCCCTGACGGCCCACCAGCAGCAGTCGGGTGGCGCCGTGCTCGGCCACCAGATGACGGGCCAGCAGCCTGCCGAGCAGGCCGGTGCCACCGGTGATCAGGACGGTGCCCTCGGCGAACGGCCGCTCCGGGGAGGGCCGTTGGGCCGGTTCGCCGGCCTTGGCCAGCCGCGGCACCAGGGCCTCGCCGGCGCGCACCGCGACCTGTGGTTCGCCGGTGGCCAGCGCCGCGGCCAACTGCTCGGCGGGCGACCCGGCGCCGTCGAGGTCGACCAGGACGAAGCGGTCGGGGTGCTCGGTCTGCGCCGACCGCACCAGCCCCCAGACCGCCGCCTGCGCGGAGTCCGGGACGTCCCCGGTGTGCGCCGCCACCGCGCCGCGGGTCAGGAACACCAGGGGCGAGGCCGCGAGTTCGTCGTCTGCGAGGTGGGTCTGCAGCAGCTCCAGGGCACGTACCGTCGTCGGCCGTACGGCGGCCAGGCCGGCGCTGCCGCCGTCGGCCGGGTCCGTGGCGCAGGACACCACCACGGCGTCGGGCACCGGGCCGCCCGCGCGAAGGCTCTCGCCCAGCGCGGCCAGATCGGGGTGGCGCCGCACCGCGGCCGGTGCGTCCGCGCCTTCCTCGAAGCCGGGAACGGGGCCCACCAGCGCCCAACTGCCGGGCGCTGCCTGCCGTGCGGCCGGGGCGGACGGCCAGGTGAGGCGGTACAGCCCGTCGTTCCGGGGCCGGTGCGCGGCGGCCAGCCGGGCGGGGTCGACCGGCCGCAGGGCCAGCGAGTCCACCGAGGCCACCGGGTTCCCGGCCGGGTCGGTGAGGGTGACGGCCACCGCGTCCGGGCCCGCCGGCGACAGCGCCACCCGCAGCGCGGACGCCCCGACGGCGTGCAGGGCGACATTGCTCCACGAGAACGGCAGCAGCAGGGGCCGCGCCTCCGCCGGCTGTGCGCCGTCCTCGCCGGCGGCCAGCGCCACGGCGTGCAGCGCCGCGTCCAGCAGCGCCGGATGCAGACCGAAGGACTCGGCGTCGGCGAGGTGTTCCTCGTCCAGCCGCACTTCGGCGAAGACCGACTCGCCCCGCCGCCAGGCGGCACGCAGTCCCTGGAAGGCCGGACCGTAGGCGTAACCCCGGTCGGCCAGCCCGGTGTAGTGGCCGCTCACGTCGAGTGCGACCGCGTCCGCCGGGGGCCAGGCCCCGCCCTCGGGCGCGGGCGCCGGTCCGTCCTCGACCAGGACACCGGCCGCGTGCCGCGTCCAGGGCTCCTCGTCCCCGGTCCTGGAGTGCACGCCGACGCTCCAGCCCTCGGCGCCCTCCCGGTGGGCGGCGACCACCTGAAGCGTCACCTCGCCGTCCTCGGGCAGCGCCAGCGGGGCCTGGATCGTCAGCTCCTGCACCTGTCCGGCGCCGAGCAACTGCCCTGCGTGCAGGGCCAGTTCGAGGAACGCCGTGCCGGGCAGCAGCACCGTGCCGTGCACCGCGTGATCGGCGAGCCACGGATGGGACCGGGCCGAGATCCGCCCGCTGAGCACCAGCCCGTCCCCGGTCGCGGTGGCGACGACCGCCCCGACCAGCGGGTGGTCGCCCGCCGCGAGGCCCGTCGCCGCGACGTCCGCGCCGCTGTCCCGGTCGTCCAGCCAGTACTGTTGCCGCTGGAAGGCGTACGTCGGCAGGTCCACCCGCGCCGCCTCGCGGCCCGCGAACACCGGTGCCCAGTCGACGTCGACGCCGTGCGCGTACAGCCCGCCGGCCGCGCGCAGGAAGCCGTCCAGCCCCCCGTCGTCCCGGCGCAGCGATCCGGTCACCAGCGCGCCGGTCACCTCGGCGTGCTCCATCGTCTCCTGCATCGGCACGGTCAGCACCGGATGCGGGCTGATCTCCAGGAAGGTGTCGTAGCCGCTCGTCGCCAGCTCCCGGGTGACCTCCGCCAGCCGCACCGGCTGCCGCAGGTTGCGGTACCAGTACTCGGCCCGCAGGTCGTCGGCCTGCAGGAAGGTGCCGGTGACCGTCGAGCAGAACGCCACCCGCGGGGTGTCGGGGGTGATCCCGGCCAGCGCCCGGTGCAGGTCGTCGCGGACCGCCTCGACCTGCGGGGAGTGCGAGGCGTAGTCCACCGGGATGCGGCGCGCCCGCACGCCGTCCTCCTCGCACCGGGCCATCAGCTCGTCCAGCGCCTCGCCGTCGCCGGACACCACCACCGACGAGGGGCTGTTGACCGCCGCCACCGACAGCCGCTCGGCCCAGGGCGCGAGCAGCGCGGCGGCTTCGGTCTCGCCCAGTGCGACGGTGACCATGCCGCCGCGGCCGGCCAGCGCCCGCAGCGCCTTGCTGCGGACGGCCACCACCCGGGCCGCGTCCTTCAGCGACAGCACGCCCGCCACGCATGCGGCGGCGATCTCGCCCTGCGAATGGCCCACCACCGCGTCCGGTTCCACGCCCACCGAGCGCCACAGCGCCGCCAGCGACACCATCACCGCGAACAGCGCCGGCTGCACGATGTCGACCCGCTCCAGCCAGTCCTCGTCCGCCTCGCCGCGCAGCACCCGCAGCAGCGACCAGTCCACATGGGGCGCCAGCGCGGCGGCGCACTCCTCGACGGCCTCCCGGAAGACCGGTGAGGTCTCCAGAAGCCCGGCGGCCATCCCGGCGAACTGCGAACCCTGGCCGGGGAAGACGAACACCGTCTTCCCCCGCCCGGCGGGCGCCCCGGCACCCTCCCCGGCGTCGCCCGCCGGGCCCGCGACGACCGCCGGCGACTCCTCGCCGCGCGAGAGCGCCACCAGGCCCTTGACCAGTTCGCTCCGGTCGGCGGCGACCACGACCGCGCGGTGAGCGAAGACCGACCGGGTCGTCGCCAGGGCGTGGCCGATGTCCGCCGCGGCCACCTCCGGACGGGCTTCGGCGTAGGCGCCCAGCCGCGCGGCCTGCGCCCGCAGCGCCGGGCGGCTCACGCCGGACACCACCCACGGCACCGCCGAGGGCCCGGCCGCTGCGGGGGCGGCGTCCGGCACGGCGGCCTCGGCGGCGACGTCCTCGGGGGCGGCCTGCTCCAGGACGACATGGGCGTTGGTGCCGCTGACCCCGAAGGACGAGACGGCCGCCCGGCGCGGGTGGTCCTCCGCCGGCCACGTCCGCTCCTCGGTCAGCAGCCGCACCGCGCCCGCCGACCAGTCGACATGCGGTGTGGGCTCGTCCACGTGCAGCGTCCGCGGCAGCACGCCGTGCCGCATCGCCATCACCATCTTGATCACTCCGGCCACACCGGAGGCCGCCTGGGTGTGCGCGATGTTGGACTTCACCGACCCCAGCCACAGCGGACGGTCCGCCGCCCGGCCCTGGCCGTAGGTCGCCAGCAGCGCCCGCGCCTCGATCGGATCGCCCAGGGTGGTCCCGGTGCCGTGTGCCTCGACCGCGTCGACCTCGGCGGGCGACAGCCGGGCGTCGGCCAGCGCGTCCTCGATCAGCCGCTGCTGGGAAGGGCCGTTGGGGGCGGTCAGACCGTTGCCGGCGCCACCGTGGTTGACCGCGGAGCCGCGGATGACGGCCAGCACCGGGTGGCCGTTGCGCCGCGCGTCGGAGAGCCGCTCCAGCACCAGCGCGCCGGCGCCCTCGCCCCAGCCGGTGCCGTCGGCCGCCGCGGCGAAGGACTTGCACCGGCCGTCGGAGGCCAGCCCGCGCTGCCGGCTGAACTCCACGAACGCGTTCGGCGTGGCCATCACGGTCACCCCGCCGGCCAGCGCCAGCGAGCACTCCCCGGAACGCAGCGCGTGGCACGCCTGGTGCAGCGCCACCAGCGAGGACGAGCACGCGGTGTCGATGGTCACCGCGGGACCGGTCAGCCCCAGGACATAGGACGTCCGCCCGGCCGCCACGGCCGCGGTGCTGCCGGTCAGCCGGTACCCGGCCACCTCGTCGCTGGTGCCGATCCGCGACGGGAAGGCGTACCCCTGGTGCGTCAGCCCGACGAAGACCCCCGAGCGGCTGCCCCGCAGGGACACCGGGTCGATACCGGCCCGCTCCAGCGCCTCCCAGACGACCTCCAGCCACAGCCGCTGCTGGGGGTCCATCGACAGCGCCTCACGCGGGTTGATCCCGAAGAACTCGGCGTCGAACCCCGCCGCGTCGCCGAGGAAGGCGCCGGTGCGGACATAGCTCTTGCCCGGCCGGCCCGGCTCCGGGTCGTACAGGTCGTCAACATCCCAGTTCCGGTCCTCCGGAAGCCCCGAGACGGTGTCGGCGCCGTCGGCGACCAGCCGCCACAGCTCCTCCGGGGACGCGACGTCCCCGGGGAAGCGGCACCCCATGGCGACGATCGCGACGGGCTCGTGCTCCCGCTGCTCGGCGTGGTCCAGACGGGCGCGGGTCTGCTTGAGCTCGGTGGTGACCAGCTTCAGATACTGGCGAAGTTTGTCCTCTGAGGTCGTCACGAGATTCCAAGCTCCTTGTTGACGATGTCGAATATCTCCTCGTCGGTGGCCAGCGCCAGCGCGTCGTCACCGGCCGCGTCGTCGTCGGCGGCGCCGTCGGGCCGGTCCCACTTCCACAGCAGCGACCGCAGCCGGGCGACGACCCGGCCGCGCGCGTCGTCGTCGGGCGCCAGCGCCTCGACGGCCGCCTCCCACCGGTCCACTTCGGCGAGCACCGCGGTGAGCTGCCCGCCGCCGGGCCGCAGTTGCTCGCGCAGATGCGTCGCCAGTGCGGCCGGTGTGGCGTGGTCGAAGACCACCGTGGTCGGCAGGGCCAGACCGGTGGCCTCGCCCAGCCGGTTGCGCAGCGTCAGCGACGCCATCGAGTCGAACCCGAGGTCCCGGAACGCCAGCGTGGCCCGGACCTGATCGGCCGTGCGGTGTCCCAGGGCGTCGGCGGCGTGCGTGCGCACCAGGTCCAGCAGCAGCCGGTCCTGGTCGTCCGCGCCCAGCGCCGCGAGCCGCTCCCGCAGGGCGTCGGCCCGGCCGGACCCCGCGCCGCCCTGCACGGCGCGCCGCGCCTCGGGCAGGTCGCCGAGCAGCGCGCGGGAGCGGGACATGCTGTACGCGGGGGCGAACCGGTCCCAGTCGATGTCGGCGAAGGCCGTGTGGGTCTCGTCGCGGTCGAGCGCCGCCCGCAGGCCCGCCAGCGCCGTCTCCGGGGCCATCAGCGGTACGCCGCGCTCGCGCAAGCGCTCGCCCGCGCCGTCGGCGGCGGCCATCCCGCCGCCGTCCCACGCGCCCCACGCCACCGAGGTCGCGGCCCGGCCCCCGGCCCGGCGGGCGCTGGCCAGCCCGTCCAGGAAGGCGTTGCCCGCCGCGTACGCCGCCTGCCCGACGTTGCCCCACAGCCCGGCGCCGGAGGAGAAGAGCACGAACGCGTCGGGGGACCGGCCGGGGGACCCGTCGAAGACGGCGTCCAGGTTCCTGGCGCCCTCGACCTTGCCGGACAGCACCTCGGCGATCTCCGCGAGGCCGCACTCGGCCAGCGGCTTCTCGGCCTGGACCGCGCCCGCGGTGTGCACGACGGTGCCGACCGGATACTCCTCGGGCAGCGACTCGACCACCCGCCGCAGCGCGTCCCGGTCGCCGAGGTCGCAGGCGGCCACCGTCACCTCGCTGCCCAGCGCCTTCAGCTCGGCGGCCAGCTCGGCCGCACCGGGGGCGTCGGGGCCCCGGCGGCTGAGCAGCACCAGGTGCTCCGCGCCCTGGGCGGCCAGCCAGCGGGCCACCTGCGCGCCGAGCGCGCCCGTTCCGCCGGTCACCAGCGCGCTGCCGGTGGGCTGCCAGGCGCGCCGCACCGGCGCCTGCGCCAGCGGCGAGCGCACCAGCCGGCAGCCGTGCACCCCGTCGGCCCGGACGGCCAGTTGGCCCTCCTCGCCCGGATCGGCGAGGACCCCGACGAGGCGGGAGCGCGCGGGCTCGTCGAGCTGCTCGGGCAGATCGATCAGACCGCCGCGGCGCTCGGGCCATTCGAGCGCCGCCACCCTGCCCAGCCCCCATACGGCCGCCTGCGCCGGATGCCGTACCGGGGTGTCGTCGGTGGCCACTGCGCCCTGGGTGAGGCACCACAGCGGGGCCTCGATCCCGGCGTCGCCCAGCGCCTGCGCCAGCACCGCCGTCGCCGCCAGTCCCCTGGACAGCGCGGGCAGATCCGGCAACGGCCGCTCGTCCGCGGCCAGTACGGACACCACACCCGTCAACGGCCCCTCACCGGCGGCCTCCTGCAGTCGGCGGGCGAGCGTCGCCCGGTCGGTCCCGGCCGCGTCGAGGGCGAGGCGGCGCACCTCGTCCGCCCCGGCGCGCTCGCACGCCGCCAGCACCTCGGCCGCCGGGCCGTCGCCGCCCTCGGAGGAGACCAGCAGCCACCGGCCGGACAGCCGGGCCGGCCCGGTGTCGGGCAGCGGCGCCCAGTCGACGCGGTAGCGGTTCTCGTCCACCCGGGCGAGGTCCTGGTCCGCCGCGTCCGCCGCCAGCCAGAACCGCTCGCGCTGGAAGGCGTACGTCGGCAGGGCCACCGGCCGGGCGCCGGTACCGGCGAACACCTGGGACCAGTCCACCGCGACGCCGCGCACATGCAGTTGGCCCAGCGCCGCCAGCAGGGCGCGCTGCTCGGGCTCGTCGCGGTGCGCCGCCGCGGCGAAGACGGCGTCATCGGTGGCGGCGCACTCCTGGCCCATCGCCGCGAGCACCGCGTCCGGGCCGAGTTCCAGGAACGTGGTGGCGCCCTCGGCCTCCAGCGTCCGCACCGCGTCGAGGAACCTGACCGTCTCGCGGGCGTGCCGCGCCCAGTACTCCGGCGTGCACACCTCGTCGGCCCGCACCACGGCGCCGGTCAGCGCGGAGACGAGGGGAATCCGCGGGGCGTGCAGGGACACCCCCCGCACCACGGCGGCGAACTCGGCCACCATGGCGTCCATGCGGTGCGAGTGGAACGCATGGCTGACCCGCAGCCGCTTGGTGTTGCGCCCCTGGTCGGCGAAGTGCGCGGCCACCTCGGCGACGGCGTCCTCGTCACCGGCGACCACCACGGAGGAGGGGCCGTTGACCGCCGCGAGAGCGGCCCGGCCGGCCCGCTCCGCCAGCAGCGGCGCGACCTCGTCCTCGGTCGCCTGCACCGCGGTCATCGCCCCGCCCGTCGGGAGCGCCTGCATCAGGCGGCCCCGGGCGGCGGCCAGGGTGGCCGCGTCCGCGAGCGACAGCACCCCGGCGACATGCGCCGCGGCCAGCTCGCCGATGGAGTGGCCGGCGACGAAGTCCGCCCGCACCCCCCAGGACTCCACCAGCCGGTGGAGCGCGACCTCCACCGCGAACAGCGCGGGCTGGGTCCAGCCGGTCTCGTCCAGCAGTCCGTCGGTTCCCGGCCGGCCGAAGACCACCTCGCGCAGCGGCCGGTCGAGATGCCGGTCCAGCTCGGCGCAGACCGCGTCGAACGCCTCCGCGAACACCGGGTACCGGGCGTACCACTCACGCCCCATGCCCACCCGCTGCGCGCCCTGGCCGGTGAACAGCAGGGCCAGTTTGCCGTCGGACACCTCACCGCGCGCACCGGCGCCGGGCCGCTCGCCGCCGGCGAGCCGGCCGAGGCCGGCCGCCAGCTCGGCGCGGTCCGCCGCCACCACGACCGCCCGGTGGTCGAACGCCGTGCGCGTCGTGGCCAGGGAGTACGCCACATCGGCGAGGTGCGCGGACCGGTCGCCGTCGAGATGCCGGCGCAGCCGCTCGGCCTGGGCCCGCAGCGCGTCCTCGTCCCGGCCCGACACCACCCACGGCAGCGCGAGTTCCGCCGCCTCGGGCGGGCGCGCGGCCTCCTCGTCCCGGTCGGCCGCGGGGGCCGCCTCGACGATTACATGGGCGTTGGTGCCGCTGATGCCGAAGGACGACACCCCGGCGCGCCGCGGCCGTCCCGGGTCCGGCCACTGCCGGCTCTCCGTCAGCAGCTCGACCGCGCCGGCCGACCAGTCCACATGGGTCGAGGGCCGGTCGACGTGCAGGGTCTTGGGGAGCACGCCGTGCCGCAGCGCCAGCACCATCTTGATGACGCCGGCAACGCCCGCGGCCGCCTGGGCGTGCCCGATGTTGGACTTCACCGAGCCGAGCCACAGCGGGCGTTCGCGCGCGCCGCCGAACGTCGCCAGGATCGCCTGGGCCTCCATCGGGTCGCCGAGCGGCGTGCCGGTGCCGTGCCCCTCGATCGCGTCGATGTCCGCGGTCGACAGGCCCGCGTCGTCCAGCGCCTGCCGGATCACCCGCTCCTGCGACGGCCCGTTCGGCGCGGTCAGCCCGCTGCTCGCACCGTCCTGGTTCACCGCGGTGCCGCGCACCACCGCCAGGATGCGGCGGCCGTTGCGGCGGGCGTCGGACAGCCGCTCCAGCAGCAGCACCCCGGCGCCCTCGCTCCAGGCGGCCCCGTCCGCGGCGTCGGCGAACGACTTGCAGCGGCCGTCGGGGGCCAGCCCCCGCTGCCGGCTGAACTCCACGAACGTCGACGGGGTCGACATCACCGTCACCCCGCCGGCCAGGGCCAGCGAGCACTCGCCCCGGCGCAGCGCCGAGGCCGCCAGGTGCAGTGCCACCAGCGACGACGAGCACGCGGTGTCCACGGTCACGGCCGGGCCCTCAAGGCCCAGGGTGTAGGAGATCCGGCCGGAGGCGACGCTGCCGGCGCTCCCCGTGCCGAGGTAGCCCTCCACCTCCTCGGTCGCCACGCCGGGCCGGGCGCCGTAGTCGTGGTACATCACCCCGGCGAAGACACCGGTCCGGCTGCCCCGCAGCGCCAGCGGGTCGATGCCGGCCCGCTCGACCGCCTCCCAGGAGGTCTCCAGCAGCAGCCGCTGCTGCGGGTCCATGGCGAGCGCCTCGCGCGGCGAGACGCCGAAGAACCCGGCGTCGAACTCCGCCGCGTCGTAGAGGAATCCGCCCTCCCGCGTGTACGAGGTACCGGGCCGGTCGGGGTCGTCGGAGAACAGCGACGTCAGATCCCAGCCCCGGTCGGTGGGGAACCCCGCGACGGCGTCCCGGCCGTCCGCGACCAGCTCCCACAGCTCCTCGGGGGAGCGCACACCGGCCGGGTACCGGCAGCCCATCCCGACGATCGCGATCGGCTCGACCGCGGCCTGCGCCGCGTTCCTGAGCCGCTCGTTCTCCTTCAGCGAAGCCCGTAGTGCTTCGACCACCGCTTCAGACGATGTGGCCATGACCCCTCCCGCCATTCGCTTCCAAGATCAGGACTTGTCCCCGCCGAAGGCCGTGCGCACGAGATCCTCGACGTCCATGTCGTCGATCCCGGCCGCCTCGCCCGCCGGTGACGGCTCCGCGGCCGCCTCGCCGCCGGCGAGCCGGAGCACGTCCGCCAGCAGCCCGGCCTGCCGGAAGCGGGCCAGCGGAATCGAGGCCAGCGCCTCGCGGAACCTCTTCTCCTCCGCCTCGGACTCGGTCGGCTCCCGGCTCTCGGGGAAGAGCCGGTCGCGCAGATAGCGGGCCGCGTTGGCCGGTGTGGCCTGGTCGAAGACGAGCGTCGCCGGCAGCCGCAGGCCGGTGGCCGCGCCCAGCCGGCTGCGCAGCTCGACCGCGGTCAGCGAGTCGAAGCCCAGCTGCAAAAAGCCCCGGGTCTCCGGCACGGCGTCGGGCGAGGCCAGCCCCAGCACCGTCGCCGCCTGCTCCCGCACCAGGCGAAGCAGCGCCTGCTCCCGCTCGTCGGCGGGGAGTTCGGCCACCCGGGCCGCGAACGACCCGCCCGCTGCGCCCGGTGTCCCGTCGCCGCCGCGGCGCCGCCCGGCCCGGACCACCGTGCGCAGCACCGCCGGCACCAGTCCGGGTTCGCCCGCGGCCAGCATCGGCGCGGGGTCCAGCTTCATCGGCACCAGGACGGCGTGCGGCGCCTCCAGCGCCGCGTCGAACAGCGCCAGGCCCTCCTCGGTGGGCAGTTGCCCGACCCCGGAGCGCGCCATGCGCCGCAGATCCGCCTCGGACAACTCGCCGGTCAGACCGCTGCGCTGCTCCCACATGCCCCACGCCAGGGAGCTGCCCGCCAGACCGGCGGCCCGCCGGCTGCGGGCGAGCGCGTCCAGGAAGGCGTTCGCCGCCGCGTAGCCGCTCTGTCCCGCGGTGCCCAGCACCCCGGCGGCCGAGGAGAACAGCACGAAGGCCGACAGCGGTGCGTCCCGGGTGAGTTCGTGCAGGTTCAGCGCGCCGTCCACCTTGGGCCGCAGCACCCGGTCGAGCCGCTCCGGCGTCTGGGCGGTGAGCACCCCGTCGTCCAGCACACCGGCGGCGTGCACCACCGCGGTCAGCGGATGCGCCGCCGGGATGGTGTCGAGCACCGCCGCCAGGGCGTCCCGGTCGGCGACGTCGCAGGCCGCCACCGTGACCTGGGCTCCCTCCCGGGTCAGCGCCGCCTCCAGCTCGGCCGCACCGGCCGCGGCCGGGCCGCTGCGGCTGGTGAGCAGCAGCCTGGTGACGCCGTGCCGCGCCACCAGATGACGGGCGAGCAACGCGCCCAGTCCGCTGGTGCCCCCGGTGATCAGCACCGTGCCGTCCGCCGCGAGCGCCGGCCGCCCGGCCGGCTCCCCGTCGGCCGCCGGGACCCGGGCGAGCCGCACCGCGCGCACCACGCCGCCGCGGAGCACCAGTTGGGGCTCCCCGGACGCCAGGGCCGCCGGCAGGGCGCCGCGGGAGGCGGTGTCCTCGTCGGTGTCCAGCAGGACGAACCGGCCGGGGTGCTCCGACTGCGCCGACCGCACCAGGCCCCACAACGGCACATGCCGCAGGTCGTGTTCCGCGGCCTCGTCGTCGACGTCCATCGCGTGACGGGTGACGAAGACCAGCCGCGAGCCGGCGAACCGCTCGTCGGCGACCCAGGTCTGCGCCTGCGCCAGCGCCCGGTGGGTCGCCTCGCGAGCGGCCCGGGCCGGATCCGGGTCCTCCTGCGGGTCGCACAGGCAGGGCACCACGACCACGTCGGGCACCGGCGCTCCGGAGCCGACCGCGGCGCCCAGCGCCTCCAGGTCCTCGTACCCGTCGAGCCGCGCCCCGGCCGCCGCCATGACGGCCCCCAGCTGGAGGTCGTCCGGCCCCAGCACCGCCCAGGTGCCGGTGACCGGGGCGGGGGCGTCGAGCCGCTCACCGGTGATCCGGAAGAGCGAACGGTGCGCCACCCGACGGGCGTTGCCGAGGGAACCCGGCGGCAGCGGCCGCACCATCAGCGAGCCGACCGAGAGCACCGGCTCACCGGACGCGTCGACCGCGGTCAGCGCCACCGCGTCGGTCCCCGCCGGCGAGAGCCGTACCCGCAGCGTCGACGCCCCCGCGGTGTGCAGCTGCACATCGTTCCAGGCGTACGGCAGCCGCGGCTCGGTGGCGTCGGCCACCAGCCCGCCCAGCACGATCGCGTGCAGCGCGGCGTCGAAGAGCGCCGGGTGGACGCCGTACTGCCGGGCCTGCGCCTCGTCGGGGAGGTCGACCTCGGCGAAGACGTCCGGTCCCTGCCGCCAGACCCCGCGCAGCCCCTGGAAGGCCGGGCCGTAGTCGAGTCCGGCCGCCGCCAGCACCGCGTACCCGTCGTCCAGCGCCACCGGCTCGGCGTCCGGCGGCGGCCACTGGGGCGAGGGGGCCGGCGGCGCGGGGCTGCGGGTGGTGAGCACACCGACGGCGTGCTTCTGCCACGGCGCGTCCGCGGGCGCGTCCTCGGGCCGGGAGTGCACCTCCACCGAGCAGCGCCCGGTGTCGTCCGCTTCGCCGGCCATCACCCGCAGCTGGACGGCGCCGTCCGCGTCGACGACCAGCGGTGCGAGGAGGGTGAGCTCCTCGATCGTGTCGCAGCCGCTCTCCTGGCAGGCGCGCAGCACCAGTTCGACCAGCCCCGTGCCGGGGAAGAGCACCGTGTCCAGCACCGCGTGGTCGGCCAGCCACGGCTGGGTCTTGACCGACAGTCGTCCGGCCAGCACCGTGCCGGCCGAGCCGGGCAGCGCGACCAGGGCGCCGAGCAGCGGATGGCGGGTGCTGCCCAGGCCGGCCGAGGTCACCTCGCCCGACCCGGCGACCCGCTCCAGCCAGTACCGCTCACCCCCGAAGGGGTAGGTCGGCAGTTCGGCCCGGCCGGCGGGGCGGCCGGCGAAGGCCGCGGCCCAGTCCACCGTCACGCCGCAGGTGTGCAGCTGCGCGGCCGAGGCCAGGAAGCGCGCCGGGCCGCCCTCTCCGCGGCGCAGCGAGCCCACCGTGATCCCGTGGGCCACGTTCGCGGCGTCCATCGTCTCCTGGATCGCCATGGTCAGTACGGGGTGCGGACTGGCCTCGACGAAGACGTCGTAGCCCTGTTCCAGCAGCAGGCGGGTCACCCGCTCCAGGTGGACGGTCTCCCGCAGATTGCGGAACCAGTACTCCGCGTCCAGCGCCGTGGTGTCCAGCTCCGTCGCGGTGACCGTCGAGTAGAAGGGGATCTCCGACGGCCTGGGGGAGAGCGGGGCCAGCTCCGCCAGCAGCCGCTCGCGGACCTGCTCGACCTGCGGCGAGTGCGAGGCGTAGTCCACCGGGAGGGTCCTGGTCCGGACCCCGTCCTCCTTGCAGCGCGCCAGCAGCTCCTCCAGCGCGTCCAGGTCGCCGGAGACGACCGTGGACGACGCGCCGTTGACGGAGGCGACGGAGAGCCGGCCGTCCCACCGCGCCACCAGGCGGGACACCGCCTCCTCGCCCAGCGCGACGGACACCATGCCGCCCTGGCCCGACATCGCGGCCAGCGCCTTGCTGCGCAGGGCCACCGCACGGGCCGCGTCCTGAAGGGACAGCGCGCCGGCCACGCAGGCGGCGGCGATCTCGCCCTGGCTGTGGCCCATCACCGCGTGCGGCCGCACGCCGAGGGACTGCCACAGCCGGGCCAGCGACACCATCACCGAGAACAGCGCGGGCTGGACGACGTCCACCCGGTCCAGCGACGGCGCGTCGTCGGCGCCGCGCAGCAGATCCGTCAACGACCAGTCCACGAAGGGCGCGAGGGCGGCCTCGCACTCCCGGATCCGCTCGGCGAACACCTCGGAGGCGTCGAGCAGGTCGGCGGCCATCCCCGGCCACTGCGATCCCTGGCCGGAGAAGACGAACACCGTCCTGCCCCGGTTACGGGCCGCGCCCTGGACGACCGCCTCCGCCTCCCGGCCGTCGGCCAGCGCGGCCAGGCCCGCCAGCATGGCCTGCGGCCCGTCCCCGACCACCACGGCGCGGTGGTCGAGCGTGGCGCGGGTGGTGGCCAGGGAGTGGCCGACGGCCGCCAGGTCGGGGTCGGCCGTGCCGGCGAGGTGGGTCAGCAGCCGGCGGGCCTGGGCGCGCAGCGCCTCCTCGGTCTTGCCGGACAGCGCCCACGGCAGGGCCGTGAGCGGGGCGGCGGCGGCCGGTTCCGGGGCGCTCGCCGCCGGCTCGCCGGCCACGGCCGGGGACTGCTCGATGATCACATGGGCGTTGGTGCCGCTGATGCCGAAGGAGGAGACCGCGGCCCGGCGCGGCCGCCCGCTCTCGGGCCACGGCGTGGCCTCGGTCAGCAGCGCCAGCCCGCTCCCGGACCAGTCGATCTCCGGCGTGGGCCGGTCGACGTGCAGGGTCTTGGGGAGCACGCCGTGCCGCATCGCCGCCACCATCTTGATCACACCGGCCAGTCCCGCGGCGGCCTGGGTGTGCCCGATGTTGGACTTCACCGAGCCCAGCCACAGCGGACGGTCTTCGGCGCGCTCGCGCCCGTACGTCGCCGACAGGGCCTGGGCCTCGATCGGGTCGCCGAGCCGGGTGCCGGTGCCGTGCGCCTCCACCGCGTCGACGTCGCCGGCCGACAGACGGGCGTTGGCCAGCGCCTGTCGGATCACCCGCTGCTGGGAGGGGCCGTTCGGCGCGGTCAGGCCGTTGCTGGCACCGTCGGAGTTGATCGCCGAGCCGCGCACCAGCGCCAGCACCGGGTGGCCGTTGCGGCGCGCGTCCGACAGCCGCTCCAGCAGCAGCGTGCCGACGCCCTCGCCCCAGCCGGTGCCGTCCGCGGCCGCCGCGAAGGCCTTGCAGCGGCCGTCCGGGGACAACCCGCGCTGGCGGCTGAACTCCAGGAAGATGTCGGGCGACGCCATGACGGCGGCCGCGCCGGCCACCGCCAGCGAGCACTCGCCACGCTGCAGGGCCTGTACGGCCATGTGCAGCGCCACCAGCGACGAGGAGCAGGCGGTGTCGATGGTCACCGCGGGCCCCTCCACGCCGAAGGCGTAGGCGATCCGGCCGGACATCACGCTGGAGGTGCTGCCGGTCAGCAGGTAGCCGCCCAGGTCCTCGGGTGCCTGGCGCGGGTCCGAGGGGTAGCCCTGGGCCGCGGCCCCGACGAACACCCCGACCTGGTCGCCCTTGAGCGACAGCGGGTCGATCCCGGCCCGCTCCAGCGCCTCCCAGGAGGTCTGCAGCAGCAGCCGCTGCTGCGGGTCCATCGCCAGCGCCTCGCGCGGGCTGATCCCGAACAGCCCGGCGTCGAACCGCGCGGCGTCGTCGAGGAATCCGCCCACCCGCACATACGTCGTGCCCGGCCGGTTCCCGTCCGGGTCGTAGAGGCTCTCCACGTCCCAGCCGCGGTCGGACGGGAACGGCGAGACGGTGTCCGACTCGTCGGTGACCAGCCGCCACAGGTCCTCCGGCGTCGCGATGCCGCCGGGGTAGCGGCAGCTCATCGAGACGATCGCGATCGGGTCGTCGTCCAGGGGCGCCGCCTGCGCGGCGGTGGCCGACCGGTCGGCCTCGGCGCCCAGCAGCTCGGTCCGCAGATGGCGGGCCAGCAGGGCCGGCGTCGGGTGATCGAAGATCAGGGTGGAGGAGAGCTGGGTGCCGACCGCGCCGCCCAGGCGGTTGCGCAGTTCGACCGCGGTCAGCGAGTCGAAGCCCAGCTCCTTGAAGGCGAGGTCGGCCGCGACCGTCGCGCCGTCGGCGTGACCGAGCACCGTCGCGGCGTGCAGCCGCACCAGGTCGAGCAGCAGCTGCTCGCCCTCGGCCTCGGAGGCGGCGGCCAGTTGGCCCTGCAGCGCCGCGGCCGCGGCGGGCCGGTGCGCCCCGCCGCCGGCCCGGCGCCTGGGCTTCCTGGTGAGCCCGCGCAGCATATGCGGCATTTCGTCCGCCGGTGCCTGGCGCAGCAGCGCGGCGTCGACCCTGGCCGGGATGACGGCGGCCTCGCCGGTGGCGACGGCGGCGTCGAAGAGGTCCAGGCCCTCCTCGCCGGTCAGCGGCACCAGGCCGGTGCGGCCGAGCCGGACCAGGTCCACCTCGCCCAGCCCGCCGAGCATGCTGCCGGAGTCCTCCCACGGGCCCCAGGCCAGCGACACCGCGGGCAGCCCCGCGGCCTTGCGGTGGCAGGCCAGCGAGTCCAGCAGGACGTTGGCCGCGGCGTAGTTCGCCTGCCCCGGCCCGCCGAGCACACCGGCGGTCGAGGAGAACAGCACGAACGCGGCGAGGTCGGCGTCCCGGGTCAGCTCGTCCAGGAGCAGTGCCGCGTCCGCCTTGGGACGCAGCACGGTGTCCAGCCGCTCGGGGGTGAGCGACGCCAGCACCCCGTCGTCCAGCACTCCGGCCGTGTGCACCACGGCGGTCAGCGGGTGCGCGTCCGGCACCGAGGCGAGCAGGTGCCGCAGCGCGGCGCGGTCGGCGACGTCGCAGGCCGCGAGCGTCACCTCGGCGCCCCGCTCGGTGAGTTCGGCCACCAGGGCGTCCGCTCCGGGGGCGTCGGGGCCCCGGCGGCTGACCAGCGTCAGATGCCGTACCCCGTGCCGGTCCACCAGCCGGCGGGCGAGGGCCCCGCCGAGCGCGCCGGTGCCGCCGGTGATCAGGACCGTGCCCGCCGGATCGAGCGCGGACGGCACGGTGAGCACCACCTTGCCGATGTGGCGTGCCTGGCTGATGAACCGGAACGCCTCGGCCGCGTGCCTGACGTCCCACGGGGTCACCGGCGGCAGCCGCAGCGCGTCGTCCGCGAACAGGCCGAGCAGCGCGTCCAGCATCGCCGCGGTGCGCTCCGGTCCGGCGTCGACGAGGTCGAACGCCTGGTAGGAGACGCCGTCGTGCTCGTCGGCGACGGTCCGCGGCTCCCGGACGTCGGTCTTGCCCATCTCCAGGAACCGGCCGCCCGCTCCCTGCAGCCGCAGCGAGGCGTCGACGAACTCCCCGGCCAGGGAGTTCAGTACGACGTCCACGCCCCGGCCCCCGCCGGTCCGCCGGAACTTCTCCTCGAACTCCAGGGTCCGGGAGGAGGCGATATGAGCGTCGTCCAGCCCCATCGACCTCAGGGTGTCCCACTTCGCCGGGCTGGCGGTCGCGTACACCTCGGCTCCCAGGTGCCGGGCCAGCTGTACGGCGGCCATGCCGACGCCGCCGGTTCCGGCGTGCACCAGCACCGACTCGCCGGGCCGCAGGTCCGCGAGGTCGACGAGCGCGTAGTAGGCGGTCAGGAACACCGCGGGGACCGCCGCCGCCTGCGCGAACGACCAGCCGTCGGGGATCTTGGCGACCATCCGGTGGTCGGTCACGGCGACCGGGCCGATCCCGCCGAAGATCATGCCCAGGACCCGGTCGCCGGGCGCCACCGAGTCGACGCCGGGGCCCACTTCGAGCACGACGCCGGCGCCCTCGACGCCGAGCGGTCCGGCCTCCCCGGGGTACATGCCCAGGGCGTTCAGCGCATCGCGGAAGTTCAGCCCGGCCGCCCGCACCCCCACCCGTATCTCGCCGTCGGCCAGTGGCGCATCGGCCTCGGGGTGGTCGAGCAGGGTGAGGCTCTCCAGCGTCCCGCCGCCGTCGACGCCCAGCCGCCAGGTCGGCGTCGCCGGGGCGGACAGCGCCCGCTCGGGGCGCAGCCGCGCCATCCGGGGCGCCCTCAACTCGCCTGCTCGTACCGCCAGTTGCGGTTCCTGCGCGGCGACGGCGTCGGCCAGCCGGCCGCGGGAGTCCGCATGGCCGTCGAGGTCGAGCAGCGCGATACGGCCCGGGTTCTCCGACTGGGCCGTGCGCACCAGGCCCCATACGGCGCTGTGCGCGAGGTCGGTGACGTCCTCGGTGCCCACGGCGACGGCGCGGTGGGTCACCACCACCAGCTGGCTGCCGGCGAAGCGCTCCTCGGCCAGCCAGGCGTGCACCAGGTCGAGCGCCCGGTGGGCGGCGGCCCGCACCGCGTCGGCGCGATCGGCCGCCGGGCCCGCGTCGGTGCGGCAGGACACCAGCACCGTGTCGGGGGCCGGCCCGCCCGCGTCCAGCGTCCGGGCCAGCGAGGCCAGGTCCGGGTGGGCGTCGACCGACCGGTCGGCGAGGTAGGGCGCCAGATCGGCGGTGCCGGTGCCCACCACCGCCCAGTCCGGGGCCGCACCCCGGGCCGCGGTGGGGGCGAGGGTCTCCCACGTCACCTGGAAGAGCCGGTCGCGGGTGGCGCTGCCGGCCGCCTCGATCCGCTCGCGTGCGGCCGGGCGCAGCACCAGCGCGTCGGCCGACAGCACCGGACGGCCGGTGTCGTCGGCGGCCACCACGGACACCGCGTCCGTACCGACCGGCGCCAGGCGCACCCGCAACCGGGGCGCGCCGGTGGCGTACCGGGTCACCCCGCGCCAGGAGAAGGGCAGCCGGGCCTGGTCCCACTCGGGCAGCACGACGTTCAGCGCGACCCCGTGCAGCGCCGAGTCCAGCAGCGCGGGATGCACACCGAACTCCTCGGCGCCGGAGCCGTCCGGCAGGACGGTCTCCACGAAGAGTTCGTCACCGCGCCGCCAGGCGGCCCGCAGCCCCTGGAACACCGGTCCGTAGTCCAGGCCGGTCCCGGCCATCAGCGGATAGAGCCCGGCGACGTCCACCGGCTCGGCGCCGCGCGGCGGCCACACGGCCAGGCGTTCCTCGTCGGCGGGCGCCGTGGCCCGTGCGAGCAGGCCGGTGGCGTGCAGGGTCCACGGCTCGTCGTCCGCCGCCCCGTCCGGCCGGGAGTGCAGGCTCAGCGACCGCCGGCCGGACTCGTCGGCGCCGCCCACCCGCACCTGCAGCGTGACCGCGTCGCCCTCGGGGACCACCAGCGGCGTGTGGAAGGTCAGCTCCTCGACGAGGTCGAGACCGACCCGTTCGCCCGCGTGCAGGGCCAGTTCTAGGAAGCCGGTGCCGGGCAGCAGCGCCTGGCCGAACACCGCGTGGTCGGCGATCCAGCCGTGCGCGCCGAGCGACAGCCGTCCGGTGAAGAGCAGTTCGTCGTCGTCGGCGAGCGACACCACCGCGCCGAGCAGCGGGTGGTCGGCGGTGGACAGGCCGGCGGAGCCCACGGCCGCCGAGGAGGCGGGGGCGGGCAGCCAGTAGCGGGTGCGCTGGAAGGGGTAGACGGGCAGCTCGGCGGCCCGCGCGCCGGACCCGGCGTAGAACGCCCGCCAGTCCACCGGTACGCCGCGGGTGTGCAGCCGGGCCAGTGCGGTGGTCGCCGCCAGCTCCTCGCCCCGGTCCGCCCGCAGCGCCGGGGTCAGCTCGACGTCCGCCGAGGTGAGGCTCTCCCGCCCCATCGCCGACAGCACTCCGTCGGGGCCCAGCTCCAGGAACGTGCGGACGCCCTCGGCCTCCATGACGCGGATCGCGTCGGCGAACCGCACGGTCCCGCGGGCGTGCCGCACCCAGTACTCCGGCGTCCGGATCTCCTCCGGGGTGATCTCCCGGCCGGTCAGGGTGGAGACCACCGGGATCTCGGGGGAGTGGAACGACAGTTGGGAGACCACCTGGCGGAACTCCGGCAGCATGGCGTCGATCAGCGGCGAGTGGAAGGCGTGGGAGACCGTCAGCTGCTTGGTCTTGCGCCCCTGCGCCGCGAAGTGCTCGGCGACCTCCTGCACCGCCTCTTCCGCACCGGCGACCACCACGGACGACGGCCCGTTGACCGCGGCCAGGTCGATCAGCGCCGCGCGCTCGGCCACCAGCGGGCGCACCTCGTCCTCGGTGGCCTGCACGGCGACCATCGCGCCGCCCTCCGGGAGGGCCTGCATCAGCCGGCCGCGCGCCGCCACCAGCGCCGCCGCGTCCGGCAGCGAGAGCACCCCGGCCACATGCGCGGCGCTCACCTCGCCGATGGAGTGGCCGGTCACATAGTCCGGGCGGACGCCGCGGTGCGCGAAGAACCGGAACAGCGCGACTTCCAGGGCGAACAGCGCCGGCTGGGTGTACCCGGTGCGGTCCAGCAGCCCGTCGTCGCCGGCGGCCGTGAACACCACCTCGCGCAGCGGCCGGTCCAGATGCCGGTCCAGCTCCGCGCACACCGCGTCGAACGCCTCGGCGAACTCCGGTGCGGCCTCGTACAGTTCGCGCCCCATGCCCACCCGCTGGCTGCCCTGGCCGGTGAAGAGGAAGCCGAGCTTGCCGCGCACCGCCGTACCGAGCGTCACCGCCGGATCGGGGCGGTCCTCGGCCAGCGCGGCCAGGCCCCGGGTGAGCTCCTCGCCGCTCGCCGCGACCAGCGCGGCCCGGTGGGTGAAGGCCGACCGGGTGGTGGCCAGCGCATACCCGACGTCCGCCGCGGCCGGCTCACCGCGGTCGCCCAGCCAGGCGTGCAGATTGCGGGCCTGCTCCCGCAGGGCATCCGCACTGCGCGCGGACAGCACCCAGGGCACCACCCGCGGCGGGGTGCCGCCGGCGGCCTCGGCGGCCGGCTCGTCCGGCGCGGGCGCCTGCTCCAGCACCACATGGGCGTTGGTGCCGCTGATGCCGAACGACGACACCCCGGCGCGGCGGGGGCGGCCGGTCTCAGGCCAGTCCACCGCCTCGGTCAGCAGCTCCAGCCGCCCCGACGACCAGTCCACATGCGGCGTCGGCGCATCGACGTGCAGGGTCGGCGGCAGCACGCCGTGCTGCATCGCCAGCACCATCTTGATGACGCCGACGACGCCGGCCGCCGCCTGAGTGTGCCCGATGTTGGACTTCACCGAGCCCAGCCACAGGGGGTCGGTGCGGTCCTGGCCGTAGGTGGCCAGCAGCGCCTGCGCCTCGATCGGGTCGCCCAGCGTGGTGGCGGTGCCGTGCGCCTCCACCGCGTCGACCTCGGCGGCGGTCAGCTCGGCATCGGCCAGCGCCTGGCGGATCACCCGCGCTTGCGAGGGGCCGTTGGGCGCGGCCAGCCCGTTGCTCGCCCCGTCCTGGTTGGTGGCGCTGCCGCGCACCACGGCGAGGACCCGGTGGCCGAGCCGCCGGGCGTCGGACAGCCGCTCCAGCAGCAGGACGCCGACGCCTTCGGACAGGCCCGTGCCGTCCGCCGCCGCCGCGAAGGACCGGCACCGCCCGTCCGGGGACAGCCCGCGCTGCCGGCTGAAGCCCTGGAGCTGATGGGGGGTGGTCATCACGGTGACGCCACCGGCCAGCGCGAGGGAGCACTCGGCGCGGCGCAGCGCCTGGCACGCGGCGTGGATCGCCACCAGCGACGCCGAGCAGGCGGTGTCGACGGTGACCGCCGGGCCTTCGAGGCCGAGCGTGTACGCGATACGGCCGGAGAGCACGCTCGCCGCCCCCGCGGTAAGGAAATACCCCTCGTATTCGCCGAGTTCGGCCGGCTTGGCGCGCGTCGCGTAATCCTGGAAGGCGGTTCCCAGATAAACGCCGGTGCGGCTGCCCTGAAGCGTCGTCGGATCGATTCCGGCGCGCTCCAGCGTCTCCCATGAGGTCTGCAGCAGCAGCCGCTGCTGCGGGTCCATCGCCGTCGCCTCGCGCGGGCTGATCCCGAAGAATTCCGCGTCGAAATCGGCGACATCGGTGAGAAATCCGCCGTGCCGGGTGTACACGGTGCCCGCGCGGTCCGCGTCCGGGTCGAACAGGGCCTCCAGGTCCCAGCCCCGGTCCGTCGGCAACCCGCCGATCGCGTCCCCGCCCGAGGCGATGAGCTGCCAGAACTCCTCCGGGCTGCGTACGTCGCCGGGCAGTTGGCAGCCCATGCCGACGATGGCGATCGGCTCGTGCGCGGCGGAGCGCAGGTCCTGGTTCTCCTGCCGCAGCCGCTCCGACTCCTTCATTGACGCGCGCAGGGCATCGACGATTTTATCCGGCGACGTGGCCATGGTCCCTCACAGATCGGTTTCCTTGGAACGGAGTTCTCTTCGGTGCGTTGCTACTCTTCGCCGAGCATGAGCCGCACCAAGTCGTCGGCGTCCATCTCGTTGATCCGCGCTTCCGCGTCAAGCAGTTCCTTCGTGCGTTGCTGTTCCTTCTCGCTGATCGGCTCCGCGGTGCCCGCGTCGGGTGTCGCGTCGTCCCCGATCGCCGTGGCCAGCAGGAAATCCACCAGCCTCCCCGGCGTGGGATGGTCGAATATCACGGTGACCGGCAGCCGCAGCCCGGTGTCGGCCTGGAGCCGGTTGCGCAGCTCCACCGCGATCACCGAGTCGACGCCCAGGTCCTTGAACGGCGCACGGTCGCCGACCGCGTCCGCGTCGGCGTAGCCCAGTACGGCCGCCACCTGTGCGCGCACGAGCCGGGAGGCGGTCTCCCGCCGCCGCGCCGGCGTCAGCTCCACGAGCCGCGTCGCCCAGGTCCCGGCGGCGTCGGCAGCGGCGGCGTCCGGCTCCGGCGCGGCCGACTCCTCGACCGTCCGCCGCACTTCGGGCACCTCGGCGAAGAGCAGGCTCGGGCTCTTCGCGGTGAACGCCGGGAAGAACGCCGCCCAGTCCACGTCCGCGACGACCGGCGCCGCGGCGCCGCCGTCCAGGCACTGCCCGAGCTCCCCGATCGCCCGGTCCGGGTCCAGCAGCCGGATGCCGTGGCGGACCACGTTCTCGTCCATGCCGTCGCGGGCCATCATCCCGTCGCCGGCCCACGGGCCCCAGATCACCGAAGTGGCCGGCAGGCCCTGCGACCTGCGGTACTCCGCGAGGGCGTCCTGGTAGGCGTTCGCCGCCGCGTAACCGCCGTTGCCCGCGCTGCCCCACATCCCGGAGACGGAGGAGAACAGCACGAAGGCGTCCAGGTCCTGCTCGCGGGTCAGCTCGTGCAGATGCAGCGCGGCGTCGGCCTTCGCCCGGATCACCTCCGCGAAGCGCTGCGGGGTCAGCAGGTCGAGCGGGGTGTTCTCGATCAGCCCCGCCGTGTGGACGACGGTGCGCACCGGGCTGCCGTCCGCCTCCAGTCCAGCCAGCAGCCGGGCCAGCGCGGCACGGTCGCCGACGTCGCAGGCGAGGACGGTGACCCGGGCGCCGAGGGCGGTCAGCCGCTCCTTGAGCGCCTCCGAGCCCGCCGCCTCCGGCCCGCTGCGGCTGACCAGCACGAGGTGCTCGGCGCCCTGTTCGGCCAGCCAGCGGGCGGCGTGCCCGCCGAGCGCGCCGGTGCCGCCGGTGATCAGCGCGGTGCCGCGCGGCTCCCAGCGCCGCCCGGGGGCGCTCTCCGGCCGGGGTGCGCGCACCAGCCTGCGGGCGAACACCCCCGCCGTGCGCAGCGCCACCTGGTTCTCGCCCTGTTCGGCCCACGGACCGGCCAGCACGGCCGGCAGCTGCCCGATGACGCCGCCGTCCGCCTCCGCCGGCAGATCGACCAGTCCGCCCCAGCGCTCGGGGAACTCCACGGCGGCGACCCGGCCAAGACCCCATATCTGCGCCTGGGCGGGCGAGGTCACCGTGTCGCCGGCGCCCACGGCCACCGCGCCCTGGGTCACCCACCACAGCCGTGCCGGGATCTCGGCGTCGCCGAGCGCCTGGGCCAGCGTCAGGGCGTCGGCCCACTGCTCGGTCTCCGAAGGGAGCACCGGCCCGGCGGGCGCCGACGGCGCCAGCAGCGACAGCACTCCGGCCGGCTGCGGCCCCTCGCCGGCCGCGGCGCGCAGCCGCTCGACGAGTTCGCGCCGCCCGATGCCGGGCCGCACCGCCACCGCCACCACCTGTGCGCCGCTGCGGCCCAGGGCGTCCACGGCGGCCGCGACGGGCTGCTGCCGCTCGGCGCCCTCGCGCAGCAGCACCAGCCACCGGCCGGTCGGCGCGCCCACCGGGACCTGCGGCAAGGGCTGCCAGGTGACCTGATAGCGCCACGAGTCGACCAGGGCGCGCTCGCCCTGCCGACGGCGCCAGGTGGACAGCGCCGGCAGCAGCGCCCGCAGGGCGTCCGGGTCCGCAAGGCCGACCTCGGCGGCCAGCCCCTCGGCGTCACCGCGCTCCACCACCTCCCAGAACCGCGCCTCGGCCGCGTCGCCCCGTGCCACGGCGGCCGCGGGCTCGGGCGGCGCCAGCCAGTACCGCTGGTGCTGGAAGGGGTAGGTGGGCAACTCCGTGCGCGTCGCGCCGAAGCCGGCGAAGACGGCCGTCCAGTCCACCGGAGCGCCGAGCACATACGCCTGCGCGAGCGAGGTCACAAAGCGCCGGGGGCCGCCGTCGTCGCGGCGCAGGGAGCCCACGACCGCGCCGGACCCGCCGAGCGTGTCGATGGCTTCCTGGGCGCCGACGCCGAGCACCGGATGCGGGCTGACCTCGACCAGCAGCGTGTGGCCCTTCTTGAGGACCGTGCCCATGGCCCGCTCGAACTGCACCGGTTCGCGCAGGTTGCGGTACCAGTACTCGGCGTCGAGCGTGCGGGTGTCGAGCAGCTCCCCGGTCACCGTCGAGTAGAAGGGGACCTCGCCCGAGCGCGGCTCGACCTCGCGCAGCGCGTCCAGCAGCCGCTCGCGGATGGCCTCGACCTGCGCGGAGTGCGCCGCGTAGCTCACCGGGATCTGCTTGGCGCGGATCTCGCGGGCGGCACACACCGCCAGCAGCTCCTCCAGCGCGGCCGGCTCCCCGGAGACCACCACCGACGACGGCCCGTTGACCACGGCGAGGTCGAGCCGCTCGTCCCAGCAGGGCAGTTGCCGTACCCGCTCGGCCGACAGCGACACCGACACCATCCCGCCGCGCCCGGAGATCGCGGTCAGCGCCCGGCTGCGCAGCGCCACGATCCTCGCGGCGTCCGCCAGCGTCAGCCCGCCCGCGACGCAGGCGGCGGCGATCTCGCCCTGGCTGTGCCCGATCACCGCGGTCGGCCGCACACCGTAGGACTCCCACAGCCGCGCCAGCGACACCATCATCGCGAACAGCACCGGCTGCACGACGTCGACCCGCTCCAGGCCCGGTGCGCCGGGGGCACCGCGGAGCACGTCCAGCAGCGACCAGTCCACGACCGCGTCGAGCGCCGCCGCGCACTCCTCCATCCGGGCGCGGAACACCGGTGAGGAGTCCAGGAGTTCCACCGCCATCCCGGCCCACTGTGCGCCCTGGCCCGGGAAGACGAACACCCGCTCCGCGCCGTGCACGGCCAGACCGCGGACCACCGTCTCCGACGGGGCGTCCTGCGCCAGCGTGTCCAGGGCGGCGGCCAGTTGGTGCCGGTCGTCGCCGATCAGTACGGCGCGGTGGTCGAACGCGGCCCGGGTGGTCGCCAGGGAGTAGCCCACGTCGGCGGCGTCGAGGCCCTCGTCGCCGTCGAGATACGTCCGCAGACCGGCGGCCTGGCCGCGCAGCGCCTGCGGGGTCTTCGCCGACAGCGGCCAGGCCACCGGGCCCGCCGGTGCGGCGGCCGGTTCGCCGGGCCCGGCCGCCGGCGCGGCCTCGGCGGGCGCCTCCTCCAGGATGGCGTGGACGTTGGTGCCGCTGATGCCGAACGAGGAGACGCCCGCCCGGCGCACCCGCTCGCCCGCCGGCCACGGCACGCCGTCGGTCAGCAGCGCCACCGAGCCCGCGGACCAGTCCACATGCGGGGTCGGCCGGTCGATGTGCAGACTGGCGGGCAGTCGGCCGTGCCGCAGCGCCATCACCATCTTGATCACCGCGGCCACGCCGGCGGCCGCCTGGGTGTGCCCGATGTTGGACTTCACCGATCCCAGCCACAGCGGCCGGTCACCGCCCCGGTCCCGGCCGTACGTGGAGACCAGCGCCTGCGCCTCGATCGGGTCGCCCAGCTTCGTACCGGTGCCGTGCGCCTCGACCGCGTCGACGTCCCGCGCGGACACCCGGGCGTCGGCCAGTGCCTGGCGGATCACCCGTTCCTGCGACGGTCCGTTCGGCGCCGTCAGGCCGTTGCTGGCGCCGTCCTGGTTGACCGCCGAGCCGCGCACCAGCGCGAGCACCCGGTGGCCGTGGCGCCGGGCGTCCGACAGCCGCTCCAGCACCACCATGCCCACGCCCTCGCTCCAGCCGGTGCCGTCGGCGGCGGCCGCGAACGGCTTGCAGCGGCCGTCGGGGGCCAGACCGCGCTGCTGGGCGAACTCCACGAACATGCCCGGCGTCGCCATCACCGTCACCCCGCCGGCCAGCGCCATCGTGCACTCGCCCTGCCGGAGCGACCGGCTCGCCATGTGCAGCGCCGCCAGCGACGACGAGCAGGCCGTGTCCACGGTGACCGCCGGGCCCTCCAGGCCGAGGGTGTAGGCCACCCGGCCGGAGATGACGCTGGCGGTGTTGCCGGTCAGCAGATAGCCCTGCGCGCCCTGTGCCGGCTCGCCCAGCCGCGGGCCGTAGTCCTGTGCGGTCGCGCCGGCGAACACCCCGACCTGGCTGCCCCGCAGCGCCGTGGGGTCGATCCCCGCCCGCTCCAGCGCCTCCCAGGCCGTCTCCAGCACCAGCCGCTGCTGCGGGTCCATCGCCAGCGCCTCGCGCGGGCTGATCCCGAAGAAGCCCGCGTCGAAGGCGGCCGCGTCGTAGAGGAACCCGCCCTCCCGGGTGTACCGGACGTCCGGGTTCTCCGGGTCGCGGAGCTCGTCGGCGGACCAGCCGCGGTCGGTGGGGAACGCGGAGACGGCGTCCCTGCCGTCGGCCACCAGCCGCCACAGGTCCTCCGGCGAGCGCACCCCGCCGGGGAAGCGGCACCCCATGCCCACGATGGCGATCGGCTCGTCGTGGACGGCCGCCGCCGGCCGCAGCTCCTCCGCGGCCGGCTGCTCGCCCGACAGCTCGGCCCGCAGGTAGCGCACCAGTTCGACCGGTGTCGGGTGGTTGTAGATCAGTGTGGGGGGCAGCTGCGGCAGGCCGGTCGCCTCGGCCACCCGGTCCCGGAACTCGACCGCGGTGAGCGAGTCGAAGCCCAGCTCCTTGAACGTCCGGCCGGTGTCGACGGTGTCGGACGACAGGTGCCCGAGCACCGTCGCCACACTCGCCCGCACCAGCTCCGCCACATCCGCCTCGGAGGCACCGGCCGCCTCGTGCCGCTCGGGCGCCGAAGCCGGCTCGGCACCGGCCGTGGCGTCCGCGGGCCGCGCGGTGTCCGCCGCGTCCGCCCGGTCCGTCCCGCCGACCCAGTAGGACCGCCGCTGGAAGGCGTACGTCGGCAGCTCGACCCGCGTCCCCGAGGACCCGGTGAGCGGCGCGAAGTCCACCTCCGCCCCGCGCACGAACGCCTCGGCGAGCGCGGCGGCCACGGTGCGGTCCTCCGGCCGGCCGTCGCGCAGCAGGGGGACGACCGCGGCGCCGGGCCGCCCGCCGTCCGCGGCCAGGCTCTCCCGGGTCATCGCGGTCAGCCCGCCGGGGCCGAGCTCCAGATAGCCCGTGACGCCTTCGGACCGCAGCAGGCGGACGCCGTCGTGGTAGCGCACGGCCGACCGGATGTGCCGCGTCCAGTAGTCCGGCGAGCCGAGTTCGTCCGCGGTGGCCAGCCGCCCGGTGACGTTGGAGACCAGCGGGATCTCGGGGGCGCGGTAGCTCAACTGCCGGGCCACGTCCCGGAACTCCTCCAGTACGCCGTCCATGTGCGGCGAGTGGAAGGCATGGCTGACGCGCAGCCGCTTGGTCCTGCGGCCGTCGGCCGCGAACCGGGCGGCGACGGCCTCGGCCGCCTCCCGGTCGCCGGAGACCACCGTGGTCCGCGGTCCGTTGAGGGCGGCGATCGAGACCAGCGGGCCGGCCTCGGCCAGCGCGGCGGCGACCTCCCGCTCGTCGGCCTGGAGCGCGAACATGGCGCCGCCCGCGGTGGCCTGCTGCATCAGCCGTCCCCGGGCCGCGACCAGAGTGCAGGCGTCGGCGAGGGACAGCACCCCGGAGACATGGGCGGCGGTCAGCTCGCCGATGGAGTGGCCGAGGAGGAAGTCCGGGCGCGGCCCGCACCGCCGCACCAGGCGGAACAGCGCGACCTCCACCGCGAACAGCGCGGCCTGGGTGAACCGCGTCTCGTCGAGCAGGGCCGCCTCGTCGGTACCGGGCTCGGCGAAGATCAGGTCCTGGAGCCGGTGCGGCAGCTCGGTGTCCAGCTGGGCGCACACCTCGTCCAGCGCGTCGGCGAACGCCGGGACCGTCGCGTGCAGTCGGCGTCCCATCCCGGGGCGCTGGCTGCCCTGCCCGGTGAACAGGAACGCCGTCCGGCCCGCGCCCCGGGTGGTGCCGCGCACCAGGTTCGGCGCGGGCGCCTCGCGTACGAGGGCGTCCAGGCCGCCGAGGAGGTCGCCGCGCTCGCCGCCCAGGACGACGGCGCGCTCCTCGAACGCGGTGCGGTGGGCCGCGAGGGAGAAGGCGAGGTCCGCCGGGTCCAGTTCGGGGTGGGCGGTGACATGGTCGCGCAGCCGCTCCGCCTGGGCGCGCACCGCGGCCGCGGACCGCCCTGAGAGCACCCACGGCAGCGGCGTCGGGGCCTGGGCGGTACGGCGGGCGGGTGCCTCGTCGTGGCCGGTCCGGGCTTCGGCGGCCCTGGTGTGGGCGTCCGACAGCACCACATGGCAGTTGGTGCCGCCCATGCCGAACGAGCTGACGCCCGCCAGCAGCGGGGCCGCGCCGCGCGGCCAGCCGCTCAGGTCCGTCTGCACCCGCAGCTTCCACTCGTCGAAGGGGATCTGCGGGTTGGGGGTGTCGAAGTTGAGGCTCGGCGGGATCTCCCGGTGCCCGATGCTCAGTGCCGTCTTGATGAGCCCGGCGATACCGGCGGCGGCTTCCAGGTGCCCGATGTTGGTCTTCACCGAGCCGACGAGCAGCGGTGCGCCCTCGCTCCGGTCGGCGCCGAACACCGCACCGAGCGCGGCGGACTCCAGCGGGTCGCCCTTCTTCGTCCCGGTGCCGTGCAGCTCCACGTACTGCACGTCGGACGGGTCGGCGCCGGCCCTGCGGTACGCCTCGCGCAGCACCTCCTCCTGCGCCCGGGCACTGGGGACGGTGAGCCCCTCGGTCGCACCGTCGTTGTTCATCGCGGTGCCCTCGATCACGCAGTGGATGCGGTCGTGGTCGGCGAGGGCACGGGAGAGGGGCTTGAGCACGACGAGTCCGGCGCCCTCGCCGCGGACATAGCCGTTGGCGCGGGCGTCGAAGGTGAAGCAGCGGCCGTCGGGGGACAGTCCGCCGAACTTCTCGGAGTAGAGGCCGCTCTCCGGCGCGAGGTTGAGGCTCACCCCGCCCGCGAGCGCGAGCGCGGCCTCGCCCCGGCGCAGGCTCTCGCAGGCGGTGTGCACCGCGACCAGCGAGGACGACTGCCCGGTGTCCAGCACCATGCTCGGCCCGCGCAGATCGAAGGTGTACGACACCCGGTTGGCGATGATGCTGCGATGCAGCCCGGTCATGCTGTGCTGGGTGGCCGCGCCGTCGCCGCGCCGGTGCAGCACGGTGGCGTAGTCGTCCCACATGGCCCCCACGAACACGCCGACCCTGCGGCCTTTCAGGTCCGCGGAGACGATCCCGGCGTCCTCGAAAGCCTCCCAGCTCAATTCGAGGGCCAGCCGCTGCTGCGGATCCATGGCGGCCGCTTCACGGGGCGAGATGTCGAAGAATTCGGGATCGAACTGGTCGACGTGGTCCAGGAAGCCGCCCGCGCGGTTACCGGTCGGCCGGTCGGGACGGGATTTCGATACGGCGTCGGTGCCGGTGCTCAGCAGCTTCCAGTAGGCATCCGGGTTCGGCGCACCGGGAAATCGACAGGCCAGGCCGACGACGGCGATGGGATCGTTCTCCACGCTGGTGCTGTCCGGCGGGAAAACTCTAGCGGTGCGCATGAAACTCCCCCAAAGGCCGACGGCGGGCGAATGTCAGATGACATGTCGCGAACCAGGATTTCGCTGGACAGGGATAGGGGGGCCGAGCCCTCGTGATGTGAATCTGCTCACGCCGGTCGCGCAAGCGTCCGCTGCCCCGTCAATTGCCAGTCCGCACCGGCCCTGCTCGATGGCGGACCCGGCTTGCTCGCAGGTTCTGCCACTCTGCAGAACCCCTGATGTGATCACGCGCTAATCAGTACACCCGACGTCTGCGGCACTGTCCAATAGCTCGCCCGATGAGGCTGATAACTTCCGCTATGAGGAATGCCGGGCGGTGCGCGCGGCGTTTTGCCGAGAAAAGCAAAACGCCCGGCCCAAACGGCAGGTAAATGCAGTGAATAAGGCGGGGAAAGTCGCTGATGGCGGATGAAGTGATCCATTGACAAACGGACTTGGCGCTTTGTAGCGTCCGTCCGGCCGGTGCGGGCGCACCGGCCGGGGAATGAGGGAAAGGCATATCAGGGATGGCCGAGCAGCAAATACCCACCGCGGCGGACGTGGGAAGCATGTACGACCAGTCGACCGATCTTCTCTCCGAAGTGATGGGGGGAAATATTCATCTGGGCTACTGGCGCGGCGATGACGACGACGCCACGGTCGCCGAGGCCACCGACACGCTGACCGACATGGTCGCCGACCGGCTCGCGCTCTCACCGGGCCTGCGGGTGCTGGACATCGGCTGCGGCAGCGGCAAGCCCGCCGTCAAGATCGCGGGCGGGCGCGAGGTGCATGTCACCGGTGTCACCATCAGCGCCCAGCAGGCGGAAGTGGCCGCCGCCCGGCCCGAAGTCGGCGACGGCAGCGGCCAGGTGGCCTTCCGGCAGGCCGACGGCATGGACCTGCCCTTCGCCGACGGCCACTTCGACCGCGTCTACGCCATCGAGTCCTTCCTGCACATGTCCGACCGGGCCAAGGCCATCGCCGAGGCGACGCGGGTGCTGCGCCCCGGCGGCATGCTGGTGACCGCGAACCCGTACCAGGAGGGCGAACTCGACGCCCGGGGGACCGAGATCGTGGCGGCCAACCGCAGGCTGTTCCAGATCCCGCCGATCGGCGACGCCGACGAGTACGTCGCCCACATGGAGAAGGCCGGCCTGGAGATCGTCGAGGTACTGGACATCGGCGAGAACGTACGGCGCAGCCACACGCTGGCCGCGGCCGCCATCCGGCAGGCGAAGGAGACCTTCGACGACGCGTTCAGCGAGCAGCTCTCCGAGGCCGCCGACATCATCGAGCGCTTCGGGGACCTGCCGCAGATCGGCTACGGCATCATCGCCGCCCGCAAGCCCTGACGCCGGTGTGCGTGCGCGGAGCCGGGGCGCTCCCGGGCCACCTGGCTCCGCGCACGTTCGCTCAGGCCAGTATCCGGCGCAGCAGATCCCGCAGGGTCGCACGCTCCTGGTCCCGCAGTGCGGCCAGCGGTTCGCGGGCGAAGTCCAGTGAGGAGCGCAGGCGGTCGGCGGTCCGGCGGCCCGCGTCGGTGGCGGCGACCAGCTTGACGCGGCGGTCGGCGGGGTCGGGGCGGCGCTGCGTCAGGCCGCGGGCTTCGAGGCGGTCGACGAGGCCGGTCACGTTGGACGGTTCGCACTTGAGCTGCTCGGCGATCCGGCGCATCGGCAGCGGCCCGTGGGAGAGCAGCGCCAGCAGGCGGGCCTGGGCGCCGGTGAGCTGGTGGTCGGCCGCGGCCGCTTCGTACTCGTCGTGGAAGCGGGAGACCATCGTGCCGATGAGGTCGATGACCTCAAGGGTCAGCGGGGAAGCCGGTAAGTTCATTTCTTGAGTTTAACCATTGAGGTGCTGAAGCAACTGCGGTGCGCAACTGCGGTACCTGTCAACGGCGTTCGCCCCTGCGCACCCCGCCGCCCGTCCCGGACACCCCCACCGTGAAGGTCACCGGCCGCCGTACAGCCCGGCGATCGCGAAGGCGAGTTCGAGTGCCTGGTCCGGGCTCAGGAGCGGAGCTGTGGCCGTCGGCTCCGGGCCCCCGGACAACTCCAGCCGGACGCCGCCCGGATGGGTGCCCAGTGCCCGGTGGACCTCGAAGAAGCCGCCGACCTCGTCCAGGACGTCGGAGAGGCGGCGCGTACCGGGTCCGCTCGGGCCGTCGCCGGGGCCGCCGTGCATCGGATCGCACACCCAGCCCACCTCGGAGCCGCTCGCGGCGACCTTCGCCACCAGCTCGGGCAGCCGGTCCCGCACCGCCGCCGTGCCCATCCGGACCAGGAACGTCAGCCGCCCCGGGTCGCGTTCGGGGTCGAGCCGGTCGATCAGCGCGAGCGCCTCGTCGGCCGTCGTGGCCGGGCCGAGGACGACCCCCAGCGGATTGCCGATACCCGCGGCGAACTCCACCTGCGCACCGTCCGGTCCCCGGGCGCCCTCGCCGATCCACAGCAGATGGCCCGACAGGCCGTACGCCCGCCCGCCGCGCTCGTCGGCCCGGGTCAGCGCGGACTCGTACGCCGTCGGGTGCGCCGCATGGCCGGCGAAGAACTCCGCGGTGCCCGGCGCGTCCCCGGTGGCCCCGGCCGCCTCCATGAAGCGGATCGCCGCGCCGATGTCCCGGGTCAGCCGGCGATGGCGCTCGCGCGCGGGGGAGCGCGCCAGGAAGTCCTCAAGGGCGCGGTGCGTGCGCCGCAGGCCGGTGGGGTGGCCGGCGGCCAGGCCGCGCAGCAGGTTCAGCGCCGCCGCCGAGGCGTGGTACGTCCGCCGCAGCCGCTCCGCGTCCGGGGCCCGTGCGCCGGGCGTGCCGTTCGGCTCCTCGACCCCGGACGTCACGGCCACCTTCACCACCGGGACCGAGCCCGCGTAGGACAGCACGACGGCCATCCGCTGCAGTGTCGTCAGCACCTCGCCGGTCGGCGCGCGGCCGCCGCCCAGCAAGGCGAACGCCTCGCCGCGGGCGACCGCCGCGAGCCGGGCGCGGAGCCGGTCGCACTCGTCGGGGAACACCAGCGGCGGACGGCCCTCCAGGTCCGCGACGGCCCGGCGCAGCGCCGACGCGGCACCGGGGTCGGTGGGTCGGGTGGGTTCGATGCCGGTCACGACGCCTCCTGGGCGATGTCCGGGGCGGGCGCGGCGGTCGGGGGCAGGGCGAGGACGGCGCGGGCCATGGCGTCGGAGTCGCCGAGGGTCACCGAGTCCACGCCGGGGCGTATCCCCGCGGCGGTGACCCAGTGGACGGCTTCGGTGGGGACCCCGTAGGCCAGCCGCCGGGGGTGCGCCCGTCCACGGGCGTCGATCAGGCGGTAGGGGCGGTCCGTGACCGCGAGGCCACCGGTCTCGTGGTCCGTGCCGTCGTCGGAGGCGATGCGGTAGGGGGCGCACTGGCCGGTCCGCAGCAGGTGGCGCAGCAGGGGGTCGCCGGTGCGGCGCAGGTCCGGGTCCGGCAGCCGCGCCTCGATCAGCACCCGCGCGTCGGTCTCGGGACCGGGCACCGAGGAGCGGGCGCGAAACGCCCTGCGACCGGGGTCCGGCCGCACCCGCATCCCGGGCCCCAGGACGTCGAGCACGCCCGCCTCCATCAGCGCGGTCGTCTCCTCGATGCGGGAGGTGGGCGGGCCGATGGACAGGAAGGCGTTGAGCGGGGTGTACCAGCCCTGGAGGTCGTCCCGGTAGGAGGCGCCGTCCAGGCGGCCGTGGTCGACCACGAGCCGGATCTCGTTGCGCAGATCGCGCAGCACGTCCAGGGCGGCCTTGAGCGGTCCGCCGACGTTGCCGGCCCGGGCCTCGCGCGCATCGCGCCGCAGATGCTCCAGCAGCCGGCCGCGGAACTCCTCGCGGCCGGCGAACGACCGCCCGTCGAACGGCGCGGCGATCCGCTCCCAGTCCCACCGCTCGGCGTCGGGGACGGCGTAGGCGTCCAGCAGGCGCCGCCGGGACGCGGCGTCGGCGGCGGCCGGGTACTGCTCGGTGAAGTGCTCGCGCTCCGCGCCGCGGCCGTGCGCGGTCAGCCAGGTGCCGTAGTAGACGCACTCGACCTCCATGGCGATCAGCGGCCACAGATCGGTGCGGAACCGCACCCGCTCTCCCCGGTCGGCGCGCCGGCGCAGCCCCTCGATCACATCCGGGGTCAGCAGCAGCGGGCGGTGCCTGCCGTGTGGGCCCTTCTCGTTCTCGCCGCGCGCGTGGTACGGCACACCGCGCCGCGAGCCGGCGTACAGCCGAGGCTCGTGCCCCGAGGGGTGGTAGACCAGCCCGCCGCCGGTCCGCTCGAAGGAGCCTCCGCGGCCGACGGTGAACAGCGCCAGGTAGTCGAAGAAGGTGAGTCCCAGGCCGCGCAGCAGCACCGTCTCACCGGGCCGGATCTGGGTGATGTCCACGTCGGCGGGGTTGGCCGGCGGTATGTAGCGCAGGCCCGACTCCCGTGCCGCGGCGGCAAGTTGCTCCTCCTCGCGGGTGGCCTGGGCGGGGACGTGCCCCTGCGCGAGCACGACGGCGTCGAGCCCGGACAGCCGGGTGCCGTCCGCCAGCGTCAGCAGCTGCGCACCGGCCCGTGTACCGCTCTCGTCGTCGAGCGCGACCGCCCGGGTCCGGTGGACGCACACCGTGACATGCTGCGGCGCCCCGGCCACGATCCGGCGGTAGGCGTCCTCCAGGTAGCGGCCGTAGAAGGCGCGGGTGGGGTAGTCGTCCGGCCCCAGGTCCCGGGCCTCGGCGAGGGTCTCGTCGTCGAAGTCGCCGAACGACTGCTCCAGCGGTGCCATCAGGGACAGCGAACGGGCCCAGTCGTGCAGGCCCGGACCGGGTTCGACCGGGCCCGCCATGCTCACGCCGGCGTCGGTGTACACGGTGATCTGCGAGGCGACGGTGTTCATCAGCAGGTGCCGGGACTGCGAGGTGCGCCAGACCTGGCCCGCGCCGGGCCGGAACGGGTCGACGAGGTGGACGACGACGGCCGGGTGCGCGGGCGTCGCGCGCTCGTTGGCGCACAGCCGCTCCAGCACCGACAGCCCTCGCGGCCCGGCACCGACGATGCCGATCCGAAGCGGCCGACCGACCATGGGGATTCTCCTTGTGGATGTGTGGTGGGCCGCGGGGAGCCGCCGGTTCACGGCCGCCGTCCCCTCGCCCCGTTGCCCGCCCGGTGGCGGGTCAGGGAGGTCACGGCGCCCTCGACCACCAGGTGGCCGATCCGCCGCCCGGCGGTCATGATCGACTCGGGGTGGAACTGGACGGCGGCCAGCGGCCGTTGGCGGTGCTCGACGGCCATGACCACGCCGTCCGCGGTCTCGGCGGTCACCCGCAGCTGCGCGGGAAGCCGCCCGGCGGTGGCGTACAGCGAGTGGTAGCGCCCCACCTCGAACTCCCGGGGCAGTCCGGCCAGCAGGCGGCTGTCCTCGGCGGTCACCCTGACCCGGGACGTTTTGCCGTGCACCGGCCGGTCCAGCACGCCCAGCGTGCCGCCGAAGTGCTCGACGAGCCCCTGCAGGCCCAGGCACACCCCGAAGACCGGCAGCTCCAGCCGCTCGGCCTCGGCGAGCGTCGTGCCCAGCCCGAAGTCCGCGGGGCGGCCCGGTCCCGGCGAGAGCACCAGCAGGTCGGGCCGCTCCCGCGCCAGCATCGGCAGATGGCCGGGGGCCCGGTAGGTCGTCACCCGCGCACCGGTCTGGCGCAGGTAGTCGGCGAGGCAGTGGGCGAACGAGTCGCGGTGGTCGACCATCAGGATGCGCAGGCCCTCGCCCGGCCGGTCCCGGCCCGCGCTCGGCGGCCCGGCGGCCGGTACCGGTCCGTCGAGCACCCGCAGCAGCGCCTCGGCCTTGAGCTCGGTCTCGGCCTCCTCCGCCGCCGGCGAGGAGTCGTACAGCAGCGTCGCCCCGGCCCGCACCGTCGCCACCCCGTCGCGCACCTGGATGGTGCGCAGGGTCAGCACCGTGTCCAGGCTGCCGTCGAAGGCGAGGCACCCCGCCGCCCCCGCGTACCAGCGGCGCGGTGAGCGCTCCTCGCGCTCGATGAACTCCACCGCCGCCAGCTTGGGCGCCCCGGTGACGGTCACCGCCCACAGGTGCGCGAGGAAGCCGTCGAGGGCGTCGCGCCCCGGCGCGAGCACCCCGCGCACCCGGTCCACGGTGTGGATGAGCGTGGCGTACTTCTCGATCCGCCGCCGCGCGGTGACCTCCACGGAACCGGGCACGCAGACGCGGGCCTTGTCGTTGCGGTCCACGTCCGTGCACATGGTCAGCTCGGCCTCCTCCTTGGCGGAGTTCAGCAGCCGGCGGATGTGCTCGGCGTCCTCCATGGCGTCCCGGCCCCGCCGGACGGTCCCGCTGATCGGCGAGGACTCCACCACCAGGTGGTCGCCGGCGCCGGCCGCGCCGGCCTCGTGCCGCACCCGTACGAACATCTCGGGCGAGGCGCCGATCAGGTACTCCCGCTCCCCGAGGTTGGCCAGCAGGCTGTGCGGAGCCGGGTTGCTCTCCCGCAGCCGCCTGAAGAGCACCGAGGGCGGCTGTGCGCAGGGGCGGCGAAAGACCTGGCCGGGGACCACCTCGAACAGGTCGCCCGAGCGGAAGAGCTCCCTGGCCCGGGTCACCACCCCGGCGTACTCGCCGGGCGCGTGGTCGCGCAGCCGGTCGGGGGTGCCGGGGGTGAAGTCCACGGCGGCGGTGGTGCGCGGCAGCCCCTCGGTGCGCGCCCGGCCGACGGTGAACTCGTAGGCGTGCCGCACCGCCTCGTCGCGGCGCAGGTCGAGCTCGTAGATCTCGTCCGGGAGGTGCAGCACCAGGTCGCGGTCGTCCGGATCGCGCCGCTGGTGCAGTGCGACGGGGTCCACCTGGAACAGCAGGTCGTAGCCGAAGGCGCCGTGCAGCCCCAGCAGCCGGTCCTCGGGCGCCGCCATGGCCCGCAGCAGCGCGCGCACCGCGCGGAAGACGCCGGCGTGCGAGGTGCGGTCCTCCTCCGCGAAGATCCCGGTGCGCCCGGGGACCCGCCCGGACACCTCGTCGTCCCCGGCCGACAGCCCGGTCAGGATCGCGTCCAGCGCCCCGCGCAGCGCGGGGAGCAGCACCCGGCCGCGGGAGTTGAGCGCCCGGACCGTCACCCGGTCGCCGCGCACACTCACCTCGACCGGGGGATCGGCGTAGCCGACGACGGCATCGTCGCCGTGGAACCGCAGCATGCCGCGCCGCCGGTCGAGCGCGCTCTCCAGCCGGGCCCGCACGAGCCGGGCGCTGCCGGCCGGGGTCACCGAGCGGTGCACGGTCACCCCGGCGGGAGTGCTCCACCGCGTCACCCGCCGCACGGTCGGAGGGGCGCCGACTGCCTCGGTCAGCGACATCAGAACTCACCTGCCTGGAAGAAGAGGTCGGCCGGTCGGCCGGGGCCCCGGAGGAGACGAAGACGCCGCCGGACGCTCATGCGCGGTCCGCCGCGAGAGCGGCCCGCAGCACATGGCGCTGGAGCTTTCCGGTGTCGCCGAAGGGGAGCGCGGCGACGAACTCCACCAGCCGCGGGTACTTGTACGGCGCGATCTCGGCCTTGACGAAGTCCTTGATGTCCCGGGCGAGTTCCTCGCCCGCTTCGTAGCCGGGCGCGAGGACGACGAAGCCCTTGACGACCTGGCCGCGCTCCGGATCGGGCACGCCGACCACTCCGCAGTCCAGGACGGCCGGGTGGCGGATCATCGCCTGCTCCACCTCGGGCGCGGCGACGTTGTAGCCGGCCGTGACGATCATGTCGTCGGCGCGGGCCCGGTAGTGGAAGTAGCCGTCGGCGTCGCGGACGTAGATGTCGCCGGTGATGTTCCAGCCGTTCTGCACCTGCGCCCGCTGCCGCTCGTCGCTGAGGTAGCGGCACCCGGTCGGCCCCTGTACGGCCAGCCGCCCCGGCACGCCGTCCGGGAGCGGAGCGCCCTCCTCGTCGACCACCCGGGCGCGGAACCCGGGCACCGGCTTGCCGGTCGCGCCGGGCCGGATGGCGTCGTCGGCGGCCGAGATGAAGACGTGCAGCATCTCGGTGGAGCCGATGCCCTCGATGATCCGCAGGCCGGTGGCCCGCTCGAAGGCGTGCCAGGTGTCCGCGGGCAGCGCCTCCCCGGCCGAGACGCACCGCCGCAGCGACCGCAGGTCGTAGGTCTCGATCCGCCGCAGCGCCGTGCGGTAGGCGGTGGGCGCGGTGAGCAGCACGGTGACCTGGTGCCGGCCCACCGCGCTGAACAGCTCCCCGGGGGAGGCCGCCGGCAGCAGCAGCGCCGACGCGCCGGCCCGCAGCGGGAAGACCAGCAGGCCGCCGAGGCCGAAGGTGAAGGCGAGCGGCGGGCTGCCGGCGAAGAGGTCGTCGGGCCGGGGCCGCAGGACGTGCGCGGAGAAGGTGTCGGCGATGGCGAGCACATCGCGGTGGAAGTGCATCGTCGCCTTGGGCTGCCCGCTGGTGCCCGAGGTGAAGGCGATCAGGGCCACGTCGTCGGCGGCGGTGTCGACCGCGGTGAACCCCGCGGCCCGGTCCGCCGCCCGCCGGTTCAGCTCGCAGCCGGCATCCCCGTAGGCGACGATGCGCAGCCCCGGCAGGCCGGCCCGCTCCAGCTCACCGGTGAAGTGCGCGTCGCACAGCGCGAGGCCGACGCGGGCCTTGGTCGCCACGGCGCGCAGCTCCTTGGCCCGCAGCAGGGCCATGGTCGTCACCACCACCCCGCCGGCCTTCAGGACGGCCAGCCAGCAGGCGGCCATCCAGGGGGAGTTGGGGCCGTGCAGCAGCACCCGGTTGCCCGGCACCAGGCCCAGGTCCTCGGTCAGCACCCGGGCGATCCTGTCGACCCGCTCCCGGAGTTGCCCGTACGACCAGACCCGGCCGGCATCGTCGCGCAGGGCGGGCGGCTCCTCGCCGTACCGGGCGATGGTGGCGTCGAGCAGCTCCACGGCGCAGTTGAGCCGTTGCGGGTAGCGCAGTTCCGGCAGGTCGAAGACGAGCTCGGGCCATTCCTCGCGCGGTGGCAGGCTGTCGCGGGGGAAGGTGTCCTGGTGCGCAGAAGGTGACAGTGGTTCCATCGCTCCTCCGTCAGTGGCCCGGGACACGGATGTCACGCCATCCCTTGCCCGGACTCCGCTCGCCGGGGCATCCGGTGCGAGCCCATGCTGCGTGCGCGCTGCGCGCCGCTCGTGGCCCTGGCACCTTCCTGCAGCCTCGGGACGCGGCGGTGGCAGCTTGCTGCCTAAGGGCTGTCCCGCAATCCCTGGCGGGCGCACGACGACAGCTACGGCACCTCTCCCCCACGCCTGAACGGCGCGGGGGGACCCCCACCGTTGTCGGAACGCCCGGATACGCCCAGTATCCGGACGCCCCTCCGCCTTGCGATGCACCGCATCTGACGCCGTCCGCTGATCCACCAGGGATTACGGGACAGCCCTTACCCCGCCTCTCGCCGACGGAGCGGGAGGCCGGCGCCGGACCGCGCCTCCCGCGATGTGACCTAGCCGGACGCAGCCCTTAGGCCCGCAGGTCCAGGCCGATGTCGAGGGCCGGTACGGAGTGGGTGAGGGCGCCCACCGAGAGGAAGTCGACGCCGGTCTCGGCGTAGGCGCGGGCGGTGTCCAGGGTGAGGCGGCCGGAGGACTCCAGCAGGGCGCGGCCCGCGACGAGGGCGACGGCCTCGGCGGTGCGGGCGGGGGTGAAGTTGTCCAGCAGGATCAGGTCGGCGCCGGCGTCCAGCACTTCGCGCACCTGGGGCAGGGTGTCCACCTCGACCTCGATGGCCAGGCCGGGGAACTCCCGGCGGACGGCCGAAAACGCTCGGGCGACCCCGCCGGCCGCGATGACGTGGTTGTCCTTGACCAGGGCCGCGTCGGACAGCGACATGCGGTGGTTGACGCCGCCGCCGCACCGCACCGCGTACTTCTCCAGCGCACGCAGGCCCGCGGTGGTCTTGCGGGTGTCGCGGACCTTCGCCCCGGTCCCCTCCAGGACGTCGGCCCAGCGGCGGGTCGCGGTGGCGATCCCGGACAGCCGGCACAGCAGGTTCAGCGCGCTGCGCTCGGCGGTGAGCAGATCGCGGGTGCGGGTGGCGACGCTCAGCAGGGCCTGGCCCGCCTCGACCCGGTCGCCGTCCTCGGCGTGCCGCTCGACGGTGAACTCCTGGGCGCACACCACCGACAGCACGGCCTCCGCGACCCGGAGCCCCGCGACCACGCCCGCCTCGCGTGCGGTGAAGTCGCCCGAGCAGACGGCGTCTTCGGGGACCGTGGCGCGGGTCGTCACGTCCACGCCGCCGTCGAGGTCCTCCTCGACGGCCCGGCGTGCGAGGTCCGCGACCCCTATGGGATCGAGCCCGGACCGGGTGAGCAGGGCCGCGAGATCCGGGTCGAGCCCGCTCTCCGGCCGGCTCGGCGCGCAGGGAAGGATCACAGTGCTCATGGCAGCGGCTCCGGGGGGTGAGTGCGGTGGCCGGCGCCGGCGTAAGGGCTGGGCACATCCGGCGCCACGGGGCGCTGCGACGCTATCAACTCGCCCCGCCCACCAGCTCGATTGGCGCAATTCAGCCGGGAGATCAGATCGGTTATCAAGCCGATAGCCCACCTTATTTGACGGCGCTGACGGCCGGTTGCCACAGTTGCGCCATCCGAACATCGACTCCGAATGCCGTCGAATGCACCGGAGGTATGTGCGGCGAGTGCCGCGGCGATCTGCGATCAGCCTTGAGTCGCCGCGCGGGGATACGTCTTGGACGCCTCGTCGCATCACCCCTTGCCCATGCCGGCGCACCCTTTTCCTCAGGAGAGTTCCGTGGACTTCGGTCTGAACTTTTTCCCGGTTTTCACGCCCGATCACAAGCCCGCGTCGCAGTTCTATCGCGAGGCCATCGCGTTGAGCCAGATCGCGGAGGACTACGGGTTCGAGCATGTGCAGACGGTGGAGCACTACGGCACACCGTACGGCGGGTACAGCCCCGACCCGGTGACCCTGCTCTCCGCGATCGCCGCGCGCACCAAGACCATCCGGGTCGCCAGCGGCGCCGTCATCCCCGCGTTCACCCACCCGCTCCAGCTCGCGAGCAAGCTGGCGATGCTGGACAACATCTCCGACGGGCGCCTGGACGTCGGCTTCGGCCGTGCCTGGCTGCCCCAGGAGTTCGAGTGGCTGGGCGTGTCGATCGACGAGAGCCGCCGCCGCTTCAGCGAGGGCATCGAGGCATGCCGCCGGCTGTGGAGCGAGGAGGACGTCGTCTTCGAGGGCGAGTTCCACTCCTTCGGGCCGGTGACGCTCTCGCCCCGCCCGGTGCAGCAGGGGGGCCCGCCGGTGTTCGTCGCCTCGGCGTCGAGCCCCGAGTCCTGCGCCGCCGCCGGCAAGGCCGGCTACCACCTGCAGGTCGTGCCGACGATCGTCAGCCACGAGACGGTGGTGGAGATGCTCGCCGCCTACCGCAAGGCATGGGTGGAGGCCGGTCACGCCAAGGGCGCGGCCCGTATCCAGCTCAAGTACAACTGCTACCTCTCCGAGGACCGCGACGAGGCGCTGCGGCGGGGCGAGGAGATGGAGAACAACCACGTCGTGCTGATGTCCGAGGCGGCCGCGGGATGGCTGCGGACCAGCTCGGACCAGTACAAGGGGTACGACAAGCTGGTCGACAAGGCGCGCGAGTACGACTTCGGCAAGGCCCTGAGCGCGGGCAAGATCCTGGCCGGAAATCCGGACGACGTGATCGGCCAGCTCGACGCCTCCCGGGCGAGCTACGGCGACGACCTGTGCGTCAGCATCCAGGTCAACTCGGGCTACACGGAGTACCGCGACGCCGAGCGGACGCTGCGCCTCTTCGCCGAGAAGGTGGCCCCGCTGTTCAGGCCCGGCCGGCGATGACCCGCTGAGGCGGCCGGCCGCCGTTTCGCCCACGGCCCGCCGTTGCCGGGCGGGGAGATCACCCACCTCGCCCGGCAACGGCGGCCGCCGGAACCGCCTTTCGGTGAATGTGCCTTTCGGTGCACGCGCCCCGATGCGGTCGCCCTTTTCCTCCGGCACCCGCAGTGGCGCCGCAGGGTTTTCCCGCCGACGGAATGCGTGGTGGAAAATGCTTGATTCCCAGATGTCCGCAGTGGCACCCGAGACGTTCCTCGACGCGATGAGCAGCCTCGCGTCCGGCGTCGCCGTGGTCACCGCCGCCGACCGCTCGGGCGCACCGTGCGGACTGCTGGTCTCCTCGCTGTGCTCCTACAGCGCCGCCCCGCCGTCGGTCATGCTCGCCGTCGACCAGCGGGCCCGCTCCTACGCCTCGCTCCTGGCCGCGCAGGAGTTCGCGGTCCACCTGCTGCACTCGGGGCAGGGCGAGACCGCCTCGGTGTTCGCGGGCCGCAGCGACCACAAGTTCGCCGGACAGGACTGGTCGTGGGACGGACCGGTGCCCCGCCTGGAGGGCGCGCTGGTGTATCTGCGGTGCGTACGGGCCAGGGTCGTCGAGCACGGTGACCACGCCATCCTGGTCGGGAACGTCGCCGGCTGCGACGTCGGGCCGGGGGAGCCGCTGGTCTACTTCCGGCGCGCCCTGGACTGGCGGCTGACCGCGCGGTGAGGTCAGTTCCAGGTACGGCCGCAGGCGATCAGCTTGCCGTGCGCGGCGGAGACCTGCGGACGGGAGACGTCCCCTTCGCGGGTGGCCAGGTAGGTGGTGGTGATCGGCGGGATCTCGGGTTTCAGGAGCGGGACGAGCGTGCCGCGGGCGAAGTCGTCGGCGCACAGGTACGTCGGGACCACGGTGATGCCGACCGACGCCCGGACCGCGGAGAGCACCGCCCGGTGGTCGGGCACCACCACGTCGGGCGCGGTGGACCGCGGGGCGTGGAAGACCGACCACCAGTAGTGGTCGATGAGCGGCACGGATTCGGCGAAGGCCACCAGGGGGTAGGCGGACAGCACGTGCGGCGCTTCGCCGGCGGTGAGGATCGGCGCCAGGTCGCGCGCGGTCTCGGGGGAGGCGACCAGGCTGCACTCCTCGTCGTACAACGGCAGTGCGGTGATGCCCTTCAGGCGGGGACGCACCCGGGCGATGACGATGTCCAGCTCACCCGCGGCCAGTTGGGACAGCAGGGCGTCGGAGAGCGCCAGGGTGGTGTGCAGCTGCACGCTGTCCCGCAGCATGTCGGCGAGGGCCGGCAGGATCCGGTCGCTGATCAGGTCGCTGGGGGCGCCCAGCCGCAGGGGACGGGCCGGCCCGTCGGTGCCGAAGTAGCGCTGTAAGACGACGTCGAGGGCGTCCACCGCGCCCTCGGCGTCGCGGGCGAGGGACTCGGCGGCCGGGGTGGGCCGCGATCCGGTGGCGTGCCGGACGAACAGCGGCACCCCCACCCGCTCCTCCAGCATGCGGATCTGCTGGGTGACGGCCGGCTGCGAGATATGCAGCCGATGGGCGGCCTTTCCGAAGGATCCGGTGCGGTAGACCTCGACGAAGGTACGCAGCAGGGCGGGGTTGAGCGGTCCCGACTCCTCCTTGCACACCGCGCCCTGCGGAGTGCGCGAGGTGTGCGAGGCACGGCGGTTCGGTCCCGAGACGCGTACGGAGGGCATGAGGGGCTCCCTGTGTTCAGCCGGGCGGATGGGGGTCGTGGGGGATGAGGTCGAGGGGCGCGGGCGCATCGCACGGCCGGTGCGGCAGGCCGCGTCGCGCCCTACCGTCTGGCCGCCGGGCCGGTCTCCAGCGCGCCGTCCACCAGGACGGCGGCCGCGCCGGTGTAGGCGGTCGGGTCGGTGAGCGCGGTGAGCGCCGCACCGTCCAGATGGTCGGCGACCTGCGGGAACGTCAGCAGGGCGGTGGCGAGCGAACAGCCCCGTTCACCGGCCAGCCGCGAGGCGTCGGTCAGCACCTTCTTGGCCTCGGCCTTGCCGAGGTGGGGCGCGAGGACCGCGGCGACGCGCTCCGAGACGATCCGGCTGCCGGTCAGGCCGAGGTTGCGCAGCATCCGTTCCGGCTTGACGCGCAGGCCCTCGGTCAGTTCGACGGCGGTGTGCGTGGCACCGGCGGTCAGCCGCAGGCACTCGCGCAGCAGCTCCCATTCGGCGTGCCAGGCGCCCGCGGAGCGCTCGTCCTCCGACAGCAGGCTCTGCGTCAGCCCCAGCGCCATCGGCGGGACCTGCAGGGCCGCGGACCGCAACAGCGTGGCCAGGACCGGATTGTGCTTGTGCGGCATGGCGGAGGAGGCGCCGCGGCCCGCCACCGGCGCCTCCTCGACCTCGGCGATCTCGGTCCGGGTGAGGGTCTGCACGTCGATGGCGAGCTTGCCCAGGGCCGCCGCGGTGAACGACAGCGCCGCGCCGAGATCCGCGAGGGGGGTGCGCAGCGCGTGCCAGGGCAGCGCCGGCCGGGCCAGTCCGGTCTCCCGTGCGAAGGCGTCGGTCAGCTCCTCGGCGTACGACCGGGAAGCCGGGCGCGCGTCCGCCTCGGCGGTGTCGATCCGCGCGTACTCCAGGTACCCGGCCAGGGTGCCCGCCGCGCCGCCGAGCGACACCGGCAGGCCGCCGTCCTCCAGCAGCCGCCGCAGCCGTTCGTCGGCGTCCAGCAGCAACTGCCGCCAGCCGGCGGCCTTCAGGCCGAAGGTCGTGGGCACCGCGTGCAGCGCGAGGGTGCGCCCGGCCATCGGGGTGGCGCGGTGGTGCAGCGCGAGGCGGGCCAGCGCCGTGGCCGCGCGCCGCAGGTCCGCGCGCATCAGGCCGAGGGACCGGCGCGCCACCAGCATGCACGCGGTGTCGAGGATGTCCTGGCTGGTCGAACCGCGGTGGACGTACTCGGCCGCCCGCGGGTCCCTGGCGGCGACCTCGCGGGTGAAGGCGGCGACCAGGCCCACCACCGGGTTGGCGGTCTCGCGCGCCGCGAGGGCGAGGGCGCGCGGGTCCAGCAGCTCCGCCCGCGCGGTGTCGGTGATCGCGGCCGCGGCGCCGGCCGGCACCACGCCCAGGCTCGCCTGGGCCCTGGCGAGCGCCGCCTCCGCGTCCAGCATCGCCTGGAGCCAGGCCCGGTCGCCGACCACCCGCTCGACGGGGGTGCCGGCCCGCACCGGCGAGAGCAGCCCAGAGTCGGTCTCGCCGGCCGCCTCCGCGGTCACGGATGTCGTGTCGGTCATGCGCCGCCCTCCCTGGGATCTGTGCACCGGCCGCTCCCACTGTGCGTGCCGAGTGCGGTGTGATCGCCGCGGGCGGCAACTTGTTGCCGGATTACGGTCAAACCTGGCAACTTGCTGTTGCACATTACTTGCATCAGCCGAAGACCGGGCCGGTTTTCCGGGTCCGCTCGGCCTCGCAGCAGGTCGGCGTCGAGATGAGTCAGGCCACCGCCCTGGTCCGGGTCGCGACGGTGACCGTGATGCTGAGCGCGGCGAGCAGGCTGATGATGATCGCGAAGACCACCGCCGCGGTGAGCATCGGCAGCTCGGTGACCATCACGCCGATGCCGAGGACCGGCAGGGTCAGGCCCAGGTACGCGGCGGCGAAGTAACTGGAGACGACCTGGCCCACCCGGTCGGGCGGGGCCTGGTGGGACACCAGGGCCAGACCCGCGCGGAAGGCGAGGCCGCTGCCCGCACCGCCGATCACCGACCCCGTCAGGAACAGGGCGAGCGAGGCCGCCGGCAGCGCGGCCACGAACAGCCCCAACCCGACCGGGACCGCCACCATGCCGAGGACGGATCCCACCCTGGGCGCCAGCCGGGCGCCCAGCAGTTGGGCGAGCCCCGCGGAGCCGAACGCGCTGAAGGCGACCACGCCCACCATCAGATGGCTGCTGATGTGCAGCCCGCTCGTGAGGAACTTGCCGGCCAGCGCCGCGAGCAGCCCCAGCAGGGCGAAGGCCCCGAAGACCGCGACGGCCATGGCGGTGAACACCGGCCGCATCTGTGCCGGAACCCCGAGCCGCTGCGGCCGGAACCGCGCCCTGCCCTCCCGCCGCACGGTCTCGGGGAGCAGCAGCAGCGCGAACCCGGGCAGCAGCAGACCGCCCAGCACCAGGTACGAGACGGTCAGCGGCGCGGGGACGTACTCCACCAGCGCCCCGGACAGCAGCGCCCCGACCCCCAGGCCCAGCATGTTGGCGGCCGACGACGTCAGCGCGGCCCGCCCGCGGTCCTGGAGGAGTTCACCGAGGTAGGCGGTGGCGGCACCGTTGGCCAGGCCCACCGACAGACCGCACAGCAGACGCCCGGCGATGATGCCGGGCAGTGTGGGGGAGAGGGCGAAGGTCGCGCAGCTGCACACGGCCAGGCACAGCGCCGGGGCGATCGTCGCCCGCCGTCCGATCTGGTCGGACAGCGAACCGAACAGCACCAGGGAGGACAGCGCGCCGACCGCGAAGGCGGCGAAGACCGCGGAGACCGTGACCGGCGAAAGATCGAGCCGCTGCGCGTACATCGAGTACATCGGGGTGGGCACGGTCCCCCCGAGCAGCAGGGTGAACACGATGTAGGTGACCGTCCAGGCCGCCGCCGTACGGGGCTCGGTCCTGGCGTGCGCGCTGCCCACCCGGGTGCGCAGCTGGGGTGTCGGCATAGTGCTTCTTTCCTTACCTGAACGTAACGAAAAGGGCCCGGGCGCGCCGTTGGGGGGTGGGCGGCGCGCCCGGGCGGGCGGAGGTGTCACACGCTCTGGTAGGCATCCCGCATGGTGCGCTTCAGGGCCTTGCCGGTGATGCCGACGTGGTCGTCCGACTCCTTGACCACGATCCGGTCGACGACCGGGAGCCGCGCACGGGACAGCGCCGCGTTGATCCGCGTGCGCAGCGCCTCCAGGTCTGCCCCGGCCGACGGCAGGTCGACGGTGAGGACCAGGCGCCGCGGCGCGTCGGCGGTCGCCGAGGAGTGCACCAGGGAGCAGTCGAACACCTCGGGGATCTGACGCAGGATCAACTCTTCGATCTGGCAGCTGTAGATGGTGCCCCGCGGCGTGGTGATGCTGTCGGAAGTGCGGTCGACGTGGTAGAAGCGGCCCTCCTCGTCGCGGTAGGCGAGGTCACCGGTGAGCCAGTAGCCGCGCACCCGGTTCTTCTCGCTCAGCAGCGAGTTGTTCCAGTAACCCGCCGTGACGGTGGGGGACTTCAGCGCCAGCCGCCCCACGGTGCCGTGCTCCGCGGGCTGGTCGGTGTCGTCGAAGACCTGGGCGTCGATCCAGTCGAAGGGCCGCCCTATGCACCGGCCGTAGCGGTCCGTGGCCGGCGAGTGGACCTGCCGGAACATCGCGAAGCCGAACTCCGAGGAGCCGAAGTTGTCGATGAACAGGGAGCCGGGGGCCATGGTGCCGCTGCGGTCGCGGTGGTTGCCCAGCCGGACCAGCCGCCGGATGTGCCGCTCGTGGTTGGCGTCACCGGTGGACATCCAGCGGGCGACCGACCCGAAGTCGTAGCGGTCCAGGTCGAGGCGGCACAGATCGACGAAGACCTTCGGGAAGGCGGCGACCAGTTCGGGCCGGAACTCCTCGATGCACCCCGCCAGTTGCTCCGGCTCGCGCCCGGTGGCCAGCCGGACCCGGCTGCCGCGTGCCACGCAGGACATCAGCACCGAGATCGCCGACGCATGGCTCTGCGGGAGCGCGGAGAGCACGCGGGCCCCCAGCTCCGCGCCGATCTGCTGCCGGATGCCGAAGAAGAAGCCCTGGTGGTTGAACTGGACGGCCTTCGGTACGCCGGTGGTCCCGGAGGTGTGCGCGATCAGGACGGGGTCGTCGTCGGCGTGGGTGAACACCCGGAAGGGGCCGTCGGCATACGGGTCGGCGTCGTAGCGGGGGATGTCCGGCGCGCCCTCGCCGAGCCTGCCGTCGCAGACCACCGCCACCGCGCCGACCCGGGAGATGAACGTGGCCGCGATGTCCGGCGGCAGCAGGCTGTTGAGGAATACCGGAATGGCGCCGATCTTCGTCAGGGCGATGTAGTGGATCAGATAGCGCACGCTCTCGTCCAGGAAGACCGCCACCGGGTCCTTGGGCCCGATGCCGTCGCGCTGGAATCCGGCGGCCACCCGGTCGGTGAGCGCGTCGAGTTCGGCGAGCGTGAACTCCCGGACCGTGTGGCCCTCGGGGTGGTGGTAGTCCTTGTCCAGCTCGATGACGCTCTTGCCGGCGACCGCGCCGGCCGCGGCCGCGATGCGGAAGAAGTTCCCCGCTCCCACGCCCTCGGTGAGCACCAGTTCGTCTGCCATCTCTCGCTTCCGTCCTTCCCCTGTCACGTGGTCGCCGGGTCGGCCGCCGGGTTCAGCCATTCCTGCATCGCGGTACGGATGTCGTCGGGAATCGGCACCGGCCGGTGGGAGTCGAGCGACATGCACACCAGGACGGCCTTGATCCGCACGCGTACGTCGGCCGGATCGGCGCCGGTGCACGAGAACGCGAGGTGGAACGAGCTGGTCTTGATCCGGTCCACCTCAAGGGCGAACCGCACGGTGTCACCCAGCCGGCTCGGCGCGAGGAAGTCGCATTCCAGCCGCACGGTCGGAATGCCGAGCCGCCGCTTCTGGAAGAGCCCGGCGTAGTCGGTCCGCAGTCCGGTTTCGAACCATTCCTGGAGGATCTCGTTCATCAGCAGCAGGTACTGCGGATAGAACACGATGCCGGCCGGGTCGCAGTGGTGGAACCAGATGGTCTTGTCCCGCGCGAATATCGGCGTCGCTTCGTCGGCAGCTGTGGTGTGCACGGTCCCCGATCACTTCCGTCGCGTCGTCTGCGCCCTGCCCTGCAGGGGAAACCCCTCGGGGAACCCCTCCTGGGAAGCGTAGGCCGGGCCCGCTCCGCCCCCGCCCGCGAGGCAGCAAGCTGCCATCGCGGTGGGCGGGGGCGGAGCCGGATCACCTCGGGCACCAGCGGGCGGCGGCCCAGGGAGCGGTGGGGGCGCCACTGCGGCGGGGCCGCCGCAGCGCCAGGGAGGCGACGCCGCAGCCGGGTTGCTCGTCCGACGGGTCGCGGTCGCTGGTGATCTCCGGGGCGGCACCGGGGCCGCCCCGCTGGGCCGGGACCGCCGGCACCGCCCCGCGCCCGGGCGGCGCGGCGGGACGGGGCGAGCCACCGCGGATGTCGACGCCGATGAGCCCGAGCGCCGCCGCCTTCACCCCGGCCTCGAACCGGGACTCGGCACCCAGCATCTCCATCAGGCTCGCGACATGCCGGCGGTAGGTCCGCACCGAGACGCCGAGCTGGCGGGCGGCGACCTCGTCCTTGCGGCCCGACCCCAGCAGCCGCAGGATCTGCGGGGTCTTCTCGTCCAGGATGTTCTGGTGGTAGCGGACGAACGTCTCCAGGTCGCACGCGCTCTCCCAGCTGGCGTCGAGCAGGGTGAGCAGCGGTTCGACGAGGACCGGGGAGTGCACCAGGAGGCAGTTGCGGCCGTGCTTGGCCGGCCACATCAGCACGCGCCTGCGGTCGATGACCAGCATCCCGTGCAGGTCCACGGGGCTGATCCGGGTCTGCGCCCCGTGCTCCCGGCCGATCCGCTCCAGGAACTCCTGCCGCCCGTGCCCGTCGAGCTCGTCGGGGTGGCAGATCACGGACACGGCGATCGACCGCTCGCCCAGGGCGGCGAGACCGGCGCGGAAGCGGTCGATGTCCTCCCGGCGGAAGCCGTTCATCTGGCCGTTGACGAGCAGTACTTCCCTGCGGGCGGTCCGGAACAGGTGGTCCGCCAGCTCGAAGTACTCGACGCCGGAGTGCCGGTCGGCCAGCTCCCCTCTGGTGGGCGGTCCGGCGACGCTCTCGATCGGCGGTCCGATGCGGCGGTCGGCCCGACGCAGTAATTCCTCGACCTGCTGTATGCCAGTCACTGGATACCTCTCTTCAACGTGCGCAGTGCGACCGTCCGGACCGTCCGTCAGTCGGCGTACGGGGGCCCGGCGGTCCTGTTCAGTTGAGCGGAAAGCAGTGGGGGGACTGGTGGTTCACACGGGCGCGCCCATCAGGTGGTGGCGTGTGGGGGGAGGCGGAGATGACATGCGTGGCGGTAGGTGGAAAACACACTGCGAGGTAGTTCGGTAACCCCGCAGGGCAGCGCTTCTCGCAGGTGTCAGCAGTCGGCCGAGTTCATTTCAAGTCCCCCGTCGAGTTCTTGTGAGCAGGTGCGCCGGCCACCGGCGGCGCGGCCACGTGCGGAAAATGCGGCGACGTCCGGAAAGGCGGCCGCATCGGGAGTGGAAAAGAAATGTGTAACGCGCGGAAATGCGCGGAGCGGAAAGCGGTTTCCGCAGTACTGGACCGTGCCCTGCGGCACACACGTCAGCGGGGTGTCCACCCCGTCCCGCACCCCCGTCACGCCTTCCCCCAGAACCCCGTTGACACGGACTCGCCGCGGGCCGCGCGGCCGGCCCGGGCGCGCGGCCCGGGCCGGCTCCACGTCAGCCACCCCCATCGGCCGCGCCGCCCCACAAGATCGTGCGGCTTTGCGGCAGCCCTGAAGCTATCTTCGGCTCAGTAATGTCGTCAAGATTATTCCGGCGCGATGCATTGTGAGTCGGAACTCAGCAGGTGGGAGCCGTGGTGAAGCCGCTCACCTGCAGAGAATTGCACCCCGGATGCAGCTGCAAAAAATTTCACCTCGGGCCCTGCGGTGTTTATCCGCCGGGCGATGTGCAAAAAATTGCAGTCAAGCTTTGGGAAAGTCCGGGGCGGCCCGCGGACAGCCCCTGGGCGATGCCGGATCGCGGGGTGTGCGGCCGGCCGCGCAGTGCGCGTTTTCGATAAACGCGGCACGCCGCTCACGCACGGAACGTACACTCCACGGCGCGGAGTTGTACGCCGCTCACCGCGGCCTTCCCGGATCGATCCCGGAACCCCTCTCGGCGCCCGGCGCACACGAAGTCCGCCGTGCGCCCTGTCGGCACCTGGCCGACCCGAGCAGTCCGAGCGAGCGAAGAGACAAAGGAGTTGCGGTCGATGAACACCACCGAGGACAACGAGCTGTGGGTGCGGCGCTTCCACCCGTCCCCGGAAGCCGGCGCCCGCCTGGTCTGCCTGCCGCACGCCGGCGGCGCGGCCAGCTTCTACTACCCGGTCTCGGCGGCCCTGGCCCCCCGCGTCGATGTCCTGGCCATCCAGTACCCCGGCCGCCAGGACCGCCGCCGGGAGCCGTGTGTCGACTCCCTCCCCGAGCTGGCCCGGCAGGTCGTCCGCCGGTTGCTCCCGTGGACCGACCGCCCGCTGGCCCTGTTCGGGCACAGCATGGGCGCCTCGCTCGGCTTCGAGGTCGCCCGGCTGCTGGAGCACCAACACGGCGTCGTCCCGGCCGCGTTGTTCGCCTCCGCGCGGCGGGCGCCGTCCGTGCACCGGGACGAGTTCGTGCACCGGCAGAGCGACGATCAGCTGATCCGCGAGGTCGAGGAGCTCAGCGGCACCGACTCGCAGCTGCTGCGGGATCCCGAGATGCGCAGCATGGTCCTGCCGGCCCTCCGCGGCGACTACAAGGCCGCCGAGACCTACCGCTATGCGCCCGGCCCCGACCTCGACTGCCCCATCACCGCCCTGATCGGTGACACCGACCCCCGGGTGACGGTGGAGGAGGCCCGCGCGTGGGCCGCCCACACCACCGGGCAGTTCGCGCTCAAGGTCTACGGCGGCGGGCACTTCTACCTCAACCAGCACAGCGATGCCGTCGTCCGGGAGATATCCGGCCGACTGCCGTCCGCCACCGGCGTGTAGGGCGCCCCGCCGGCCGACCGCCGCCCGAGGGCGGCCCCGGCCTCAGGCCGCGCCGATGCGGGCGGCCACGCAGGGGTCCTCGTTGCGGTATCCGAGGCGGGTGTAGAGGCGTTCGGCCGGGGTGTTGTCGGCGAGCTGCCACAGGGTGCAGAACCCGTGCCGGCGCACCGCGAGCCGGGTCAGCCAGGCGGTCAGCGCGGCGCCGAGCCCCTGGCCGCGCAGCGCGGCGTCGGTGGCCACCGACGCCATCAGCGGGGCGCCGCTGTCCCGCAGGCTGCTCAGGGCGCCGCAGGCCACCAGCCGCCCGTCGGCGTCGTCGCGGATGCCGGCCCACAGGCTGACCTCCGAGGAGCCGGGGCCGGTGGAGTGGGCCGGGCTGTGCTCGCCGAGGAAGGCGACGAGCTCGTCGTGGTGGGTCTCGTCGAGCGCGGCCACCCGCTCCTCGCCCCGTTGGACCGGCGGCTCTTCCAGCGTCCAGCGGAAGACCCACTCGACGGCGTCGGTCACCGCCAGGTGGCGGCCGACCAGGGCCTCGGTGCCGCGCGGGCCGGTGAACTCCCGCACATCGTCGGCGAGCCCGTGTGCGGCGCGCAGGACGAGTCCGGCGGCGGCGTCCGGTGTGCCGACGCTCCATACGTGGCCGCGGGGGCCGTCGAGCCAGGCGGCGGCGCCGTCGCCGGACCAGCTGACCCGGTCGGCCGGGCGCTGCCGCGCGGCGCCGAAGCGCAGCAGGGCGGACCCGGCCTGGCGCTCCAGGCCCTGGTCGAACAGGTCGGCGTTCCGGGGGACGAGGGTCGTTGCCTGCATCGCTCTCTGGGAAGGGCGTAGGGGACACGTACGGGTCCGGCGGCCCCGCGCGCGAGGCGCGCCCGGAGTCGTCGGTATGCGGTAGGGGAGCCCGGCAGCGGCTGCGCGCGCGGCGGGCCCGGCCGACCGGGCCGCCCACTGTCGCACACCGCCCCAGGTCCGGGGCAAATGCGCCGCCGACGGGCCGGACGAGCACACCGCGCCGCGGGCGGCCCGCCCCGCACCGCCCACGGCTCCGGTCGGTCTCAACGTGCCCTGGCACAGGGCGCGTTGCCGCCTCGCGGACCCTGCGCGCCCGGCGCATCCGGGTCCGGGGGTGCGGCGACGGTCACCTGGGCGGGGCGCAGCAGCTGCCCGCCGACCCGGTAGCCCTGCCGGACGACCGCGGAGCAGGTGGCCGCCCCGACCCGGTCGCTGCGGGTGCAGGTGAGGGCCTCGTGGACATGGGGGTCGAAGGGGGCGCCGGGCCCGGCGACGGGCTGCAGGCCCAGGGCCGCCAGCTCGGCCTCCAGCGCGTCGGCGACACGCCGGAAGCCGCCGGTCACCTCGCCCCGCTCGGCGGCCTCGGCGAGCGCGTCGAGCACCGGCAGCAGCCGGCCCAGCACATTGGCCACGGCGATCTCGGCGACGGCCTGGCGGTCGCGGCGGACCCGCTTGCGGTAGTTGTCGTACTCGGCCTTGAGCCGCTGCAGGTCGGCGGTGCGCTCGCGCAGCTCGGCGCCCGCCGCCGCGGACTCCGCCGGCGGGCCGGTGGCGGTCCGCTCCCTACCGGTGGCGGTGCGCGAGGGGAGCACGGCGGGGCCGTCCTGCGGCCCGCGTCCGACGAGTGCCAGCCGCGGGCGGGCGGGGCCGCGGACGTGGGGCGGGCGGTTCATCGGGCGCCCCCCTCCTTCTTGTCGTCGTCGACGATCTCGGCGTCGACGACATCGTCCTCGGCCCCGGCCTGCTGCCCGCCGGCGGCGCCCCCGGTACCGCCCCCGGCGGCCTGCGCGGCCTGGGTGTCGGCGTACATGGCCTGGCCGAGCTTCTGGGAGACGGTCGCGACCTTCTCGCTGGCGGTGCGGATCGCCGCTGTGTCGTCACCTTCGGCGGACCCGCCCTTGAGCTTCTCCTTCAGCTCGCCGACGGCCTCCTCGACCTCGGACCTGATGTCGCCGGGGACCTTGTCCTCGTTGTCCTTGAGGAACTTCTCGGTCTGGTAGACCAGCTGCTCGGCCTGGTTGCGGGTCTCGGCGGCCTCCCGCCTGCGGCGGTCCTCCTCCGCGTACTCCTCGGCGTCGCGGACCATCCGGTCGATGTCGTCCTTCGGCAGCGAGGAGCCGCCGGTGACGGTCATCTTCTGCTCCTTGCCGGTGCCCAGGTCCTTGGCGGTCACGTGCATGATGCCGTTGGCGTCGATGTCGAAGGAGACCTCGATCTGCGGGACGCCGCGCGGGGCCGGCGGAAGGCCGGTCAGCTGGAACATCCCGAGCTTCTTGTTGTAGACCGCGATCTCGCGCTCGCCCTGGTAGACCTGGATCTGCACGGAGGGCTGGTTGTCCTCGGCGGTGGTGAAGATCTCCGAGCGCTTGGTCGGGATCGTCGTGTTCCGCTCGATGAGCTTGGTCATGATGCCGCCCTTGGTCTCGATGCCCAGGGACAGCGGGGTGACGTCCAGCAGCAGGACGTCCTTGACCTCGCCCTTGAGGACACCGGCCTGGAGGGTGGCGCCGATGGCGACGACCTCGTCGGGGTTGACGCCCTTGTGCGGATCCTTGCCCGTCAGCTCCTTGACCAGCTCGGTCACCGCCGGCATCCGGGTCGAGCCGCCGACCAGGATCACATGGTCGACGTCGGAGACCTTGATCCCGGCATCGTTGACCGCGTTGTGGAACGGCGTCTTGCAGCGCTCCAGAAGGTCCGCGGTCAGCTGCTCGAACTGCGAGCGGGTGAGCTTCTCGTCCAGGTGCAGCGGACCCTCGGCCGACGCGCTCAGGTACGGCAGGTTGATCGTCGTCTCGGTGGCGGCGGACAGCTCGATCTTGGCCTTCTCGGCCGCCTCCCGCAGCCGCTGGGTGGCCATCTTGTCCTGGGACAGATCGATGCCGTACGCGTTCTTGAACTGCTTGGTCAGATGATCGACGACCCGCTGGTCCCAGTCGTCGCCCCCCAGGTGCGTGTCGCCGTTGGTGGCCTTCACCTCGACCACGCCGTCGCCGATCTCCAGCAGCGAGACGTCGAAGGTGCCGCCACCGAGGTCGAAGACCAGGATCGTCTGGTCGTTCTCCTTGTCCAGGCCGTAGGCCAGGGCGGCGGCGGTCGGCTCGTTGACGATCCGCAGCACCTTCAGCCCGGCGATCTCCCCGGCTTCCTTGGTGGCGGTGCGCTGCGCGTCGTTGAAGTACGCCGGAACCGTGACCACGGCGTCCGTCACGTCCTCGCCCAGGTACTGCTCGGCGTCGCGCTTGAGCTTCTGCAGCACCCGCGCGGAGATCTCCTGGGCGGTGTAGCGCCGGCCGTCGATCTCCCCGCCTCCTTCGGGGAAGCGCCACTCCGGGTCGCCCATGTGGCGCTTGACCGACCGCGCGGTGCGCTCGATGTTGGTCACGGCCTGCCGCTTGGCGATCTCCCCCACGAGTACGTCGCCGCCCTTGGAGAACCCGACCACCGACGGAGTGGTACGGGCCCCCTCGGCGTTGGCGATGACCGTGGGCTCACCGCCCTCCAGCACGCTGACCACCGAATTCGTCGTCCCGAGGTCGATACCCACTGCACGTGTCATGGTCCTCTCCTTACCTGGCCGCAGGCCCTCTCACCTGCTGGTATGGAGAGAGCACCGCCTCCACCCTCTGGATAGATCGCGCCGTGCCGCGTGTCAAGATGCGCTGGTTTGCGACATATGGACACGCGGCCGACGGCGGACGGCGAAGTGTGCGCGGTGACCGGCCGTGACGGTTACTCCGCTGCTTCCGATCCCGAGGTCCAGGTGCCCAGCGCCATCTCGGCGGTGATACCGGGACCGAATCCGGCCATCAGACCTCGGTGGCCGTCAAGGGAGGACGCCTCGTCGAACATCCTGGCCAGGGCGTCGAGGATCACCGCGCTGGCGATGTTGCCGTACTCGGTCAGCGTCGCCCGGCTGAAGCGGAACGCCTCGTGCGGCACCTCCAGGAAGCGGCTGAGGTCGTCCAGGATGCGCGGGCCGCCCGCGTGGACGAGGTAGAAGTCCAGGTTGCCCGCGTCCCAGGACTGCTCCTGCGCGACCGCGCGCAGGGCGGGGGCGAGCGGCTCCATGGTTCCCGGCACCCGCTTGTCCAGCAGGAAGTGGAATCCGGTGGACCGCACCGCGTAGGAGATCCAGTCCTCGGTGTGCGGGATGAGGTACGAGCCGTTGCGCTCCAGGCGGACGCCGGTGCCGCCCTTGCCGCGGACCACGGTGGCGGCCACCGCGTCACCGAAGAGGCCGTTCGACAGCAGCGACCCCACGCCCAGGTCGGTGGGCTGGTAGCACAGCGAGCAGAACTCGCAGGCCACGATGAGCACATTGGCGTCCGGGTACGCCGTGCAGAAGTCGTGCGCCCGGTTGATCGCGGCGCCGCCCGCGGCACAGCCGAGCTGCGCGATCGGCATCTGGCGGGTCTCCGACCTAAAGCCCAGCGTGTTGATGAGCCAGGCGGTCAGCGCCGGCATCATGAAGCCGGTGCAGGAGACGTAGACGATCAGGTCGATCTGTCGTGCTTCCAGCTCGGCCTGGTCCAGTGCCTGGCGCACCACGGCGGGGACGCGGGCCTTGGACTCCTCCTCGTAGACCTCGCTGCGGGCGTCGAGACCCGGGTGCTTGAGGACCTTGTCGATCGGCTGGATCAGATGCCGGGTGAGGACGCCGGTGTGCTCGATCAGCCGCAGCACCAGCTTCAGCTGCGTGTGGTCCCTGTGCAGCCGCCGGGCCAGTTCGAGGGTGTCCTCCTGGGTGATGACGTATTCGGGGACGGCTATCGCTGGTTTGCACAGAACTGCCATGGGATTTCACTCCTTGCAGACCGTGGTCCGCCAGTGCACATCCCTGTGCTCAATTCGATTCGGCGGGCCTGCCTTCGAAGAAGGGACTCTCCCCGAGGGATGAACTCTCCTTGTCCAGATGGGCCAACTGTTCGAAACATTACGGTAAGCCAGGCGGGCAAAAACCGCATGCCCGCCTGTGGCGCACCGTCACCAGGTGACCGGCAGCTCCACCGGATAGCGCCAGATCGAGGTCTTGTTCCAGGGCACTTCGTCGGCCGGCTTGGCCAGCCGCAGCTCCGGAAAACGCTTCAGCAGGGCGCTCAGGGCCACTTCGAGCTCGGTGACGGCCAGCGGGGCGCCCAGGCAGTGATGCCCGCCCCAGCCGAACGTCATATGGGACGGCCCCTGGCGTTCCAGATCCAGCTCGTCGGGCCGCTCGAATTTCTCGCCGTCCCGATTTGCCGTCAGATACGAAACGTGCACGATGTCCCCGGCCCGGATCGTCACCCCGCTCAATTCGACGTCCTCCAGGGCGACCCGGGGGATGCCGACGCCCTTGCGGAAGGGGATGAACCGCAGCATCTCCTCCATCGCCTGCGGGAGCATCTCGGGGCGCGAGCGCACCAGCTCCAGCTCCGCGGGCCGGGTGAGCAGCGTGTAGGCGAGGTTGCCGATCTCGTAGGTGGTGGTGTCCTGGCCGGTGATCAGCAGCACCATGGCCATGACGGTCAGTTCCCGCTCGTCGAGCAGCTCGTCGCCGTCCCGCGCCGTGGCCAGGGCGCTGATCAGGTCGTCCCCGGGGTTCTGGCGCCGTTCCGCGGTCAGCTCCGCGAAGTACTCCCGCATGTCGGCCTTGGCCCGTACGGCGTTGTCCTTGTTGTCGAGGCCGACGTCCATCATCGTCCGGGCGTGGGCGCGCAGCTGGGCGCGGTCGGCCTCGGGGATGTCGAGGACCTCGCAGATGGTCGTCAGCGGCAGCGGGGAGGCCAGGTGCTCCATCAGGTCGGCCGGCGACCCGTGCCGCTCCATCTCGTCCAGCAGCTCGTCCACGACCAGCTGGGTGCGGGCCCGCATGCGCTCGACCTGACGCGGGGCGAACGCCTTGGACACCAGGCTCCGCAGGCGGCTGCTGGCGGGCGGGTCCATCACGTTGATCGCCTCGTCCTGGACGATCGGCTCCGGCGTCATGCGGGGGAAGTCGTGGCCGATGATGGCGTGGCGGCTGAAGCGCCGGTCGGTCGTCACGGTGCGCACGTCGTCGTACCGCGTGACGAGCCAGGCTTCGCCCTCCCCGTACGGCAGCTTGATGCGTGCGACGGGTTCTTCGGTCAGCAGACGCTTGAGCGTCGGATCGAATTCAAGGGCCTCGGCGTAGTCGAAGGGACAGTTCCAGACCTTGGATCCGGATTCCATGATGAACTCCCGACGTCAGAGGTTGTGGCACCACTTGCGATCTCATTATCGTGAAGCGGGAGATGCCGGGGCGGCCCGGCATCGCTTCCGTTGCGCCGAACGGGTGGTGAACCCCGTTTCCCGCCGACACCGCGTTCCGGCCGGAATCGGAACCCACCGCACTCCTCGTTTCCGCATTCTTTGCCGAGTTGCCGACCCCGCTGATTTCTGCATTACCCGCCGGCCGGTCACCCGGCGAAGCGCCGAGCGATGCCCACCCGCTCCCGCCGCCCCTGGACCCGATGCCCGGACAGGTATCGCCACAGCCTTGCGACGCATTTCCTCCACTAATGTGGAGCAACTTCATGCCGCAGCGGGAATGGACCCATGACCACCACCCCCACCGCCGAACTCGCCGTCATCGGCGGCAGCGGTTTCTACGAACTCCTCGCGGACGCCGAACACGTCACCGTCGACACCCCTTACGGCGCGCCGTCCGACGCGATCGCCCTGGGCCCGGCCGGCGGCCGCCGGATCGCCTTCCTGCCCCGCCACGGACGCGGCCACGCCGTGCCCCCGCACCGCATCAACTACCGCGCGAACCTGTGGGCGCTGCGCTCGCTGGGCGTCCGCCAGATCCTCGCCCCCTGCGCGGTCGGCTCGCTCCGCCCCGAACTGGGCCACGGCACCGTCGTCGTCCCCGACCAGCTGGTCGACCGCACCAGCGGCCGCGCCCAGACCTTCTACGAGCAGGGCGCGGTGCATATCTCCTTCGCCGACCCCTACTGCGCGCACGGCCGCCGGGCGGTGCTGGCGGCGGCCGCCGCGACCGGCACCGAGGCCACCGACGGCGGCACCATGGTCGTGGTCCAGGGACCGCGGTTCTCCACCCGGGCGGAGTCGCAGTGGTACGCCGCCGCGGGCTGGTCGCTGGTGAACATGACCGGGCACCCCGAGGCCGTGCTCGCCCGTGAACTCGCGCTCTGCTACACCGCGGTGGCCCTGGTCACCGACCTCGACGCGGGCATCGACGCCCGCCGGAGCGTCTCCCAGGAGGAGGTCTTCGGCGTCTTCGCCCGGAACACCGAGCGGCTGCGCGGCCTCGTCCTCGAAGCCCTCGGCCGACTCCCCCAGGAGCGCTCCTGCGCCTGCGCCGGGACGCTCGCCGGCATGACCCTCCCCTTCCCGCTGCCCTGACGGGACCCGCCGGATGACATGCCGCCGATGGCGTAATGGCCGGGCGGGGCCGTTCGGGCACGCGAGGCTGTGGCCCTTGTGCACGGTCGTATCGGGAGTCCGTGAGTGAACAGATCGGATGAGACGGTCTTCGAACGGATACACCGCGACCGTCGGCCGGACCGCGGCCGACCCGCCGGCGGCTGGGCGCCGATGGTGGAGAACAGCGGCTTCGAGGTCCCCCGCCCGCCCGCGTGGATGCGCTGGCTGCCGCTCGCCTACGTCGTGTTCGTCATGCTCCTCGAAACGGTGACCCCCACGGGGTGGGCGGTGAGCTTCCTGCTGATCGCGCTGCCGGTGGTCGCCGCCTACACCCTCGGCCCCCTCAGCGTCGGCCTCGTCACCGTCGTCGCCGTCGTGCTGCTGGGCGTGGTGGCCGGCACGCCGTGCTGCACCGGCCACAACCTCCACCAGCTGTGGGAGACCCATCACGTCGCCGCGTACGTCGCCACCGGGCTGGTCGGCGTCCTCGGCATGGCGCTGGCCGCCCACCGCCAGCGCCAGGAGCGGTATCTGGTCCGCGCCAACTCGGTGGCCGAGGCCCTGATGCGGACCCTGCTGCGGCCGGTGCCGCACCAGGTGGGAGGCGTGCTCGCGGCCGGTCTCTACCGGGCCGGCGAGGTCGGCACCATGGTCGGCGGCGACCTCTACGACATCCTCGCCACCGCGGCCGGTGAGCGCGCCATCATCGGGGACGTCCGCGGCAAGGGGCTCAGGGCCGTGCGCACCGTCGCCGACACCCTCGGCAGCTTCCGCGAGGCCGCCGACGACCAGGGGGACCTGCTGTCCGTCGCGGCCCGTCTGGAGCGGCGCCTCGCCCGCGAGGCCCAGGAGATCCGCGACGACGAACTGTTCGTCACCGCCGCCCTGGTCGAGTTCGACGCGTCCGCCGGCCTGCTGACGATCGTCAACCACGGGCACATCGAACCGGTCCTGATCTCCGGCGGCGAGGTGACGGCCCTCACCGGACCGCCCGCCCTGCCGCTGGGCCTGGCCACCCTCGCCGACGAAGACCCCGTCGCCTACACCCACCCCTTCGCCCCCGGTGACGTCCTCCTGCTGTGCACCGACGGCCTGATCGAGGCCCGCGACCACAACGGCGCCTTCTACCCCCTCCTCGACCGCCTCCGCCACGGCTTCGCCGACCGGCCCGCGCCCGGCCCCGGCGACGTGATCGACTTCCTCAACACGGATCTGCCGCTGCACACCCGCGTGTTCCACGACGACGTCGCCGTCCTGGCGATCGCACCGCACACCGCCGAGAGCGACGACCGCCCGCGCTGAGCGGTCCGGGTCGCCGCACGGCCGGGGGCTTCGGCCTCCGCGAAGTCGCCCCGGCCGCGGCGCCCAGACGACTTCCTCCGCCACGTAGTTTGGCGACGGAACGGCGATCGGTCGCGATCTGAGAGGGGCATGCATGCGCGCCATGCGGTTCGAGCGGTTCGGTGGTCCGGAAGTACTGGCGGAGGCCGAGGTACCGGACCCGGTGGCGGGGCCGGGGGAGACACTGGTCGAAGTGGCGGCCGCGGGCGTCAACTTCGGGGACATCAAGCAGATCGCGGGCGAGCACACCGACGGCCCGTACGCGCCGAAGGGGCCGCTCCCGCGCATTCCCGGTCTGGAGGTCGTCGGCCGGACTCCGGACGGCCGACGGGTCCTGGGCGCTCTGCCGCAGGGGGGATACGCCGAGAAGGCGGTGGTCGCCGACCGCGACCTGGTCGAGGTGCCGGAGGGGGTGCGTGCGGGCGAGGCGCTGGCCCTGCTCGTACAGGGGCTGACGGCGTGGCACCTTTTGCGGTCGGCCGCCCGGATGGCGCCCGGCGAGAGCGTGGTGGTCCATGCCGCCGCGGGCGGAACGGGCAGCCTCGCCGTCCAACTGGCCCGGGAGTTCGGGGCGGGGCGGATCATCGCCACCGCATCGTCCGAGGACAAGCGGGCCTTCGCCCTGGAGCTCGGCGCGGACGTGGCGATCGACGGCGCGGCGGAGGGCTACCGCGAGCGGGTCCTCGACGCCAATCACGGCCGCCCGGTCGACATCGTCCTGGACGCCGTCGGCGGCCCGGTCCTCGACTCCGCCCTGGGCGCGCTCGGCTACCTCGGGCGGCTGGTCACCTACGGTGCCTCGTCGCGGCAGGCCGCCTCCGCCATCGCGCCGGGCCGGCTCGCGCTGGAGAGCCTGACCGTCGCCGGCTTCTGGCTCATCCCGCTCCTCGCCCGCGACGGGGCCGGCGGCCCGGCACTTGAGGAACTGCTCGACCTGACGGTGCGGCGTCGGCTGCGGCCGCTGGTCGGCGCGGAGTACGACCTCGCGCGGGCGCGCGACGCGCACGAGGACCTGCTCGCCCGCCGGACGAAGGGGAAGCTGGTCCTCCGCCCCCGGAGCTGAGCCCCGGCCGCCCGGGAGTGAGCAGCGGCACACGGCAACGGCAGAGGTGTAGCGTGTGGCGAAAGAGGTGTATGGCTTACGCTTCTGTCAAAGATCCGTCATGGATCTTCTGTCGAAGATCTTCTGCCGAAGGTCGAGTTGCTGCACCTGAGGAGCGCACCATGGCGATGACGACATACGGGGACCCGCGGGCGGCGCGGCTGCTGGGGCGGCCGTTCACCCTCGGGGGCCTCACCCTCCGCAACCGGATCGCCATGGCACCCGTGACCCGGTGCTGCTCGCCGGGCGGGGTGCCCGGGGCGGACGTGGCGGCCTACTACGCGCGCCGGGCGACCGGCGGGGCCGGGCTGATCATCACCGAGGGCACCTTCATCGGCCGCGACGCCGCGGCCGCCTACCACGACGTGCCGCACTTCTACGGCGAGGCCGCGCTGGCCGGCTGGGCGCGGGTGGTCGACGAGGTCCACCGCGCGGGCGGCCGCATCATGCCGCAGCTGTGGCACACGGGGGTGTCGCGCGGCCCCGGGAGCCTGCCGGCCGGCGTCCCCGCCGAGGGCCCGTCCGCGGTGGGGCTGGACGGCCGGCCCCACGGCACCGCGATGACGCCGCGGGACATCGACGCGGTGATCCGGGCCTTCGCCGAGGCGGCCGCGGCCGCCGAGCGCACCGGCTTCGACGGCATCGAACTCCACGGCGCCCACGGCTACTTGATCGACAACTTCCTGTGGTCGCGCACCAACCGCCGCACCGACGGCTACGGCGGCGCCCCGGCCTCCCGCGCCCGCTTCGCCGCCGAGGTCGTCGCCGCGGTGCGCGCCGCCGTCTCGCCCGGCTTCCCGGTCGTCTTCCGGCTGTCCCAGTGGAAGACCGGCCACTATCAGGCCCGGATAGCCGAGACCCCCGAGGAGCTGGAGCAGTTGGTCGCCCCGCTCGCCGCGGCCGGCGTGGACGCCTTCCACGCCTCCACCCGCCGCTACTGGCTGCCGGAGTTCGGCGGCAGCGAGCTGAATCTGGCGGGGTGGATCAAGAAGCTGACCGGCCGGGCCGTGCTGACCGTGGGATCCGTCGGCCTCGACCAGGAGTTCTCCGACCCGCGGAACCGGACCCAGCGATCCGCGGCCACCGGAATCGACCTCCTGCTGGACCGCCTGGAGCGCGACGAGTTCGACCTCGTCGCCGTCGCCCGCGCCCTCATCGCCGACCCCGACTGGCCGGCCAAGGCGCTCGGCGGCCGCCTCGACGAGGCGATTCCGTACGACGCGGCCGTGCTCGACACATTGCGGTGAGCCCGGGGGCGGGCGGTCCGGGGCGCGGGCAGCTGGGGGCTGGAGATCGGGGGCGCCTGGGGCGGTTCCGGTAAGGGGTCACCGCATGACGTATATGTTCTCTTCGCGGGGCCGCATGCCCGCAGCCCCTGTGAAAAGATGGACCGCCCGACCGCCCGACCGCCCGACGTCCAGCCAGGAGGGGTGAACGCGATGACCTGGCCCGCAACCACCCGCTACCGCCAGGACCCCGCGCCCGGCGGGCTGGGCCTCGTCCAGGACCTGCTCAACACCGTCGCCGCGGGCGCCCCGCGCCGGCCGGACCTCCTCGCCACCCTGGAGGACGCGCGGGCCTGGGCGGACGAGGTGATCGCCGAGTGGTCGGCGGTCACCGGGCAGCCCGTTCCGCCCGTGGTGCTGGACGCCGACGGCCTCGACGGGCTCCGGGCCTTCCGCGACGACCTGCACGAACTGACCGCCACGGCGCAGGCCGCCGGAGCCGAACCGGCCGCCGCCGTCGCACCCGTCCTGCACAGTGCCAGCGCCGCGCTCCAGATCGGGGAGGACGGACTCGTCCGCCTGGAGCCGCGCGGCAGCGGCTGGCGCCGGCTGGTCTCGCTGATCCTCACCGCCGCCTTCGAGGCGCAGCAGGCCGATACCCGCCGCCGCCTCAAGACCTGCCGCAACCCCCGCTGCCGGGTGGCCTTCTACGACCGTTCCCGCAACAACAGCGGCGTCTGGCACGACGTCAAGATCTGCGGCAACGCCGCCAACCTGCGCGCCTACCGTGCCCGCCGGAAGGCCGAGAACGCCTGACCGGCCGAGCGAGCGCGCTCGGTCCGTCCGATCGGTCCTGCCGGTCGGTCCGTCCGCCTGCTCCGTCTGGTCAGACCGACTGGTCAGTCGGTCTGATGGGCGTCCCGCGCCGTGTCCACGAAGCGTTCCAGCGCCGCCCAGAAGGGGCGGTAGGCGGCGTCGAACGCACCGCGACCGCCGGTGTCACCGTCCAGTTCGGCCTTGACGGCCGCATAGAAGGGGCCGGTCGCCTTCTGGAGGGCCAGCGCCGCGGCCGCGGCCGACGGCGGGCCCTCCAGTTCGACGACGCGAGCGCAGCGGCGGATCTTGGCGTACTCGGTGACCTCGCGGTCGTGCAGCTCGCCGAGCGTGGCCGTGCGGGCATCCGAGCCGGGCAGCCGCAGCGTCGCGGAGATCTCCCAGTACAACTCGCCCATCCGGTGGGTCTGTTCGATCAGATCCAGATAGGCGGTGCGCCGGCTCTCCCGCAGCCGCTCGGCGCGCTGCGAGCGCGCGGCGATCTCGGCCTGGATCGTGGCGGCCTGCGTGCTGCCGCGGCTGGTGACCCAACTGGCGAGCACGGCCGTGCCGCCGGTCACCGCCGCGATTGCCAGAGTCCACCATGTGCTGTCACCCACGTGGCGCCACAATACCGAGCGGCTCCGCCAAGGGCTGTCCCGCCAGGGATTACGGGACAGCCCTCAGGACGGGAATTCGCCCGGCGGCACCGTGCTCGTGCTCGCATTGCCGCCGAGCACCTTGTTCAGCGTGAACGTCAGCACGGTGTACTGCGTCCCACCGGACACCCGGACGGTCCGGAAGTTCGCCTTGTCGTCGAACTTCTCGAAGCTGCACTCGCGGGTGAAGGAGCTCTTCGCGCCGTTCCAGTCCTCTCCCGTCGTGAAGTACACCGTGTACGAACCGCTGTCGACGCTGCGTATGGTGGTGTTCGAGCCCTGGCGCACATATACGGAGAACGCCGTCCGCCCGCCGCGGGTCAGCGTGACCACCGCATCCGAGCCGGTGCCGTTGTTGACCGTCAGCCGCCCCAGTCCGCCCCGGCTGCCGTCGTGGAGGAAGGCGCCGTTGGTGAGCCTGCGGTGCTTGGCCCGCTCCGTACGCGGCAGCCGCAGCGCGGCGTCATAGCCGAGCGCACCGAGCGCGCGGGTGGCTTCTTCGACGCTCTTCGGGCTCTGGGCCGCCGCCAGTTCGACCCGCGGTGAGGTGGCGCAGCGGCCGCCCTGGCCGCGGGCGCTCTTGAGGTCCTGCCCCAAAGCGCGCAGGGCCGTGGCGAGTCGGCTGTTGCCCGCGCCGGCGTTGTCCGGTGTGCGGGTGGTCTGCAGCGCGTCCGCGGCGGCGTCGGCCTTGGTGGCGGCGGCGTCCAGCGCCGCCTCCAGCGAGCCGCCCTCGTGTGCCCGGTCCACCGTGCGCAGCGCGCTGTCGAGCGGCGCGAGGGTGTGGGCGAGAGCCTTGCGATAGGCGTCGGGGGCGACGGAGGGCGTCGGGGGCGGCGCCGACGAGGGGGAAGTGCCCGGCGAGCTGCCGCCGGAGCCGCTCGCGCTGTCCCCGCCGCCCCCGTCCGACGCACAGGCCGCCAGCACGAAGCAGAGCGCGAGAGCCGTCGCGCCGAGACCGGCCGTCCGGCGCGTTCGCCGCCGCCCCAGCCGCCGCTCCCCGCTCGCGGCGCGCGCCCCGTCCTCGTATGCCGACGCACCGTCCTCGTACGCCGATGTCCCGGCCGCCGGACGCGCAGACGTGTATCCCACCATGAGCCCCCCGATTCCCCCGATACCTCAGGTACTCCCGCTACCTTCGGATTCCCCCGACTTCCGACAATCGCCGGAAGAACCAGACTTCTCCGCCTACAACATGACTGTCAAGGGCGGAAGTTGAGGCTGTGGACAACGTACGGCCGCCCGGAGTCCCCGCGTCGTCATCGCGCCCGGATGCGCCCTCGCGCAGCTGCCGGCGGAGCCGGGGCACGGCGGCGGTGGCCACGACGGCGGTGGGCACGGCCCCCGCCCACGCGAAGATCGCCCCGCCCACCGGGAGCGCCGACTCCGTCACCGGGAGCGCAGACACCGCAACCTGGGGCGCCGACTCCGACTCCGCCCCCGGGAGCGGGGTGAGCAGGCCGATTCCCTTGGCGTCGGCCACGGGGCGTGATGCTCCGGCGTGCCCAGCGCGTTTCCTGGCCGCCGCCGCTCGCCCAGAACTAAAATCGGGGCATGGCTGCAGGGGAGTGCCCCGACTCGCTCGCCGACGTGCCGGCCGATGACCCGGCCGGTGTCCTGGCCGGTGTCCGGCGGCCGGTCCGGCGCCGGTCGCGGTCCGGCCGGCCGCGGCGCGAGAAGGCGGCGGGCACATGACCACCGACGACGGGCGCAGGCCGGGACCGGCCGCCGCAGCGGCGTCCGCCGCCCCCGCTCCCGACGCCGTGACCTGCCGCGCCCTCCACTACGCCTTCGGCGAGACCCGGGCCGTGGACGGCGTGGACCTCTCCGTACGCGCCGGTGAGGTCTTCGGGCTGCTCGGGCCGAACGGCGCGGGCAAGACCACCACCATCCGCTGCATCACCACGCTCCTGCCCGTCCCGGCCGGCATGGTGCGGGTATTCGGGCACGACGCGGCGAAGGAGCGGATGGCGGTCCGCCGGCTGCTGGGCTACGTGCCGCAGCAGCTCTCCGCCGACGCCGGACTGACCGGCCGCGAGAACGTCGCCCTGTTCGCCCGGGTCTTCGACGTCCCCCGCCGCGAGCGCGCCGCCCGCGTCACCCAGGCGCTGGCGGCGGTCGGCCTCGGCGACGCCGCCGGCCGGCTCGCCAAGACGTACTCCGGCGGCATGATCCGCCGGCTCGAACTCGCCCAGGCACTCGTCAGCGCCCCGCGCCTGCTGATGCTCGACGAGCCGACGGTCGGTCTCGACCCGATCGCCCGTACCAGCGTCTGGGAGCACATCAACGCGGTACGGCAGGCCACCGGCATGACCGTGCTCGTGACCACGCACTACATGGACGAGGCCGACCAGTACTGCGACCGCGTCGCCTTGATGCACCGCGGCCGCATCCGTGCCCTCGGCACACCGGACGCCCTCAAGTCCGCCCTGCGCGCCCGCCTCCGGGCGGCCCGCACCCCGCCCCCGTCCGCCCCACCGAGCCCCGCCACCGCATCGCGCCCGTCGGACGCCGCGCCGACCCTGGAGGACGTCTTCCGGGACGTCGCCGGCAGCGGCCTCGACGCGCAGTCAGGAGACTTCCGCGATGTCCGAAGCACCCGCCGCACGGCCAACCGGGTCGGCTGACACCCCCACCGGCGCCGACGGACTGGATCTGCTGCTGGTCCCGCCGCGCTCCCGCACCGGCTGGCGGGTGCTGCCCGCCCGGGTCGTCGCCATGTGCGTGGTCGAGGTGCAGAAGCTGCGCCACGACCGCACCGAGCTGTACACCCGCGCCGTCCAGCCGGCCCTGTGGCTGCTGGTCTTCGGCGAGACCTTCACCCGCATCAACGCCATCCCCACCGGCGGCATCCCGTACATCGACTATCTGGCGCCCGGCATCATCGCGCAGTCGGCCATGTTCATCGCGATCTTCTACGGCATCATGATCATCTGGGAACGGGACGCCGGCATCCTCACCAAGCTGCTGGTCACGCCCACCCCACGAGCCGCCCTGATCGCCGGCAAAGCCTTCGCCGCCGGGGTGAAGGCGCTGATCCAGGCCGTGGTGGTGATCGTCATCGCGGCGCTGCTCGGCGTGGCCATGACCGGGAACCCGCTGCGGCTGATCGGGGTGGCCGTCGCCGTGGTCCTGGGGTCGGCCTTCTTCTCCTGCCTGTCCATGACGATCGCCGGGATCGTGCTCACCCGCGACCGTCTGATGGGCATCGGCCAGGCCATCACCATGCCGCTCTTCTTCGCCTCCAACGCCCTCTATCCGGTGGCGGTCATGCCCGGCTGGCTCCAGACGGTCAGCAAGGTCAACCCGCTGAGTTACCAGATCGATGCCCTGCGCGGTCTCCTCCTGGGCACCCACGCCCATCTGGCCCTGGACTACGCGGTACTCGTGGTGGCCGCGGCTCTCGGTATCGCCGCCGCGGCCTCCCTCCTGGGCCGTCTGGCCCGCTGAGCGGGAAAGCCTCCGGGCGTATCCCGGCCCTGATTCCCGGCGCGCGGAGATCTCGGCCACCAGGCATCGAAAAATACGGCAAAAGCCTGTGCCGGCACATCATTTGTGTGTTTGGTTGGTTCCCATGAATGGTTCTCGACCTATTGATCTGCGATCTGACACAGTGACCAAGCCCGACGCCGAAATGCGCGCCGCAATGGCCTCCGCGGAAGTGGGTGACGATGTCCTCGACGGTGATCCCACGATGCGCGAGCTGGAGGAGCGCACGGCGCAACTTCTCGGTATGGAAGCCGCTTTGTGGGTGCCGACCGGCTGTATGGGCAACACCATTGCGCTGATGCTGCATCTGAAGCGGGGCGACCGCTTTCTGGTGCCCCGGGCGGCGCATGTACTGGACAATGAACTGGGCACCGCCGCATGGCTTGCCGGCGGTCTGCCGGAGCCGTTGGCGTGGGACGCGGAGCCCGGCCGCCCGTCGCCGGAGGCCGTGACGAAGGCGGCGGGTTCCAGCGGGCCGTACTACCGGCTCCGCACCCCCCTGCTGTGCCTGGAGAACACCCACAACGCGGCGGGCGGCGCCGTCACACCGCCTGCCGAGCACGCCCGGCTCGTCGCGGCGGCCAACGCCGCGGGCCTCAAGGTGCACTTGGACGGTGCGCGCATCTGGAACGCCGCGGCGGCTCTCGGTGTGAAGCCGGCGGAGCTGACGGCCGGTGTGGACAGTGTGCAGGCATGTCTGAGCAAGGGGCTCGGCGCTCCCGTCGGTTCGCTGGTCGCGGGCCCCAGAGCCTTCACCGACGAGGCGCGGCGGGTGCGCAAGATGCTCGGCGGGGGAGTGCGCCAGGGCGGTGTCCTGGCGGCGGCGGGGCTGGTGGCGCTGAACCGCCTGGACCGTCTGCACGAGGACCATGGGGCCGCCAGGGAGCTGGCCGACGGTCTGACCGAACTCGGCCTGCGGGTGCGCGCTCCGCGCACCAACATCGTGCTGGCCGAGGTGGACGACCTCCAGCAGTGGCTGACGCGGCTGCGCGCGGCCGGGGTGCTGGCCTCGTCGATGGACGGCTGCGTACGGTTCGTCACGCACCGGGACGTGTCCCGCGCGGACATCGGCGAGACGCTGCGGCGAATAGCGGCGGTCATGCGGGGCTGATCCTCGCCCCCCGGGGCGCCGGTCGGAATTCCACGGTGTATTGGCCCTTCACGACGAAGGGTCAATACACCACGGAGATCCGCGGAGATCCACGGAGTTCTTGGAGACCCCGCGGAGATCACTTCTTCAGGTCGTTGCTGATTCCGGCGAGTAGCCGGTCCAGCCCGAATGCAAAGCTCTCGTCGTCGTTCGCCTTGACGAGCAGACCGCTGAGTCTGACGAAATTCGGGAAGTCCTCGCTCGGCAGCGACTCCACGAACGACTGCATGGTGTCGGCGTCTTCGGAGGCGTCCTCGGAAGGACCGCCGGATTCGGCGAGCCGCTGCCGGGAGAGTTCCACCAGCACACCGCCGATGGTGTAATCCGCGATCAGGTTGTAGGCGTAGGCGATGGATTCCTCGGGGTACCCCGTCCGCAGGAGCGCGCCGAGGGTGTACTCGACGACGCGCAGCGCGCGCGGGCCCAGCGTCGGACGGCTCGCGGCCAGCCGCGCGGCCTCGGGGTAGCGGCTCAGCACCCGCCGCACCTCGTGCATGACCCGGCGGAGGTCCTCCAGCGGCTCGCCGTCCTCGTCGGGGAGGCGCACCTCGCCGAAGATCTCGTCGAGCACGAGGTCGAACAGCTGGTCCTTGGTTGCCACATGCCAGTACATCGATGTCGCCGCGGTGCCGAGATGGGCGGCGAGCTTGCGCATGCTCAGCTCCTCCAGCCCGTGCCGCTCCAGGTAGTCCACCGCACCGCGGACGATCTGCTCCCGGGAGAGCGGCTGCTGCCTGCGGGGCGGCTTGTCCGCCACCCAGGCCGCGCTCACCTTGTGCCTGCCGTCCGTCACTTCGCCTCCATGAGTCCGGGGGGTACCTGCCTGCGTGTGCTGGTGGTGCCGGCGTGCGATCTAGAGTACAGTGCCCGAGAGTCGTACGCTGTACCGGCAATCGAACGCCGTACTGGAGGGGATATGGAACGGGGACATCCACGCCGATGGGCCATCCTGGCAGTGCTGTGCCTGGCCGTCTTCGTGGTCTCGATCGACACCACCGTGCTCAATGTCGCGCTGCCGACGATGAGCCGTGAACTGGGCGCGGGGACCGAAGAACTCCAGTGGATCGTGGACGCGTACACGCTGGTGCTGGCCGGCGTCCTGCTCACCGCGGGCAGCCTCTCGGACCGCTTCGGACGCAAGAAGATGCTCATGGTGGGCCTGGCCGTCTTCGGCATCGCCTCCGGCCTGGGCGCCTTCGCCCAGGAGCCGTGGCAGGTCATCGCCGCCCGCGGCCTGATGGGCGTCGGCGGGTCGTTCTTCATGCCGGGGACCCTGTCGATCCTGGTCCACGTCTTCTCCCCCGAGGAGCGCGCCTCCGCCATCGGGCGCTGGGGCGCGGTCACCGCGCTGGGCATGGTGCTCGGCCCGCTGCTGGGCGGGCTGCTGCTGGAGCACTTCTGGTGGGGCGCCGTCTTCGTCCTCAACGTGCCCGTCGTGGTGCTGGCGCTCATCGGTGTCGGCTGGATCGTTCCGGAGTCGTCGGACCCCGTGGCGCGCCGGGCCGACCTCCCGGGCACCGTGCTCTCCACCGTCGGGATGGGCGGCGTCCTCTTCGGCGTCATCTCCGCGCCGACGCGCGGCTGGGGCTCGGGCATCGTGCTCACCGCGCTGCTCGGCGGACTGGTGGTGCTGGCGCTCTTCTTCCTGCGCCAGGCCACCGCCAGGGAGCCCATGCTCGACCTGCGGCTGATGTTCTCCCGGCAGTTCCTCGGGGCCAGCGGCACCATGGCCTTCCTGATGTTCTCCCTGCTCGGTGGGGCCTTCGTGGTCACCCAGCAGCTCCAACTGGTCCTGGACTTCTCGCCCATGTCCGCGGGGCTGGCCACCGTTCCGCTCGCCGCCGCCATCGTCGTCTCCTCCCCGTTGTCGCCGCTCGTCGCCAGGGCGATCGGCGCCCGGATCACCATTGCGCTCGGCCTGGCCACGATGGCCGCGGGCCTGGCTGTGCTGGCCTTCTTCGCTCCCGGCGCCGGGTACCCGCCCGTCGCCGTGGGACTGGTCCTGCTCGGCGCCGGTATGGGCCTGGCCGTGGCCCCGGTCAACGACGTCCTCATGAGCGCCGGCCCCCCGGAGAGTTCGGGACGGCTGTCCGCCATGAACGACACCGTGCAGGAGCTCGGCTCGGCGTTCGGCATTGCCGTCATCGGCAGCGTGCTGGCGCTGGCGTACGGCAACGCGCTGCCCGGTACGGTCCCGGCGGGGATGCGCCACTCCCTCGGCGAGGCGGCCGACGCGGTGCACGGTATGCCCGCCGGGCAGGCCGACTCGCTGCTCGGCGCGGCCCACCGCGCCTTCGCCCACGGCATGACCCTGTCCATGGCCGTGTGTGCGGCGACCGCCCTGCTGGGTGCCGTGATCGCACTGATCCTCATCCCCGGTGCCCGGCACGCACACCCCGGCCACCAGGCCGCCGCGGAGCCGCAGGGGGAGAGCGTGCCCGCGTGACCTGCCGCCCGCCGACCGGCGGGCCCCGGACACCGGTTCGGTGTGCTACCCCCGTGCACACCCGCACATCGAGCCGGTATGGCCGGGCGGTGGTGTCGTAGCCCGCGCGACGACTGTGGAGGCCGCCACGGCGTCGAGCCGCTCCGCCACCGCCCGGCGCTTTCGCTCGAAGAGACACGCCCCGGGCGAAGTGCACGGCGAGTGGCCGGTGGGGGAGGGACACCCCCACCGGCCGTTCACGCACCCGACGAAAGGCAGGGCTAATGCGCCGGCGTGGCCTCCGTCAGGACCGTGCCCTCGGCCTCGGCCAGTTCACGGATCGTGGTGCAGCTGAAGATGTCCCGCAGCTGGACCTCCAGCCCCCGGCCGCGGGCCGCCACCTGCACCTGGATCGCCCGGATCGAGTCCCCGCCGAGGCGGAAGAAGTCGTCCTGCACGCTCACCCGGTCCAGCCGGAGCGCCTCCTGCCACACCTCCGCCAGCACCTCCTCGGTACGGCTGCGGGGCGCCACCACCTCCGCGCCCGCCCGGTCCCGCTCGGCGGGCTCGGGCAGCGCCGCACGGTCGACCTTCCCGTTGCGGGTCAGCGGGAAGGCGTCGAGGGTGACCACCGCGCCCGGTACGAGATGCGCCGGAAGGCGCTCGGCCAGCCAGTCCCGCAGCATGACGCCGTCCACCGGCGCCTGGGTGCGGGCGTCGGCGACGACGGGGCGCGGGTCGTCGGCGTACGCGGCGCGCACCGCGAACAGGGAGTGCCGGTCGGTGCCCTGCAGCAGGCTGTCCTGCTCGGCCGTGACCGCGAAGCCCTGCTCCTCAAGGAGGGCGACGATCTCGCCGAGGCGCCCCTCGGTGGCGGTGCCGGCGCCGTCGTGCACCTCCATCACGACCTGGTGCACCATGCCCCAGTGCCGGGCGTCGATGCCCCGCAGCACGTCCAGTTCGGCCCGCTGCACATCGACCTTGAGCAGGTCGATACGGGTGAGCCGCTCCTCGTCGAGGACGTCGGAGAGCCGCCGCACCCGCGTGCGCAGCTCCTCGCCCCGGAACCGCTCCGCCAGCAGCTCGTCGGCCCGGTCCAGGAGCTGGTCGCGGTCCTGCAGGCCCTTCTCCCGCTCGTTGGCCAGATAGCGCTTGATGACCTCGACTTCGGAGGCCGAGTCGGCGTACGCGCTGACACCGGACATCATCGAGTAGCCGGGGTAGTAGGTGAACGACAGCTCGCCGTCCGCGCTCCCCAGTCCGAGCGGGAAGGTCTTCGCCGGTACACCGAACCGGGCGGTGTTGCGCCGCAGATGCTCGTACACCGGTGCCAGCGGCTCGAAGGCGTAGAGCGAGGCGCTCGGGCACAGCTGGTGGACGTAGAGCGAGAACATGCCGATGTTGGCGCCGATGTCGACGACGACGGCGTCCTCGCGGAGCGTCACCTCGCCGCGCAGGTAGGTGCCCTGGAGGAAGATCTCGTCGTACAGGTACCGGGTCTCGTGCGGATTGACGCCCGAGACCCGGTCCAGGTCGAGGGCCGCCACCGCGCCGGCGGCCGGCTGCGCGTAGCCGGTCAGAGAGGTGCCGTCGGCGCTCTTGCGGGCCACGACCAGCGCCTGCTCGACGCCCGGGTGCGTGCCGAGGACGGCCTGCACCTCGCCGGGCTCGACCCGGAAGCCGCGGACCTTGACCTGGTCGTCGGTACGGCCGAGGTAGGCGAGAGTGCCGTCGGCCAGGAAGCGGACCCGGTCACCGGTGCGGTAGACGCGCCGCTCGCCCTCCGGCAGCCCCTCGACGGTCACAAAGCGGCGCGCGGTGGCCTCGGCGTCCCCGAGGTATCCGCGGGCCAGCTGCGGGCCCGCGACGCACAACTCGCCCGCCACGCCCGGCGGTACCGGCCGCAGGTCCTGGTCGAGGACCAGGACGTCGTTGCCGGGGAGCGGCCGGCCGATGGTGGGCCGGGTGCCCGCGGTGATCTCGGCGGCGGTGGCGTCGACGGTGCACTCGGTCGGGCCGTAGACATTGACGGCGCGTACGCCGTCGAGGGCGGCGAGGGTGTCCCACAGCGGCTGGTCGACGGCCTCCCCGCCGATCAGGACGGTGGCCGGCAGCGCGGCCGCGCCGTCCCGGGTGCCCGCCAGGACCGCGCGCAGATGCGAGGGCGTGCAGTCGAACACATCGACCCGCTGCTCGGCGAGGTAGGTCAGCAACTCCCCGCCGTGGTAGCGGATCTCCTCCGGTACCAGGCACAGGGTGTGCCCGTCGGCGAGCTGGATCAGCTGCTTGACGGAGGCGTCGAAGGTCAGCGGGGCGTTCACCGCGACCCGCAGCCGCGGCCCGGAGCCGGTGTGAATCGTCGCCTTCAGCGCCCTCGACAGATGGGCCACCGCGCGGTGTTCGACGACCACGGGCCGCGGCGCGCCGGTGGAGCCGGAGGTGAAGATGACGTAGGCGGCGTGGTCCGGGCGGACCCGCGGCAGCGCGGCGGGCGCCGGGGACTCGGCGGAGTGCGGTGCGAGCACCTCGAACTCCTCGGGCAGCCCGCTCGGCACACCGCGCCCGTCCGGGGCGACCACCCGTCGGGCCTCGACCGCCCGCAGCAGCGTCAGCTGCCGCGACAGGGGCGCCGCGGTGTCCAGCGGTACGTAGACGGCACCGGCCCGCAGCACACCGATCAGCGCCGCGACGGTCCGCCAGGAACGCTCGGCGGGCACCGCCACCGGCTCCTCGGCGGCGACGCCCGCCCCGACGAGGGCGGCGGCCACGGCGGAAGCGGCGCGGTCCAACTCGGCGAAGGAGACGGTGCCGTCGGCGGACACCACCGCGGGCGCGGTGCCGTCGGCGGCCGCGAGGGCCGCGTCGAACGCCTCGACGAGGGTGGCGGGGCCGTCCTCGGCCAGGGAACCGCCCTTGCTCCACCGTGCCAGCAGCGCGGCCTCCCGGGCGCCGCAGACCCGGAGGGCGCGCTCGTCCTCGAACGCCTCGGGGAGCGTGGCCAGGATCTCGACGGTGCCGTCCAGCAGCCGTTGTACGGCCTCGCCGGGGTAGCGGGAGCCGTCGTGGTGCAGCGCGAGGCGGATCGCCTCCGGGGCGATCTCGACGCTCAGATGGAGCGGGGACACCGGCGGCGGACCGTCCACGGTCAGATCCGCGACGGGCAGGCCCGCCCACTCCGCCAGGACATCCGGCTCCGACGCGGCGAACCCGGCCGCGAGCCCCTCGTCCCCGGTGGGACCGGTGTACCGGGCCGCCTCGACGGCCTGGTCGACCTGCCGCTGCACGACGTCGAGCAGCTCCTTGGGCGCCGCGGGCAGCGGCAGCGGAACCCCGACGGCGAGCCGGCTGCCCAGGGGGCCCACCACGCGGTCGGTTCCGGGCGCGGAGCGGCCGTCGACGTGCAGACCGAGCGGGAGCACCGCGTCGTCGGCCTCGGTCTCGGTACGGCTGGACAGGGCCAGCGCCCAGGCCGCCAGCGCCAGCGACCGGGCCGGTACGCCCTGGACCGCGGCCCGGCGGTGCAGCGCCTCGGTGGCCTCACGCCCCACCTCGGCACGCAGCACCGTCGGTGTCCGCGCCGGCTCGCCGTCGGAGAACGGCAGGGACGGCCGCTCGATCACCGTGCCCGAGACGGCCGGAGTGCTCGGCGCCCCGGCCTCGTCGGCCTGCTCCAGCAGCCACTCCGAGACATCGAGGAACTGGAGCCGCTCCGGGTCGTCGTCGAGCGCACCGCCCTGGTAGGCCGTGGCCAGTTCGCCGAGCAGGACGCGCAGTCCGGCGGAGTCGGTGAGCAGCGCGGACGCCCGCAGCAGGAGTTCCTGGCCGCCGTCGGCCAGGTCGACCAGGGCGGCCTGGAACAGCGGACCGTCGAAGAGGTCACCGGCGGTGGGCTCTTCGCCGTCCTCCAGGGTGACCGCGGCGCCCTCGTCGATGTCCTGGAGGGGAACCCGCACGCCGGGGTACCGCAGCAGCCGCAGGCGCAGTACTTCGTGCCGCGCGACGACGGTGTCCAGTGCGCGCTGGAGCCGGTCGCGGTCCGCCGGGACGCACAGCCGCAGCCGCGCGGTCAGTCGGCGATCGCCGCCGCGCTCCCACTCCCGGAGCTGGGCGGGCGAGAGGCGGTAGCCCTCGACGCTGGTCATCGGTTACCTCGATTCACGTAAAGGTCGGACATGGCGACGAGGATCCGGCGGTCGCCGGAGAAGGGCTCACGCGCATGTGTGGCAAGGAAGTTGTCGACGACGAGGACGTCGCCGCGCTCCCAGGGGAAGGACACCGCGGCCTCGCGGTAGAGGCCGCGGATCAGCTCCGCGACGTCGTCCTCGATGGCGGCGCCGTCGCCGTAGTAGGCGTTGCGCGGCAGCCCTTCCGTGCCGAACTCCCCAGTGAGCGCGGTGGACACCTCGGTGGGGAGGTTGGAGACATGGAAGAGATGGGCGTGGTTGAACCAGGCCGTCTCGCCCGTGCGCGGGTGCCGGACGGTGGCCTGGCGGACGGAGCGGGTGCGCAACCCGTCCCGGCCGGTCCAGGTGAACTCGGTGCGGGAGGAGCGGCAGTACGCCTCCACCTCGGCCCGGTCGGTGGTCTGGAACACCTCCTGCCAGGGCAGGTCGAGATCGGGGCTGTAGTTGCGGACGTAGGCGACGCCGTGCCGCTCGAACCGCTCGCGGACCTCGGCGGGGATCCGGGGCACGACCGCGCGTTCACTGGCCAGCGGGGTGGCGCCGCGGTCGGCACTGGGCAGATCGCAGTAGAAGTACAGCCTGCTCGGCCAGTTGTGGGAGTAGGACATCTCGTGGTGGAAGGGGATCCACTGGTCCTCGTTGAACTCCGTCGAGGTGAAGACCTTGTCCGCGACCTCGGTGCGGGGCGCGGCGCGCTCCAGGTAGTCCAGCAGATCGGGGGAGACGGCCCGGGCCGCCCGCCCGAAGGCCGCCGGCCCGTCGACGGAGAAGCCCCGGAAGAGGACGGCGCCGTACCGGTCGAGTGCGGCCGTCACCCGCGCGTGGTTGCCGGCGATCCACCGGTCCAGCTCCAGCCCCTGGACCACGGCGTCCACCCGCAGCAGGAACGGCTCGTCGTGCAGCGGGCGGCTGCGGACCAGTTCGGTGGCCGGCCCGGTGCCGGTGCGCCGGCGCCGCGGACCGGGTCCGGCGGCGGCGGGGTGGGTGGTCATCGCGGTCATGCGGTCCTCCCGTTCGTGTCGAAGTCGCCGATCGGATCGGCCATGGCGGTGAGGATGCGGCGCGGGCCCTCGAAGGGCTCCCGCGCATGCGCGCTGAGCATGTTCTCGACCAGCAGGACGTCGCCGGGCCGCCAGTCGAAGGACCGGGTCTCCGCGTCCAGCGCGGCACGGATCTCGGCGAGGGTGTCGTCCTCGATGGGGGACCCGTCGCCGTAGTAGGTGTGGTACGGCAGGTCCTCCTGGGGCAGGGAGTCCAGCAGGCCCCGGGTGACCTCCTCGGGCAGCGAGGTGACATGGAAGAAGACCGCGTGGTTGAACCAGGTGCGCTCGCCGGTCACCGGGTGGGTGCGCACGGCGGGGCGGATCTGGCGGGTCCGCAGATGGTGCTCGCCGACCCACTCGGCGGTGATGCCCGACCCGGCGCAGTAGGCGGTGACGTCCTCGCGCCGCTCGGTCTGGAACGCCTCCTGCCAGGAGAGGCTGATGCCGGGCAGGTAGTTGCGGACGTAGGCGACGCCCAGCCGCTCGAAGCGCGCCACCGTTTCGGGGCGCAGCCTGGCCAGGACCTTGCGGGAGTCGGCCAGCGGGGTGCGTCCGCCGCTGGTGGCCGCCCGCTCGCAGCAGAAGACGATGCGGACCGGCCAATTGGTGGTGTAGGACTGCTCGTTGTGCAGCAGGATGTGCTGGTCGGCGGGGTGCTCGGTGGAGGTGTAGACGCCGGAGGCGACCTCGCTGCGCGGTGACGAGCGCTCGCCGTAGTCCAGGACGTGGGAGGACAGGGCGTTCATCGCCGACTGGAACTCCGCGGCCCCCGGGACCTCGAAACCGCGGAAGAGCACGGCCGCCGCCCGGTGCGCCAGCTCGTCGACGGTGTCCTTGTGAGCGGTGATCCAGGCGGCGAGGTCCAGGCCCGGGACATCGGCGCGGACCAGCGCCGGCAGGGTGGCGCCGTTCCACTCTTCGGAAACCGAGAACAGGGCGCGGGCGCCGGAGCGGCGTCTGACGGCCGGGGCGGGGCCGGGTGAAGCGGGCTGGGTGTGCGTCATGGGGTTCCTCCGTCGTGCGGTGGCGTGGTCGTACGGGTGCGCAAAGGGAGCGGGTGCCGCTCAGGTCCGGGGCTCAAGGGGCGGGAGCGCGCCGCTTCCGGACGGCACGGCGAACCGCGGCAGCAGCAGTTCGATCAGCTCCTGGGCCCGGGGGGCGAGGAAGAAGTGGTCACCGGGCAGGGTGAGGAGCCGGAAGCCGCCGCCCGCCACATCGGCCCAGGCGCGGCTCTCCTCCTCCGGGTGGGCGTGGTCCAGATCGCCGCGCACCGCCGTGACCGGGCACTCCAGCACCGGAGTGCCCCTGGGCTGGTAGGTCTCGATGAGCCGGTAGTCGCTGCGCATCGGCCGCAGGACGAGGTCGCGCAGTTCGCGGTGGTGCAGCACCTCCTGGCTGATGCCGCCGAACGCCGCGAGCTCCTGGAGGAACTCCTCGTCGTCCAGGAGGTGGACCGTCCCGGGACGCTCCAGGGTGGGGGACATCCGGCTGGAGGCGACGAGGTGGTGGGGGGTGCGACCGCGCTCCTGGAGCCGCCGGGCGACCTCGTAGGCGATCGAGGCGCCCATGCTGTGGCCGAAGAGGATCAGCGGTCGGTCCGCCAGGGGCAGCAGCACCTCGGCGATCCGGTCGGCGAGCGGATGCAGCTCGCCGATGCACTCCTCGCCGATACGGTCCTCGCGGCCGGGGTACTGCACCGTGAGGTGGTCGTAGGTCTCGGGCAGGAGGGCCGCCCAGCGCCGGTAGAAGCTGGCGCCGCCGCCCGCGTGCGGGAAGCAGACCAGGCGCGCCGCGGCGTGCGGGCGCTCTGGGCCGTAGCGTCGCAGCCAGTCCCGGGACGTGGACGGTGCGGGGGAAAGTGGAGCACTCATGTGAACAGATCGCCCTCCTGAGGCGAGTCGGGTGGGGAGGGGGAGGGGAGAAGGGGCAGGCGGGCGGCGGCGGTCCGGCCGGGTGGCACGGCCGGACCGGCCCTCACCCCGTGACGTAGGCGTCGGCGGTGTCCAGGGCGGCGTCGACGGCGTCGAGCCCCCAGCGCAGCTCCTCCTCGGTGACCACCAGCGGCGGTGCGAGGTGGATGCGGTTCATGTGGCATATCGGCCAGGCGCCCTCGGCGACGCAGGAGTTCATGACCCTGGTCATCGGCTCGTTCTGTGCGCCGGAGGCGTTGAAGGGCACCAGGGGCGTCCGGCTCGCGCGGTCGCGGACCAGCTCGATCGCCCAGAACAGGCCGCGGCCGCGCACCTCGCCGACGCTCGGGTGCTTCTCGGCGAGCTTCGCAAGTCCCGGCGCCATCACCTCCCGGCCCAGGCGCCGCACATGCTCCAGTACGCCGGTCTCCTCGAACACCTCGATGGTGGCGATGCCCGGCGCACAGGCCAGCGGGTGCCCGGAGTAGGTCAGGCCCCCGGGGTAGACCCGGTCCTCGAACGCGGCCGCCACCCGCTCGGAGACGATGACCCCGCCCAGGGGCACATATCCGGAGTTGACGCCCTTGGCGAAGGTGATCAGGTCGGGGGTGACGCCCCAGGCGTCGACGGCGAACCACTCGCCGATGCGGCCGAAGCCGACCATGACCTCGTCGCAGATGAGCAACGCGCCATAGCGGTCGCACAGTTCACGTACGCCCTGGAGGTAGCCGTCCGGCGGAACCAGTACGCCGTTCGTGCCGACCACCGTCTCCAGCAGCACGGCGGCGACGGTGTGCGGGCCCTCCAGGCACAGCACCTCCTCCAGGTGGGCCAGCGCCCGCTCGCACTCCTGCCGTTCGTCCTGTGCGTGGAAGGCCGTGCGGTAGGCGTACGGCCCGAAGAAGTGCACCACTCCCGGCAGGCCCGGCTCGTTGGGCCAGCGGCGCGGGTCCCCGGTGAGCGTGCTCGATCCGGCGGTCGCTCCGTGGTACGAGCGGTAGGCGGTGAGCACCTTGGACCGGCCGGTGGCCGACTTGGCCATCCGGACGGCGTGTTCATTGGCCTCGGTGCCGCCGTTGGTGAAGAAGACCCGGTCCAGGTCGCCGGGGGCGCGCTCGGCGATCAGCTGGGCCAGCCGGTCGCGGGTGTCGTCGGAGAAGTGCGGACCGATGGTGCACAGCCGCCCGGCCTGTTCGGCGATGGCCGCCAGCAGGCGCGGGTGCTGATGCCCCAGGTTCACATTGACCAGCTGGGACGCCAGATCGAGATAGCGGTTGCCCTCGCGGTCCCAGAACCAGCTGCCCTGGGCGCCGGCCACGGTCATCGGGGGGCGCTCGCCCTGTGCGGACCAGCAGCGGAACACCTGTCCGCGGGTGTCGAAGGAGTCAGGATCCATGGGGTCCGCCCTCGCCGCCGCGATCGTCGTGCCGGGCGTACTGGAGCGTGCCGTCCAGGTAGCTCTGCTTGCACGCCCGGCGCTGGATCTTGCCGCTGGTGGTCTTGGGCAGACTGCGGCGGCGGACCAGCACCACCTCGGCCGGCAGCACCTCATGGCGCCGGCCGACGGCGGCACCCACCCGGGCGGGAAGGTCGTCCCCGGAGGCGGCCGCCTGGGGATTGGTCTCGACGAGCACCACCAGCTGCTCCCGCCCGTCCCGCTCGATCGGGAAGGCCGCGGCGCAGGCGGGGTGCAGCGCCGGGTGGGACCTCTCCACCGTCAGCTCGATGTCCTGCGGGTACAGATTGCGGCCGTCGACGATGATCAGGTCCTTCCAGCGGCCGGTCGGGTACAGCTCGCCCTCGTGCACGAACCCGAGGTCGCCGGTGCGCAGGAACTCCCCGGAGTCCTCGTCCGCGATCCTGGCCCGGAAGGTCTCCCGGGTCTCCGCGGGCCGCCGCCAGTACCCCTTGGCCACGCTGCCGCCCTGCACCCAGATCTCACCGATCTCGCCCTCCCGGCGGGCGCGGCGGGTGACCGGGTCGACGATGCGTACGGTCGTGCCGGTCTGGTGGGGGCCGTTGCAGACGACCGGTACGGCTCCGGGCGCGTCCGCCCCGACCGGCTCGGCACGCCCCGCGGCGAGGGCGCTGTCGGAGATCCACAGCGTGCGGTAGTCCCGGTCGGCGGGGGTCGCGGACACCTTCAGCGTGTTCTCGGCCAGCCCGTAGCCGGGCGCCAGCGCCCGGTGGGCGAACCCGGCGGGGGCATGCGCCTGGGCGAAGCGCTCCATGCTCGGCATCCGCACCGGCTCGGCCCCGCAGACCGCCATCCGCCAGGACGACAGGTCCAACCCGTCGCACCCCTCGGCCTCGGCCACCCGACTGCACATGTCGTAGGCGAAGTTGGGGCCCGCCGACAGCGTGCCGCGGTAGCGGCTGATCGCCTCCAGCCAGCGGCGGGGCCGCCGCACGAACGCCTGCGGCGCCATCAGGTAGACCCGCATACCGCGCCACAGCGGCATGACCACGCCGTACATCAGCCCCATGTCGTGGAACGTGGGCAGCCATGAGACGCCGATGTCGTCCTCGCTGACGTGCCAGACCTCCTGGTTCTCGGCGGCCTGCACACAGAAGTTGCGGTGCGAGACCATCACGCCCTTGGGATGGCCGGTGGAGCCGGAGGTGTACTGGAGCAGGGCGGTGTGCTCGGGGTCCAGCTCCGGATCGACCCACTGCTCGGCCGCGCCGGCGTCCACGGTGTCCGTGGTGAGCCAGGTCAGCTCCGCCAGCCCCGGGGCGTCGCCGAACCGGTCGAGGAGGTCGTCGCGGGTCTCGGTGTCCGTGAGCACGACCGGGGAACCGGTGTCCTGGACGACCCGCAGCAGCCGCTCCACCCCCGCGGCGTTGTGCGGTACTTGGAGCGGTGCCCCGGCCGTCCCGGCGTAGAGGCAGCCGGCGAACGCCCTGACGAACTCCAGGCCCGGCGCGTGCAGGAGCACCGCGTTGCGGCCGGCCAGACCGGCGTTCTCCAGCGCGACCGCACGCGCCCGGGCGGCCGCGTCCAGCTCCTGGTAGGTCAGCTCCTCGCCGATCTCCTCACCGTTGTGCAGGAAGGTGTACGCCACCCTGTGGGGCTGCTTGCCGCTGCGGGTGCGCAGCGCCTCCACCAGCGTGCTCGGGGCGAAGTGCCGGATCTCGTCCACGTCTCCCCCTTCGGGCCGGGCCTCGGTGCCGTCGGTCATGCCGGCCCCTCCGTTCGGCTGCGCAGGCTCAGCGGCCGCATATCGGTCCACACCTGGGCGATGTGCTCCAGGCACTGCTCGCGGGTGGTGTGGCGGCTCTCCTCACGCCAGCCCGCCGGAGCCGGCCGGTCGCCGGGCCACACCGAGTACTGCTCCTCGTGGTTGACCACGACCGCCCACGCGGTCGCGGCGCCGCCGGCGCTCATCGGTGCTCACCGTCCTGCTTGACGCCGCTGTAGAGGAACATCAGCAGCATGAAGGAGGAGGCGGGGTCGGCCAGGAACTCCTGGACCTCGGCCTCGGTGCGGGCCACCTGCTCCTCGGAGATCACGCCCTCCTTGACCATCAGGGCGGTGCGGGCCCGTACGTCCAGCTGACCGGCGAGGGCGTCCATGCCCAGCTCGTCACTGGTGACGGCCACGGCCTCGACCGTGATGTCGGTGAACCCGGCGGCGCGCATCATGGCGGGCACGGCGCGCCCGACGTAGCGGTTGCCGCCGCGCTGCGCCTGGTGCTGCCGCCGCAGCTCCATGACGCCGGCGAGTCCGGGGATGCCGGGGTGGATGCTGCCCCACAGGGCGTCGTCGGCGTCGGCCACCACGAGGCGGCCGCCGGGGCGCAGCAGGCGGCCCAGCTCGCTCAGGGCGCGGGCGGGCTCGGCGATGTGCTGGAGCACGAGCCGGGCCAGCGCCAGGTCGAACCGGCCGTCCGGCAGCGGGGCTTCGGTGATGGACCCCTGGAGCAGGCGCAGCCGGCGGTTGCCCTCGGGCACCAGGCGGCCGCGTGCCTGCGCGAGCAGGGCCTCGTCGAGTTCGAGTCCGGTCACGGTGCCCTCGGGCAGGCTCTCCAGCAGCGCCTCGGTGATGAAGCCGGGGCCGCAGCCGGCGTCGAGCACGTCCATGTCGGGGCGCAGCCCCAGCTGGTGGAGGATGCGCAGCTCCTTGGGCCAGAACATCAGGGCCTGGGCGCGCAGTCGCTCCAGTTCGTACTCGGGGTGGGGGTGCTCACCGGCGCTGTAGTAGGAGGAGCGGGTCGCTGTGGTCATGAGTGGTTCCTCGTGGTGTCGTGGTGGTGGTGGACCGGGGCCGGCAGGAACCCGGTGTCGACGAAATGGCTCAGATAGCGGTGCAGCAGCTCCGCGTCGAGGGCGGCGCACCGGAGAGCGGATGGTTCGAGCAGCGCGGCCGTCTCGTCCTGCGCGAAGCGCAGTTCCCCGGCGGCCTCGGTGCTCGACTCCAGCACGCCCAGCAGGGGGTAGGCCGCGTTGTCCGGGTCCGCGGCGACGGTCCGCGCCCAGCGCGCGAAGGGGAGACCGGTCAGCTCGTAGCCGAAGGCGCGGACGTGGTCCAGCACCTCGCTCAGCGGCACCGGGCGCGGGTTGACCAGGTGGTGTGCCCGGCCCAGCGCCCTGGGGTCGTGGGACAGCGCGACGATCGCGGCCCCGACGTGGTCGACCGGCACCAGATCGGTGAGCACCCGCACGTCGTCGGGGTGGGCACCCGCCTGGACGCAGCCCTTGACCACCCGCCACAGGTAGTCGTCGGTCTGGCAGGCGCCGCTGCGGCTGTCGCCGGCGATACGGCTCGGGCGGTGCACGGTCACCGGCAACCCGGCCGCGGCGGCCCGCCACACGATCTGCTCGCCGACCCACTTGCTCTGCGTGTAGCCCTGGCGCAACCGGTCGGCGGGGCCGGGCGGATCGGTCTCCCGGACCGGCCCGCCGTGTGCGGGCACGGCGCCGAAGACCCCGACGGTCGAGACGTAGTGCAGCGGCGCGCGCCGGGTGCGGCCGGCCAGCCGCACCAGCTCCGCGGTGCCGTCCACGTTGGCCGCCTTGAGCTGCTCGTACGGGTAGACGAGGTTGACGTCGGCGCCGCAGTGGTAGATCGCGTCCACGGTGTCCGCGAGCCGGTCGAGTTCCCGCGGCGCCAGGCCCAGACCGGGGGCCGCGAGGTCGCCGGCGAGCGGTACCACCCGGCTCTCTGCGCCCGGGTCGCCGAGGCCGTAGCGGCGGGCGGTCTCCGCCAGCCGCCGCCGGGCCTGCGCCTCGTCCCCGGCGCGCACCAGGCAGTGGACGTCCGCGTCCGTGGTGCGCAGCAGTTCGCGCAGGAGGAACGCGCCGAGGAATCCGGTGGCGCCGGTGAGCAGCACATGGGCGGGCTTGGCGAGCAGATGGGGCGCGGGGGCGTCGAACCCGGCCAGGCCGGCGGGCAGTACGGCGTCCGCGGCCAGGTCGCGGACGGTGTGTGCGGGCCTCTCGCCGTCGTGCTCCTGCGCCGCACGGACGGCCGCGGCGATGCCCTCGACCGTGGGCACCTCGAACAGGGCGCGCAGGGGCAGTTCGGTGCCCAGCTCGGCGCGCAGCCGGAAGACCAGCCGGGTGGCCAGCAGCGAGTGCCCGCCCAGCTCGAAGAAGTTGTCCGACCGGCCCACCCGGTCCAGCCGCAGCACCGCGGCGACGGCCGCGGCCACCGCCCGCTCCATGTCGTCGCGCGGCTCCGCGTACGCGGCGGCCACGGCCGGGCGGACGCTGTCGGGGGCCGGCAGCGCGGCGCGGTCCACCTTGCCGTTGACGGTCAGCGGCAGCGCGTCGAGGACCACCACCCGCCAGGGCACCATGTAGCCGGGGAGCCGCTCCTCCAGCAGGGCCCGCAGCTCGTCGCCGGACACCGGGGCACCGCCCCCGGTCACGTACGCGATCAGCCGCAGATCGCCGCCCGGGTCCGGCCGGGGCACCACGACCGCGGAGTCGACGGCGGGGTGGTCGAGCAACCGGGCCTCGATCTCGCCGGCCTCGACGCGGTAGCCGCGGACCTTGATCTGGTGGTCGGAGCGGCCCAGATACTCGATCTCGCCGTCGGGGGTGATCCGCGCCAGGTCGCCGCTGCGGTACAGCCGTGCGCCGGGGGTGCGGCCGAACGGGTCCGGTACGAACCGGTCGGCGGTCAGGGCGGGCGCGCCGAAGTAGCACCTGGCCAGCCCCGGGCCGCCCACATACAGCTCGCCGGTCGTTCCGGTGGGCACCGGCTGGAGCTGCCCGTCCAGGACGTACATGTCCAGGTCCGGCATGGGGCGTCCGATGGGGCTGCGCCGGGCCATGGTGACGTCGTCCAGCGTCATCTCCCGGAGGGTGACGTGCACCGTGGTCTCGGTGATCCCGTACATGTTGACCAGCCGCGGCATCCGGTCGCCGTGCCGGGCGAACCAGCCCTTCAGGCTGCCCGGCTCCAGTGCCTCACCGGCGAAGACGACCAGGCGCAGGGCGAGTTCGGCCGGGTCGCGCAGGGCGTCGGCGGCCGAGAAGTGCACGAACGCCGACGGGGTCTGGTTGAGGACGGTGACGCCCTCGGCACGCACCAGTTCGCGGTATGCCTCGGCGTCGCGGGCCGTCTCGTCCGGCACGATGACCAGCCGCCCGCCGTGCAGCAGCGCCCCCCACAGCTCCCACACGGACACGTCGAAGGCGTAGGAGTGGAACAGCGGCCACACGTCGCGGTGGTCGAAGCGGTAGCGGGAGCGGGTCGCCGCGAAGAGCCGCAGCACGTTGGCGTGGGTGATCTGCACGCCCTTGGGCGTGCCGGTCGACCCGGAGGTGTAGATGACGTACGCCGCGTTGTCCGGGCACCCGGGGCGCGCGGCCGGCGCGGGCGGTGCGGGACGGGCGGCGGGCCGGTCGATGCCGTCGAGCACCAGCAGGTGCCCGTCGAACTCCGGCAGCCGGCCGCGCAGCCGCTCGTGGACGACGAGGACGGGCGGGCGGGCGTCGGCGAGGATGCGGGCCACGCGGGGGCCGGGGTAGGCCGGGTCCATGGGGACGTAGGCGGCCCCCGCCTTGAGCACGGCGAGGATACTGATGACGGTGTCGAAGCCGCGGTCCAGATAGAGGCCGACCAGGCTTTCGCCGCCGATGCCCAACTCGGCCAGCCGAAGGGCGAGTTCCTCCGCGGCGGCGTTCAGCTCGGCGTAGCTGAGATGGCGGTCTCCGCAGGTGAGCGCGGTGGCGTCGGGTCGGCGGGCGGCCTGCTCCGCGAAGCCTTGGTGCAGGCTGCCGCGCACCGGGAAGTCCTGGCCGCCCCGGCCCAGCGCCAGCAGCCGCTCGGCCTCGTCGGCGTCCAGGAGCGGAAGCCGGGAGACCGGTGTGCGGGGGTCCGCGGCCGCGCCCCGCAGCAGCGTCTCGTACTGCTCCAGCAGCCGGACGGCGGTGGCCTCGTCGAAGAGCGCGGTGTCGTACTCCAGCGTCACGGTCAGGCCCTGGGGCAGCCGACTGACCGACATCTGCAGGTCGAAACCGGCGGTGCCGTTGTGCACCTGGAGCGGCGAGACCGCCAGTCCTGGCAGCCGCAGCCCCTCCAGCGGGGCGTTCTGCAGCACGAACAGGGTCTGGAAGACCGGTGCGCGGCTGTTCTCCCGGTCGGGGGCGAGCTCCTCGACGATCTTCTCGAAGGGCACGCCCTGGTGGGCGTAGGCCCCCAGCGCCTTCTTGCGCACCTGGCGCAGCAGTGCGTCGAAGCCCGGGTCGCCGGACAGGTCCAGGCGCACCGCCATGGTGTTGACGAAGAACCCGACCAGGTCCTCCAGGTCCTCGTCGGTACGGCCGGCGATGGGGCTGCCGACGACCACGGAGGGCCGGCCGCTCCAGCGGCCGAGCAGCGCGGCGTACCCGGCGAGCAGCACCATGTACGGCGTCACGCCATGGGCGCGGACCAGCTCCGTCAGCGCCTCGGTGGTGTCCTGGGGCAGCGCCCGGCTGACGGTCGCGCCCCGGTAGGCGGGAGTCTCCGGGCGGGTGCGGTCGGTGGGCAGCTCCAGCACGGGCAGCTCGCCGGCCAGCTCGTCCCGCCAGTACGCCAGATCGCCGGCCATCTCGCCGGCGTCGAACGCGGCGCGTTGGCGGACGGCGAAGTCCGCGTAGTTCAGCGGGAGTTCGGGCAGCTCGGGGTCGCGCCCGGAGGTGTGGGCGGTGTAGCGGTCGCCCAGTTCCCGCATCAGCACCCCGACCGACCAGCCGTCGAAGGCCAGGTGATGCACCGTCACGGCGAGCAGGTGCTCGTCCTCGGCCACCCGCGCCAGCGCGGCCCGCAGCAGGGGAGCCCGGTCGAGGGGGAGGGGCGTCTGCGTCTGCCGGCGCAGCCAGTCCCCGGCGGCCGCCTCCGTCCGCGCGGGGTCACCGCCGCGCAGGTCGGTGAGCGGCACGGCGAGCGGCCCGGGGTCCTCGACGCGCTGGACCGGGACGCCGTCCACGACGGTGACCGACGAGCGCAGCACGTCATGGCGGCGCACGACGCCGCGCAGCGCCTCGGTCAGCGCGGCCACATCCAGCCGGCCGGTCAGCCGCACGGCCAGGGGGATGTTCTGCCGCGCGGTGCCGGGGGTGAGCTGTTCGAGGAACCAGACCCGCTCCTGGGAGAAGGAGAGGGGGCCGGTGGGTGACGGTGTCATCGCTTCTCCGTGGGGTCCGTTGAGGCGTGGTCGAGCGCGCCGCCGTGGGCCGTGACGAGCTTGGCCATCCGCTCCAGGGACGGCTCGTCGAGGAGCTCGTCCAGGGGCGGCCGGACGCCGAAGGCGCGGTGCATGCGCGAGGCCAGGCGGGTGGCGAGCAGGGAGTCGCCGCCGAGGGCGAAGAAGTCGTCCCCGGGCGCGATGTCCACGACGCCGAGCAGTTCGCTCCACAACCGCCGTGTCCGGACCAGGACGTCGTCCTCCGGGGAGACGCCGGCGCGGTGGGCCGGGACGGGCGGCGCGGCGCCGGTGCCCGCCTCGTCGGCGGCCTTCGTCGGGCGGTCGTCCTCGGGCGCCCCGGCCCAGTGCGTCCGGCGCTGGAAGGGGTAGGTGGGCAGCGGGACGGTGTGCCGCTCCTCGGGCGCGGCGAACGCCGCCCAGTCCACCTCGACGCCGTGCTCCCACAGCCGGGCCACCGCGCTCAGCAGCATCCGGTCGTCCGGCCCGGCCTGCCGCGGCCCGCGGACGGCGGCGACCGCCACCGTGCCGGGCCCGGCCACCTGCGCCGCGAACCGGCCCAGCGCCCGGCCGGGTCCGGCCTCCAGCAGCACGGGCGCTCCGGCGTCCGCGAGCGTGCGCAGGCCGTCGGCGCAGCGCACCGGGCGGCGCGCCTGCTCGGCCCAGTAGGCGGGGTCGGTCGCCTGGGCATCGGTGATCCATGTGCCGCTCACCCCGGACACGAAGGGGGTGCGGGGCGCGTGCCGGGGCACCTCGGCGACGAGGGCGGCGAACGGGGCGAGCATCGGGTCGAGCGAGGGCGAGTGGAAGGCGTGCGAGGTCGCAAGCAGCCGGGTCGGCACTCCCCGCCGGGCGAGTTCGCCGGCCGCGGCCGCCACCGCTTCCGAGGTGCCGGACAGTACGCACTGGCGCGGGGCGTTGACCGCCGCCAGCACCAGGCCGGGCCGCTCCAGCGCCCGGGCCTCGTCCTCGGGCAGCTGCACCGCCAGCATGTCGCCCGGCGCCATCGCGGCCATCAGCCGACCGCGCGCCGCCACCAGCCGCAGGGCATCGTTCAGCGAGAACACGCCGGCCAGCGTGGCCGCCACCCATTCGCCGAGGCTGTGCCCGAGCATCCCGACCGGCTCCACGCCGAGCGCCCGCACCGTACGGGCCAGGGCGTACTCGACCGCGAACAGCGCGGGCTGCGCCAGCTCGGTCGAGGTCAGCGGATCGGGCCCGGCCCCCGGCACCGGGGGCGCCAGCAACTGCCGCAGGTCCCGGCCGGTCTCCGTATCCAGGACCCGGGCGCACCGGTCGATCTCCGCGGCGAAGACCGGCTCGGTCTGCAGCAGCCCGGCGGCCATACCGCTGTACTGGCTGCCCTGCCCGGGGAAGAGGAAGGCCACCCGGGCCGGGTCGGCGGCCCGGCGCCCGGCGGCCTCGCCCAGCGCCGCCGCCGCGTCCGTCCCGGTGGCGCCGACGACGGCCATACGGTGGGCGAAGTGCCGCCGGCCCCGCTGCAGGGTGTGGGCGACATCGGGCAGGGCGCCCAGGGCGTCCCCGCGCAGCGCGGCCACCAGCCGGTCCCTGGCCTGCTCCAGCGCCTCGGGGGTGCGGGCCGACAGCGGGACGATCTGGTGCGCGCGCACCCGGCGGGCGCCGCTCGGGGTGCGGGCCGGCGGCTCCTCCAGGACGACATGGACGTTGGTCCCGCCCACCCCGAAGGAGCTGACGCCCGCTCGGCGCGGTGCGTCCCGGCGGGGCCAGGGCCGCGCGGTGTCGTTGACCGTGAACGGGCTGTCGGTCGCGGTCCTCGGATTGCGGGTCCGGTAGTGCACGGTCGGCGGCACCTGGCCGTGGCGGACCGCGAGCACCGCCTTGATCAGACCGACCACCCCGGAGGCCGCGTTGAGGTGGCCGAGGTTGGACTTCACCGACCCCACCAGCACCGATCCCACGGCCGCCCCGGCGGCGCCGAACACCTCGTCCAGCGCGGCGAGTTCGATGGGGTCCCCGACCGGTGTCCCGGTGCCGTGGGCCTCGACGTAGCCGACCGTGGCCGGGCTGACCCCGGCGGCCCGGTAGGCATCGGCGATCACCTCGGCCTGACCGTCGACGCTCGGTGCCGCATAGCCGACCCGGCGCGCCCCGTCGTTGTTGACCGCCGCGCCGAGGACGACGGCGTGCACCGTGTCCCCGTCCGCCAGCGCGTCCTCCAGCCGCTTGAGCGCCACGACCCCGACGCCGCTGCCGAACACCGTGCCGCCGGCGTCCGCGTCGAACGGCCGGCAGTGGCCGTCGGCCGACTGGATGCCGCCCTCCTCGTGGACATGCCCCCACTCCTGGGGGAGTTTCAGGGCCGCGCCACCGGCCAGCGCCAGATCGCACTGGTAGTCCAGCAGCGACTGGCATGCCTGGGCGACGGCCACCAGCGAGGTGGAGCAGGCGGTCTGCACCGACAGGGCCGGGCCGGTCAGCCCGAGCCGGTAGGCCGTACGGGTCGCCAGGTAGTCCTTGTCGTTGCCGTGCAGCAGCGCGGCCGGGTACTCCCGCAGCAGGTCCGAACGCCGGTACTGGGGCAGCACGTTGAGGACGAGATAGCTGTTGACGCCGCAGCCGCCCCACACGCCCACCCGGCCGTCGTAGCGGGCCGGGTCGCAACCGGCGTGTTCCAGAGCCGTCCAGCAGTGTTCGAGGAACAGCCGGTGCTGGGGGTCGGTCAGCTCCGCCTCGCGCGGCGTCATCCCGAAGAACTCCGCGTCGAAGTCGCCGGGGCCCTCGATCGGTGCCGCGGCGGGCACATAGCCCTCCGGCTCGTCGCCGGTGACCGGGAGCCGGATGATCGACTCCTGCCCGGCCAGCAGGTTCTGCCACAGCCGCTCGGTGTCGTCGGCGCCGGGCACCCGGCAGGCCAGTCCGACCACCGCGATCCGGTCGAGCCCGTCGTCAGGCGTGGTGTCCACCGGTGTGCTCCTCTCTCAGACGGCGCCTGCGCTGCGCCCGCCGGTCGTTCCTGTGCGCCGCGTCGGCGGCCGCGCGCTCCGCCCGCGCCGCGCCGTCCGGGGCGTCGTCGCCGAGCGCCCGGGCCAGGGCGGCGACCGTGGGGTGGCGGAAGAGTTCGACGACGCTCAGCGTGCGGCCCAGCTCGCGTGCGAGGAGCCCCTGCAGCCGTACGACGAGCAGGGAGTGCCCGCCGAGGTCGAAGAAGTTGTCCGCCCGGCCGACCTGTTCGGTGCCCAGCAGGCCGCGCCACAGCTCGATCAGCCGGTGCTCCAGATCGGAGGCGGCCGCGGCGGCCGGTGCGCCGCCCGCCGCCTGGTGTGCCGGCAGTCGGCGCAGGGCGCGCTCGTCGAGCTTCCCGTTGGGGGTCAGGGGGAAGGCGTCGACGACGGTGACGGTCGCGGGGACGAGGTGGGTCGGCAGCCGCTCGGCGGCGTGGGCGCGCACGGCGCGGGCTTCGAGGTCCGCGCCGCTGCCGCGGCCCCTGACGTAGCCGTGCAGCACGGTCTCGCCCGCGGAGTCGGCGGCCGCCAGCACCCGTGCGTCGGCGACACCCGGGTGGGTGCGCAGCACGGCCTCGGTCTCGGCCGGGTCCACGCGGTAGCCGCGCACCTTGACCTGCCGGTCGGCGCGGCCCGCGAAGACCACCGTGCCATCGGGCCGCAGCCGGCCGAGGTCGCCGGTGCGGTGGAGGCGTTCGCCGGGGCCGGTGTGCCGGCCGGTGGTGAAGCCGCGGGCGGTGGCCTCCCGATCGCCCAGGTAGCCGTCGGCCAGGTGGGCGCTGCGGACGGCGATCTCGCCGAGTTCGCCGACGGCGGCCGGCTCGTCCCCGCGCAGCACCAGCAGCCGGCTTCCGTCGATACCGCGGCCCAGGGGCTGATCGCCCACGGGGTCGTCGCCGACGACGTGGTACGCGTGCGCCTGCGGGGTCTCGGTGGCGCCGTAGAAGTTGACGACCGTGACGCCGGGGGCGAGCCGCCGGATCACCCGGACCTCGTGTGCGCCGAGGACGTCGCCGCCGAAGAAGGCGTAGCGCAGCGACGGCAGTGCGCCCTTCGGCAGCCCCGAGAGGAAGCGGGCGGTCGGCGGGGTCAGATGCAGCACGGTGACGTCGTTGGCGGCCAGCCAGGAGGCGAGCGCCTCGGGGGCCGCCAGGTCCTCGGGGCCGGGCACATGGACCGGGGCGCCGACCGCCAGCGGTACGAACAGGTCCCGCAGCAGGGGGTCGTGGCTCAGCCCGGAGGTGAGCGCGAACCGGTCCTGGGCCCCGATCCCGAAGGTGGTGGTGTACCAGTCCACGAAGTGCGCCAGCGGCCCGTGCGGGCCGACGACGGCCTTGGGGACGCCGGTGGAGCCGGAGGTGAAGGCGAGGTAGGCGGTGTCCGCCGGCCCGGTCGGGGCGCCGAGCGGACCGGGCGCCGGCGTGCCCGCTACGGGCACGGTGCCGTCCGCGCCGACCCGGAGCACGACCTCCGGACGGGCGCCGAGCGCCGCGGGCCCGTCCGGAGCGTCACCGACCTCGATCCAGCCCCGGGCGGCCACCACTTCGGCGCTCGCCGTGCGGCGGGCGGCGGGGTGCTCCCGGTCGAGGACCGCGAAGGCCGCCCCGGCGCGCAGCACACCCAGCAGGGCCACGACGAGCCCGGCGCAGCGCGCCCCGTGCACGGCCACCCGGTCGCCGGGCCCGATGCCGGCGGCCCGCAGCGTGTCGGCCAGCGCGGCCGAGTCCCGATCCAGGCTCGCGTAGTCGAGCCGCCCCGCGGGGTGGAGCAGCGCGGCGGCCTGCGGGTGGCGGCGCGCCGCTTCGGCGAACTTCTCGTGCACCCCGCTCGTCCAGGGCAGTGTCGGCAGCGCCGCGGGAGCGTCGTCGGCCGGTGCGGCGTCGGACCGGATCGTGTCGATCGGCCGGTCCGGATCGTGTGCGACCTGGACCAGCAGTCCGTGGAGCTGACCGAGCAGCGCCCGCATGGACTCGGGCCCGAAGAGGTCGGCGGAGTAGACCAGTTCGAGGTCGATGCGGCCGTCGCGCGGCTTGGCGTACAGGGTCAGGTCGAACTTGGAGGTGGTGTCCTCCGCCTCGACGAGCCGTGTGCGCACCCCCGGGATGTCGATCTCGAAGTCGTCCAGGTTGTGCATGTTGAACAGGACCTGGAACACCGGGGTGCGGGACATGTCGCGCTGCGGTGCCAGACGCTCCACCAGCTCCTCGAACGGCACGTCCTGATAGGCGTCGGCATCCAGCGCCGCACGGCGCACCTGGTCGAGGAGCGCGGTGAAGGTCGGGTTGCCGGAGGTGTCGCTCCTGATGACGACGGTGTTGACGAAGAGCCCGACGAGGTCCTCGACCTCCCGGCGGACCCGCCCGGCCACCGGCATGCCCACCAGCACGTCGTGCTGCCCGGCCCAGCGGGAGAGCACCAGCTGGAAGGCGCCGAGCAGCACCATCGACGGGCTGGCGGCGTGCCGCGTGGCCAGCTCGTGGAGCTTCGCGGTCAGGTCGGCGTCGAGCGGCTGCACGGCGCGCTCGGCGGTCCGGCCGGAGAGTTCGCCGCGCGGGAAGTCCGTGGGCAGCTCCAGCGCGGGCGGGCCGCCGGCCAGCCGCTGCTGCCAGTGCGCGAGCGACCGCTCCCCTTCGGGGGTGCGGTGCCGGGCGCGCTGCCAGGCCGCGAAGTCGGCGTACTGCACGCCCGGTTCCGGCAGCGGCGACGGCCGACCCGCACCGAACGCCGTGTACAGCGCGGCCAGTTCGCGCAGCAGGATGCGCAGCGACCAGCCGTCGGCGGCGATGTGGTGCAGCGCCAGCAGCAGTACGTGCCGACGGGCGCCGAGCCGGACCAGCTCCGCCCGCAGGGGCGCGGCGGACAGGTCGAACGGCCGGACGGCGAAGGCGGCGGAGCGCTCGCCGAGCCGCTGGGGATCGGCGAGTTCGCACAGCGGCAGGACATCGGCCGGGACCGGGGCCACCACCTGGCGCGGTTCGCCGTCGACGGTGGTGAACACCGTGCGCAGCGCCTCGTGCCGACGCACCACCTCGGTCAGGGCGGCGCCCAGCGCGGTGACGTCCAGCTCGCCGTCCAGGTGGAGTTCGCCGGCCACGTGGTAGGCGGGGTTGCCCGGTTGCAGTTGTTCGAGGAACCACAGCCGGCGCTGGGCGAAGGAGAGCTGCATCCCCCGCGGATCGCGCGCCACCACCTCGATGGGCGCCGCCGAGGCCCCCTCCGGGCCGGCCCGGTGCTCCTGCACCCGTGCGGCGAGCGCCTCGATGGTGCGGGCCTCGAACAGTTCGCGGAGCGGGAGTTCGACCCCCAGCGTGTCGCGCAGCCGGGTGCCCACCCGGGTCGCCAACAGCGAATGCCCGCCCAGTTCGAAGAAGTTGTCCAGGACACCGATCCGCTGGACGCCCAGCACCTCGCGCCACACGGCGGCGATGTCCCGCTCCAGCGGCGTACGGGGCTCGCCGCCGGCCAGCGTCTGCGCCGCCCGCTCCAGATCCGGCTCCGGGAGCTTGGCCCGGTCCAGCTTTCCGTTCGGGTTGAGGGGGAAGTGCTCCAGTACGACGAGGAAGGCGGGGACCATGGCGGCGGGCAGCCGCTCGGCGAGGTGGGCCCGCAGCGCCGCGGCGTCCACCGGGCCCCGGGGCGCCTCGCGCAGGGTCGCATAGCCGACGAGCTGCAGGTCTCCGGTCCGGGACGGCCGGGCCAGGACCACGGCACGGCGCACGTCCGGATGGCCGGCGAGGACCGTCTCGATCTCGCTCGGCTCGATCCGCACGCCCCGGATCTTCACCTGGTGGTCCGTGCGGCCCAGGTAGTGCAGCACTCCGCGCTCGTCCCAGCGCACCCGGTCACCCGAGCGGTAGAGCCGGCCGCCCGGCTGGGCGCCGAAGGGGTCGGGAACGAAGCGGTCGGCGGTGATGTCGGGGCGACTCTGGTAGCCCCGGCCGACGCCGAGGCCGCCGATGTACAGCTCGCCGACCGCGCCGACCGGCACCGGCTGCAGGTTCTCGTCGAGGACGTGGAGTTCGGTGCCCGGTACGGTGCGGCCGATCGGCGGGGTGCTGCCGTCGTCGACCAGCGGCGCCATGGTGGTGCAGAAGACCGAGATCTCGGTGGGCCCGTAGGCGTTGACCATGCGCCGGCCGTCCCGGGCCCAGCGCGCGACCAGCGCGGCCGAGCAGGGCTCGCTGGCCGAGGTGACCTCGGTGACGGACGGCAGGTCGGCGGGGTCGAGGGTGGACAGGACCCCGGCGGTCAGGTTGAGCGTGGTGATCCGCTCCCGCGCCACCAGGTCGATCAGCGGGGGCCCGGGGCGCAGCTCCTCGCGCGAGGCCACGTGCAGGGAGCCGCCGGTGGTCAGCGCGAGCATCCACTCCCAGGTGAAGTAGTCGAAGCTGATCGACGCGAACTGCAGCACCCGGCGGCCCGGTTGCGGCGGCAGCGCCTCGCGGTGGACGAGGTCGAGGTTGACCAGCCCCTGGTGGGTGATCATGGCGCCCTTGGGGCGTCCGGTGGTGCCGGAGGTGTAGATCACGTACGCCAGGTCGTCCGGTGCGGGCTCCGGGCCGGTGAGCCGTCCCCCGGGCGCCGGGCGCAGCTCGTCCAGGAACAGGACCGGCAGGTCCGTGGGCGGGAGCTGCCCGGCGTGGCGGCGCAGGGTCAGCAGCAGCGCCGCCCGGCAGTTCTCCAGCATGTACGTGAGGCGGTCGTGCGGGTAGGCGGGGTCGAGCGGCACATACGCGCCGCCGGCCAGCAGCACCGCCAGCATGCCGACGACCAGCTCCAGGGACCCCTCGGCGCTGAGGCCGACGCGTACATCCGGTCCGACGCCCCGGGCCTGCAGCTCGGCCGCCAGGTCCGTGGCCCGCTCGACCAGTTGGCGGTAGGTGAGGCTGCTGCCGCCGTGCACGACGGCCGGGGCGTCAGGGGTGCGGGCGGCCTGCTCCAGTACGAGGTGGTGGGCGCAGCGCCCGGTGCTGCGGGCGCCGTCCTCCAGGCGGTTCCACCCCGCCAGGAGCCGCTGGTCGGCGTCCGGGACGGCGTCCAGCAGGGCGTGGTCGCGGTCCGGGGAGGCCAGGCACTGGGCGGTCAGGGCGGCGAAGGAGTCGGCCAGCCGCCGCACCGTGCTCCTCTCGAAGAGGTCGGTGGCGTACCGCAGCGAGCAGCACAGCTCGCCGTCCACCTCCTCGACGAACAGGGACAGATCGTGCTCCGTCCCCTGCACGGCGAGGGGGTAGGGCCGCAGCGTGAGATCGCCCAACGGCAGCCGGGCATCGGTGAATCCGGTGCCGAACAGCGACAGGCCGCGCTGGGCGGACCATGCGGCCGACTCGTAGTAGAAGGCCACGTTGAACAGCGGCGAACCCCCGGACCGGCGCAGGCCGGAGAGCCGCTCGGCGAGCAGCGGGAAGGGGTGGTCCTGGTGCTCCAGCGCGCCCAGCGCGGTCTCGCGCACCTCGTCGACCAGCTCGCCGAAGCTCTGCCGCCGGCCGATCCGGGTACGCAGCACGGTGAGGTTGGAGAAGTACCCCAGGACCTCCTGGAACGCGGCGCGGCTGCGCCCCGAGGAGACCGAGCCGATGCAGATGTCCCGCTGTCCCGTCCAACGGTGCATCACCAGGTTGAAGGCCGACAGCAGCACGACGTACGGGGTGGTGCGGTGCTCCTTCGCCAGGGCGGTGACCCGCGCGGTCACCTCGGAGCCCAGCCGGAAGGTGTGCACGGATCCCAGGTGGCCGGGCACCGCCGGGCGGGGCCGGTCGGTCGGCAGGTCCAGCACCGGGACGGCGTCGGCGAGCCGTTCCTCCCAGTACGCCGCGTCGGCCGCGGCCCGCTCCCCTTCGAGCATCTCGGACTGCCAGCGGACGTAGTCGAGGTAGCCCTGGCCGGGGTGGGCCGGCTCGGCTGGACGCCCCTCGACCGCGGCCGGGTAGCAGCGCTGCAGGTCGTCCATGAACAGCCCGAAGGACCACAGGTCCATGGCGATGTGATGGGCCGACAGCAGCAGGAGCGGCCCGTCCGCGTGGCGGATCGTCCGGACGCGCAGCAGCGGGCCGCGGGACAGGTCGAAGGGCAGCGTGCAGAACTCCGTGACCGCGGCGTCGACCTCCTCGGCCGAGCGGTGCGTCAGGTCCGTCTCGGTGAACTCCAGCGTGCCGTGGCGGGCGATCTGCTGGCGCACCTCGCCCTCGTACTCCACCAGCGTGGTCCGCAGACCGGCATGATGGTCGACGATCTGCGTAAGGGCGGTGCGCAGCGCGCCGGTGTCCAACGGGCCGTCGACCCGGGCGGCGAAGCTGAGATTGTAGGCCGGACTGCCCGGATGGAGCTGGTCGAAGGTCCACAGAGCCCGCTGGCCCCGGGATGCGGGCTGCGGCTCGGCGGAGCGGCGGGCCCGGTCGCGCAGCAGCGCGCGCAGGGCCTCGCGGCGCTGGTCCTGTGAGAGCTCGGTCGTCATGACTGTTCCGCTGCCTGCGGCGCGAGCCGCTGGAGCAGCGAATCCACCTCCTCTTCGGGCAGGTCGTCCAGTTCGGCCAGGAGCCGTTCGATGTCCCTGGGGTCCTCCAGTTCCGCGTGGCGGGGAGCCCCGGTGTCGTCCTCCGGCCGCTCGGGGCCGGAGCCGAGCGATGCGGCGAGTTCGGCGGCGATGTCCGCGGTGGTGGCGCCGCGCAGGAAGCGCACGACGGGGACCTCGATGCCCAGCGCCGCCTCCAGCCTGCGGTGCAGCTCCAGACTCATGATCGAGTCCAGCCCGAGGGTGTTCATGGGCATCGCGGCGTCGATCGAGGAGGCGGGAGCGCGCAGCACCCGGGCCGTCTCCCCGCGCAGGTAGTCGGTCAGCAGGCCGACGCGCTCCTCAGGGCTCGCGGCCGCCAGGTCGTCGAGCGGGGCGGCGGCGACGGCCAGCACGGCCTCGTCCTGATGGAGCAGCGCCGCCGCCGCGGCCGTCTCGGCGTCGGTGAGCGGGGACAGGGCGAGGCGCCCGATCTCCGACAGCGCCCGCCCCTCGGCGTCGACCAGCCGCACACGGAGCGCCAACTCCTCCGCCGTATCGGTGCTTTGGCCGTCCAGCGGGACGACATGGGCCCACACGGGCGCTGGCTGGTCCGCGGCACCGGGAACGAAGACGCCCTCCAGCCGGGCCGGTACCCAGGCCGCCGGCCCCCGGTCCGCCAGGTGCGCGGTCACCACCGCCGCCAGCACGGCGGCGTCGAGCAGTGCGTGCCGGCTCCGGGCGGTGGCCCGCAGCCGGATCAGCGCCCCCTCCGGCCCGTGGTGCACGGCGTCGATCCGCTCGGGCTCGGGCAGGTCCCAGCCGCTCGTGGCGAGGGCCGTACGGAGCGCCGCGCCATGCGTGTGCCGCGGGAGCCGGCCGAGGAGCGCGGCCACGTCCACGGCCCCCTGCGGTGCGCCGAGGGCCGGGCGTCCTTCGGCGGCGGTCGCCTCGGCGTACGGGAGCCACTCCGCGGCTCGTTCCGCCCGGGTGTGCAGGGTCAGGCGGGCTCCGGCGCCGTCCGGCAGCAGCGCCAGCTGCGTCCCGGCGTCCTGTGCCACCCGGACGCTCCCCGGCCCCGGCCGCACACCGACGGTGAACTCCCGCCCGGGCAGGAGCGCTTCGGTCGCGTCGAGCGCCGCGGCCGCCAGGGTGTCCGGCAGGTGCAGCGGGACGCCCGCCAGGCGGTAGCGGCCCGCCCGGCACGCCGCGAGGCCCGGGGCGTGCGGAGCCAGCGCGCCCTCCCAGTAGTGCACATCGCCCGACGCCGGGCTGAGCCGACGGCCCAGCAGCCCGGCGGGCGCGGCGGAGACCTCCCGGGCCATTCGGGCCGCCAGGTGCGCCCGGTCGCCGAACCGCTGCCTGCTCCACCGCCGCACCGGAAGCCGGAGCACACCGGCCGCGCCGTGGTTGACGGCGGCGAGGTCGATCCCGGTGCCCGACTCGTACAGCGCGGCCGCGGTGTGCAGGAGAGCGGTGCGCGACGGCTCACCGCGGCGCAGGGTGGGCACCGCCGTGATGTCGGCGCCGGCGTCCGCGGCGGTCTCCAGGAGGGCGGGGGTGAGGGTGGGGTGCGCGCCGATCTCGACGAACGTCCGGCAGCCCGCGTCGGTCAAGTGCCGTACGGCCTGGGCGAACCGTACGGGCTCGCGCAGGTTGCGGCCCCAGTAGGCGCCGTCGAGTGCGCCGCCGTCGACGGGGCGTCCGCTCACGGTGGAGACCAGGGCGGCGGTGACGTCCTGGGGCGCCAGGTCCCGCATCCGGTCGGCGAGCCGGTCGTGCAGCGGTTCGACGAAGCGGCTGTGGAACGCCGTGGTGCCCGGCAGGACGCGGGCGAAGGCACCGTCGGCCGCCGCTTGCCGGACGAGGCGCTCCACCGCCGGGCCGTCGCCGGCGATCAGGGTCGAGCGGGGGGCGTTCCACGCCGCGATGTCGACCGCGCCGCCCAGCGCCTCGATCCTGGTGCGGACCTCGTCGGCGGTCAGCCCGAGCAGCGCCGTGCTGCCCGTGCCGGTCGCCTCGCGCATCACCTCGCCGCGGGTGACGGCGAGGAACAGCGCCTCCTCGGTGCTCAGCGCACCGGTCGCGGCCGCCGCGGAGATCTCCCCGAGGCTGTGGCCGACGCAGGCCCGGGGCGCGACGCCCCAGCTCTCCAGGAGGCGGGCCACCGCGAGTTGGACGGACACCAGGACCGGCTGGAGCACGGCCGGGTCGTCGTACCCGGCGGCCGGCTCCTCGTCGGAGGCGAGCCGCTCCAGCAGGGACCATCCGGTCAGCTTCTCCAGGATGCCGTCGCACTCGCCGAGTACCGCCGCGGCCACCGGCTCGTCGCGCAGCAACTCGCGCCCCATGCCGGCCCATTGGTTGCCCTGCCCGGAGAAGACGAAGGCGATCGGGCCGGGGCGGCCCGAGGGGACCGGCCGGTCCGGTGGCTCCGCCGCGACGCCGGCCAGCAGCGCACCGGCCTCCCGGGCGTCGCCCGCCACCAGCGCCCGGCGGAAGCGGTGCTGGGTGCGGCGGGCGCCGGCGGTGTGCACCAGCGCACCCCACCGGGCGGGATCGGCGTCCAGCAACTGTCGGTAGCCGTCGGCCTGCCGACCGGCATCGGCCGGGTCGGTGCCCGAGACGGGGAGCAGCAGCGCGCCACCCGGCTCGTGCTCCTCCTGGTCGGCCCCCTCGTACGGCGTGGCGGTGGCGGGCGGCTCGCCGAGCACGATGTGCGCGTTGGTGCCGCCGAAACCGAAGGAGCTCACTCCGGCGATCGCCTCGTCGTAGCCCTCGGGCCAGGCCACCGCCGCGTCCGGTACCCGCAGTCCGAGATCACCGAAGTCGATGTCGGGGTTGGGCGTCCGATAGCCGGCGGTGGGCGGGATCGTGCGATGGCCGACGCACAGCGCCGCCTTCACCAGCCCCGTGATGCCGGCGGCCGCTTCCAGATGTCCGACGTTGCTCTTGACCGAGCCTACGTACAGGGGCGCTCCGGCCCGTCGCGACCCGCCCAGCGCCCGGCCGATCGCCCGCGCCTCGATGGGGTCGCCCAGCGCGGTGCCGGTGCCGTGCGCCTCGACGTAGCCGACGCCGGCGGGCGCCACACCGGCCCGGCGGTAGGCCGCGGTGAGCAGGTCCTCCTGCGCCGTGCCGCTGGGCGCGGTCAGCCCGTTGCTGTGCCCGTCCTGGTTCACCGCCGTGCCCTTGACGACCGCGTGGACCGGGTCGCCGTCCGCCAGGGCGCGGGACAGCGGCTTGAGGACGACCACGGCGCAGCCCTCGCCCCGCCCGTAGCCGTCGGCGGCCGCGTCGAAGGTCTTGCACCGTCCGTCGGGCGAGAGGAATCCGGCGCGGGCGAAGGCGTCGCCGACCGCCCCGTCGAGGATGACGTTCACCCCCGCCGCCAAGGCCAGCTCCGATTCGCCCTCCCACAGGCTGCGGCAGGCGAGATGGACCGCCACCAGCGACGACGAGCAGGCGGTGTCCACCGACATGCTCGGGCCGGTGAGGTGGAAGGCGTACGAGAGCCGGTTGGCCGCGATGCTCAGCGCGCTGCCGGTGCCGATGTGCAGATCGGCGTCCGGGGTGCCGAAGTGCAGCCGCCCGTGGTCGTATCCGGAGATCCCGACGAAGACACCGGTGGCGCTGCCGGAGAGCGCGGCCGGGACCTGGCCCGCGTCCTCCAGCGCCTCCCAGGCCGTTTCGAGCAGCAGCCGCTGCTGCGGGTCCATGCTGGCGGCCTCACGCGGGGAGATCCCGAAGAAGGCCGCGTCGAAGGAGTCCACATCGTCGAGGAAGGAGCCTTCCAGCCGGGCGGGCGTCCCGTCGCAGGTGTGCAGCTCCAGCCCGTCGGCGGTCGTCCGGCCGGCCAGCAGCAGTTCCCAGAGCTGCTCGGGTGTCGAGGCGCCCGGCAGCCGGCAACCGATACCGATGATGGCCACCGGCTCCCGGCCGGCCGGCCCGGCCTGCGCCGTGGACCCGGACGGCTCCCGGCGCCCGACGGGCCGACCGCGGTCGAGGACCCGGTCCACGACCCCTCCCAGGGTGGGGGTCTCCCAGAACACGCTGGTGGGCACATGGCGGCCGGTCCACTCCGCGAGCGCCTCGCTCAGCGCGACCGCGTGCAAGGAGGTCAGCCCCAGGTCGGAGAGGGGCGCGTCGGGGTCCACCGACGCCGCCGGGATGTCCAGCAGTTCGCCGGCGCGCCGCAGGAGACGGCCGGTCAGGTCGCTTGCGGAGAGCGGCTCGGAGGAAGCGGGGCCATGGCGGTCCGCAGGTCTGGCATACATGGACGCTCCGTCGGACAGGGTCCGGTTGGTTGGGTCACGAATGTGGGGTGGGAGCCGGGTCCCCGGCTCCGACCAGCGGCCGTGCGCACTGCACGCGCTGCGGCCTCCTACCGCCGCTCGCCCGGCCCGGCGTCGGGCGTCGGACCGGCACCGGGGCAGCGGTCACGCGCTGAGGAGGGCGGCGAGCTTCTGCTCGTCCCACTCGCTGCGGGCGGCGATGATCCGGCCGTCCTTGAAACGGGCCCAGTTGGGATAGCTGAAGGTGAACCGCCGGTTGGTGGGCGGGAAGCCCATCAGCGTGCCGGTGTGGACTCCTTCGACGGTCCATTGCATGCGCAGGACCTCGCCGTCCCACCGCATCTCGGTGCAGGTGTAGCGGAGTTCGGCGACCTTCGACCGCAGCTCGACCATGAAGTCGCGAGCCGCCTTGATGTCCTCGCCCTGGGTTTCCATCTCCAGCGCCGACTCATCCGTCTCACCACGGAAGTCGGGGTGCAGGATCTCGGTCAGCAGGTCGTCCCGGTGTCCGTTCAGGACCTCGTCCTGGTAACGGATGATCAGGTCTTCAAGGGATTTCTTGTTCATTAAACTTTCCACCTTTCACGGCCCATGCCGGCCAGCGGTCAATTTCCGGGCATGCCGGATACGCTGATATCCGGCACGCCGCATCGAAAAGAAATGTTGGAAGCAGCAAGGGAAATTCTTGACGGCACGCCCGCTATGCACCGGTCCGCAGATACATGCTGGTGCGCATGGGTGAGATAGGCCCTGGAGACGTCAGGGAAAGGTCATGACCGACAGGGCCGAGTCCGGCCCGGTGTCACGAAGAAAGGCGGCTCAGATCACCGCGGAAAAAGGGGTGGCACCAAAGTGCGCACTCCTGGATTTACCCCCGACACTCCTCGCCCCCCGGTGCGAGAAATCACTTTCGAACCCCCCAATACTCAGCCCCGGTCGAGGGCTGACACCCGTAGTCCTGCTATTTCAGCGTATCAGCAGATCGACAGCGCAAAATCGTCCGGTTCTTTTCTTTGCGATTGCTTGGCGATTGCTTGACGTGCCGTCTGGCAAGGGAACGCATAAGCGGGCACTTTCGGTGCCGGGCAGGTCGGAATTTCTCATTCCTTCACAAGGCGAGGCCGCGCCCTGCGAACCCCCGACCGCCGGTCGGCTGTACCGCTGTAGAACAGTGTACGAGTGTCGTACGGCAAGCTCAAGCCTTCTGGCGCATAGCCTCCAGCTAATTTTTTCGCTGGCAGGCGCACGGTCGACCGTGCGATTCCGGCCCGTCGGCCCGGCGGTGATCCACTGGAAGATGTCCGGATCTTGATGCGCCGTGGTGCAGCGGCTCATCAGGGGAGGTGTGGCGCCGTGGCGCGGGCGCCGGGCGCGCCACCGCCCCTCGCGGCCCCGTCAACTCGCCCTGATCGTGCGGTGTCCGTCAGCCCGCGCGCATGAACCCGCGCCGGTGACCGTCGCGTCGGCCGCGCACCGGCCCCCTCGCCGGCTGCTCCTCAGAGCCAGTCCCGCCGCTTGAAGATGAGGTACAGGCTGGTGCACACCACCGCCATGAGGACGATGGCGAAGGGGTAGCCGAACGCCCAGTGCAGCTCGGGCATCTGGTCGAAGTTCATCCCGTAGATGGTCCCGACCAGCGTCGGTGCGAAGAGAATGGCCGCCCACGACGAGATCTTCTTGATCTCCTCGTTCTGCTCGAAGCCGGCCTCGGCCAGGGCGCGCATCTCCGCGTTCTGCTGCTGGTTCACCAGCGTCGCGTTGACGGTGAGGATGTCCTGCAGGGCCTGGCGGAACCCGTCCACGCGGTCCGTGGTGTGCAGCACGTGGTCGGCCACATCGCGCAGGTAGCGGCGCAGCTCCGCGTCGATGGCGTACTTCTCGAAGCCGGCGGTGAGGCTCTCCAGCATGGTGTTGAGGGGGCGGGTCGCGCGCTGGAACTCCACCACCTCGCGGGAGAGTTCGTAGATGCGGCGGGAGACGCGGGGATCGCCGCCGAAGACCTCGGTCTCGATCTCGTCGATGTCGTTCTGGACGCCGGCGACGACCGGCGCATAGCCGTCGACGACCGCGTCGAGGATGGCGTAGAGCACGGCTTCGGGGCCGCGCTTGAGGAGTTCGGGGGCGTCCTCCATGCGGCGGCGCACGGCCGACAGGTCGGGGGCGCCGCCGTGCCGGACGGTGATCACGAAGTCGCGGCCGACGAAGATGTGCAACTCGCCGAAGTCGACCTCCTCGGCGTCGTCCAGATAGCGCGCGGCGCGCAGTACGACGAAGAGGGTGCCGCCGTAGCGCTCCAGCTTGGGGCGCTGATGGGCCTCCAGGGCGTCCTCGACGGCGAGCGGATGGAGGTCGAACTCCGAGGCCAGGGTGACCAGTTCGGACGGAGTGGGGCGGTGCAGCCCGATCCAGGCCAGGGTGTCGGCGGTGGTGCGCTGCTGCCGGCAGGCGTCGGCGAGGGTGTCGTGGGTGCTGACGCGGTGCCCGTCCCGGTACAGGGCGGCACTGATGATGCTGCTGTTGTTCTCGGTTGACGGTTCGGGCGCCTCGGCACCGCCGGCGGGCTCGGCGGGCGGGGGCGCGGCGGCCCCCTTCTTCTTCGCGGGTTTGCGCAGGCCGCGCAGGCCGCGGGGCCGACGGCCGGGAGGTTCAGTGCTCACGACAGAACCGACCTCCGTCACAAGGGGGGATGAACGGGCACACAGAATCTCGACGCAGGATATCTGCCGGGGATGTCGGCACAGGTCAGGGGGCATGGTGCAGGATGGAACGGGCGCGGCGCGGTGTGTGTCGCGTCCCTCAGGCTTTGTATGTTTATCTCTAGAATTGTGCGATGCAGATACCGCAGACAGCCAGCGCTCCTCTGAGTGAGGTGATTCGGTGAACGGCCCCGATGCCACCGACGAGCAGTGGGAAGGGCTCGCCGAGGTCGTCCCGCTCCGCAGCAGCCGTGAATGGCCTTCCTGGCCCGACCACCGCGCCCTCCCCGAGGAGGAGTCGGCGGAGGAGACGCGGCGGTTCATCGTCATCCGCGTCCAGACCTTCGCGGACGCCCGTGAGGTCGCCGAGTACTTGATGGCGCAGATCCCGGTCCTGTTGGACCTCAGCAGCGCGGACACCGATGTCGCCAAGCGCATCCTGGACTTCTCCAGCGGCGTCGTCTTCGGGCTCGGCAGCGGGATGCACCGCGTGGACACCAATGTCTTCCTGCTGGCCCCGGTGGGCACCGAGGTCGACGAGGCCGCAACGGGGGCCGTCCCCCGTTCGTAGGAAGAGCTGTCGGGCGTAACGGTTCTCCGGCCGGGCCGCTGCATAGCTTCCACGCATGAATACCGACAGTGTGCGGCCCGCCGTCACCGAGTTACGGCTGTCCGCCTTCAAGACCCATCGCGGCGTCACCCTGCCGCTCGGCCCGCTGACGCTGCTGAGCGGCGGGAGCGGAAGCGGCAAGTCCAGTGTGCTGCAGGCGTACGAGATGCTCGCCCGGCTCGGTAGCGGGGAGCCGCTCGCACGCGCAGTACAGGAGGTGGTGGGCGGCCCGTCGGCCTGTGTGCCGGCAGGGGCGCGCCCCGATGGGCAGGGGCGGCGCGGGTTCCGTATCGGCTGCACGGTCGACGGCCCGGCCGGCCCCGTCAGCCTCGATCTCGCCGTACAGGCCGAGCCCGAACTCCGCATCGTCGGCGAGCGGTTGACCGGCGGCGGGGAGACGCTGCTGAGCACCGCGCTCACCGACCCCACCCGCCCCGCCGTCCAGGCGGCCTGGCACACCGCGGGCGCGACCCCCGTGACCCGCGCGCCGCTGCCCGACGACCGGCTGGGCACCTCGCTGCTGCCGCTGCGGGTGGCGGGGAAGACCGAAGGCCAGCGGCTGGTCCTGGCGGCGGCCGAACAGGTCGTGGTCGCGCTGCGATCGGCGTTCGTCTGCGATCCCCGACCGGAGGCCATGCGGCTGTCGGGCGCGGGCGAGTTGAGCGGGGGCGACCCCGGTGGACGGGGGCCGGACGGCGGCGCGGGGCGGGGCAGCGGGGCCCGGGGCGGCCGGGCGGGGGGCGCGGGAGGCTGTGCGACGAAAGCGGGCGGGGCCGGTGGGGGCGATGGGGCCTGGGGCACGCGGGGGCGCAGGGGGAGTGGTGGGGTGGGCGAGGCCGGCGGCTGGGGCCGGGCCGCGGAGGAGGAGCGCGACGAGGGGCGGTTGCGGTCGTCCTGCGACAACCTGCCCGCGGTCTTGGAGCGCACCAGCCGCGAGTGCGCGCGCCGGCATGCGGTGCTCGTCGCCGCCGTGAGGGAGGCGTGCACGGGGCCGGTCGACGGGCTGCGCGCCGTGCCGCGCGAGGAGGGTGCCGCGGAGGAGGGGGCGGCCGCGACCCCGCCGGTGCCGGGCCGAGGTGGGCCGGCGGCCGCTCGGCACAAGGGGCAGGAGCCACGGGAATCGGGCGTGCGGGCCGTCCTCGACCGGGGCGCCCTGGGGGAGATGCCCGTCGAGCAGCTCGGTGACGGGGAGCTGCGCTTTCTGGCGCTGGCGCTGGTACTGCTGACCGGGCCGGGGGTGCTGGCGATGGACCCGGCCGGCGAGATCCCGTCGGCCCAGCAGCAGATGACGGTGATGGCGGACGGCATGGACCGCTGCATGGACCGCAGGCAGGCGCGCGAGCTGGTGTCGCTGGCCGTCCGCATGGCGGATCGGGGGCATGTCCGGCTGCTGGGGACGGTGCGCGATCCGTCGGTCGCCGAGGGGCTGCCCGGCGTACAGGTGCTACACCTAGGGACATGAGCGAGGATCTTCATGCGCTGCAGCGGCGGCTGGCCGAATTCGCGGCCGCCCGGGACTGGCAGCAGTACCACACCCCCAAGAACCTGGCCGCGGCGCTGAGCGTCGAGGCGGCGGAACTCGTCGAGATCTTCCAGTGGTTGACGCCGGAGGAGTCGGCGAAGGTGATGTCCGATCCGCGGGCGGCCGGCCGGGTCGAGGACGAGGTCGCGGACGTGCTGGCGTATCTGCTGCAGTTCTGTGAGGCGCTGGGGATCGACGCCCTGGCGGCGCTCGCCGCGAAGATCGAGCGCAACGAGTCGCGTTTCCCCGCGGTCCGCAGGGCGCGGCCGGACCGGGCGAGGGAGGGCGAGGAGCCGCGGGAGGGCGAGGAGTAGGGAGCGGCGCCGTCGCTGTGGAGTGGGGGCGGCCGCCGGGGTGGCGTCGGAGGCCGGTCGGGGCGGGGGTGGGAGCGGTGTCCGTTCCCACCCCGCCCTTTCGTCACGGTGGGCTCCGGGCGCGTCCGGTCCGTACCGGCGCGCCGATTCAGGCCGTTCATGCGTTTTCCGTGACTTATGTCCGTCGTGTGAGCGGTGGGGGCGTTGTGGTGGGTGAGGAGGGGGAAGGGTCCGTACTCGTCAGTCGTCACTCTCCGGAGTGATTGATCTCTCCACAGCGCCTTGGTTGTCCACAGATTTGCGAATTCCCCTGGCTTTTTTGGGCGTTCACCCTCACTCTGGGTAGTGGAAGAAGGAGCAGGGTGCATGCGAATGAGCGGGAAGGAGGGGAACGGATGGATGCGGTGCGGATCATCGAGGCCGGCCGGCGCGGCCTGGCGGAGGCGACCACGGTTCAGGATGTGATCGTCGAGGCGTGGCAGGCGCAAGCGTTGGCGGAGGCGATAGGAAGCCACCTCGCGATATTCGGGCCGTACGAAGTGCGGTCCAGGGCCCAGACTCTGGGTGACGCGGGCGGGCGGTTCAGCGGGGGACTGCTGTGCCCGGCATCGGTCACCGGCGGCCTGCGCGCGGCCCAGCTGACCGAGGTGCGCGACGTCAGAGCCGCCTTGACGAGCCTGAGCCGGCTGCTGCGGCAAGCGTGCGAGGCGCTGGTGGGAGTGGTGCTGCTCGCGGACGAGGAGGGGGCGTACTGGACCTGTGTCGAGGCGATGGACGCCCTCGATGAAGCGAGGGATCGCGTCGCCGGAATCCTGGAGAAGCTGGAGGTGCGCGACCGGAACCCGGCCTGAGCAGGGACCGGGCAGGACAGCAACGCTCACGCTTCACGCGTCGACGGCGCTCACGTCCGCCGACAGGTCACGGTAGGCCCACCGCCGTGCTTGCCTTCCTCACTGCCACTGCCACTGCCACTGCCACTGCCACTGCCACTGCCACTGCCACTGCCACTGCCACTGCCACCGCCATCGCCGCTGTGTGGCTGCTAGCGCCTTCCGTCTCCTCTGCTGCTGACGCCGGTGATCGTCGCCTTCGCGCTTGTACGGTCGCCCCGTGCAGGGGGCTTCGGGCCCCGACGTGCCACGCCACGCAGCCCCCCATGCCACCCGCGTCGGCTGCGTCCCGCCCATCGCCCACACCGTCACCATGACAAGGTCTGACCCGAATTCACCCGGTCCTGACCAGCACTGACCCGAACTGACGTAGCGACTTGATGCATCGACACACCTAACGGTTGGTTTGCCGATCGGTGTGCAGGATGGAGGTATGGACCTACGAATCTTCACCGAGCCCCAGCAGGGGGCTTCCTACGACACCCTTCTGGCGGCCGCCAAGGCCACGGAGGATCTCGGCTTCGACGCGTTCTTCCGGTCCGACCACTACCTGAGCATGGGAAACGTCGACGGGCTGCCCGGCCCGACGGACGCCTGGATCACACTGGCCGGCCTCGCCCGTGAGACCCGGCGCATCCGGCTCGGCACGCTCATGACGGCCGGCACGTTCCGACTGCCGGGCGTTCTGGCCATCCAGGTCGCACAGGTCGACCAGATGTCGGGCGGGCGGGTCGAACTCGGCCTCGGGGCAGGCTGGTTCGAGGAGGAGCACAAGGCGTACGGCATCCCCTTCCCCAGGGAGAAGTTCGCGCGAATGGAGGAGCAGCTGGACATCATCACCGGCTTGTGGGCCACAGAAGCGGGGAGGGAGTTCAACTACGACGGGGCCTATTACCAGCTGGAGAATTCGCCCGCGCTGCCCAAGCCGGCTCAGGGCAAGGTGCCGGTGCTGATCGGTGGGCACGGTAAGACGCGTACGCCGCGCCTCGCGGCGCAGTTCGCCGATGAGTTCAACATCCCCTTCGCCTCGCTCAAGGACACGGAGCGCCAGTTCGGACGGGTGCGGGCGGCCGCCGAAGCCGCCGGGCGGAAGGGGGACGAGCTGGTGTACTCCAACGCCCTCGTCGCCTGCGTCGGCAAGGACGACGCCGAGGTGGCGCGGCGGGCCGCGGCCATCGGGCGGAAGGTGGACGAACTGAAGGCCAACGGCCTGGCGGGCACACCCGCGGAGGTCGTCGACAAGATCGGGCGCTATGCCGCGCTCGGTGCCTCCCGTGTCTACCTGCAGATCCTGGACCTCGATGATCTCGACCACCTTGAGCTGATCTCGGATCAGGTCCAGTCGCAGATGCGGTGAGGTGCGTGGGGTGAGCCGAGGGGAGCTGGCATGAGGGGAGCTGGCGTGAGGGGAGCTGGCGTGTGGGGAGGCGAGGGGAGGGGGGAGGGGAGGGGGAGATGAGGTGAGGTGCGATGAGGTGAGGTGAGGTGAGGTGAGCCGGGTTCGGGCCGGTGCGACCGGCCGGTGCGGGTCGACCGGGGCCCGGGGTGTGAGGGGCGACGCGGTGGGAAAACCGGTGGGGAATCGGGACGGATTGCGGCAATACTCGGGCATGTGTTCCTGACGATAACCACCACTGGCAGCGCCGACCGTCCCGCGACCGACCTCGGGTTTCTGCTGCACAAGCATCCAGACAGGTCGCAGCAGTTCTCGACGTCGCACGGCACCGCACACGTCCTCTACCCGGAGGCGGATGCGGAACGGTGCACGGCCGCGCTGGTGTTGGAGGTCGACCCCATCGCCCTGGTCCGCCGGGGGCGGGGGAAGGGTCGCGGCGGCGCTCCGGACTCGGCGCTCGGGCAGTATGTGAACGATCGGCCGTACGCGGCCTCCTCGTTGCTGGCGGTGGCGCTGCGCAGCGTCTTCGCGAGCGCGATGAAGGGGCAGTGCACGGCGCGGCCCGAGCTGGTGGCGCAGGCGATGCCGTTGCGCATCGAGGTGCCGGTGCTGCCCGCCCGGGGTGGCGCGGAGCTGGTGCGCCGGCTGTTCCAGCCGCTGGGCTGGACGGTGCTGGCCGAGCCGGTGCCGTTGGACGAGACGTTCCCGGAGTGGGGTGACTCCCGCTACGTCCGGCTCGTCCTGGAAGGCGAGCGGACGGTCGCCGAGGCGCTGCGGCATCTGTATGTGCTGCTGCCGGTGCTGGACGACGCCAAGCACTACTGGGTCGCGCCGGACGAGGTCGACAAGCTGCTGCGGGCCGGTGAGGGCTGGCTGGAGGACCATCCGGAGCAGCGGGTGATCGTCGGACGCTATCTCGCCCGGCGCTGGTCGCTGACCCGCCAGGCCATGGAGCGGCTGGAGCTGGAGCGGCTGGCCGAGTCGGACGGGGTGGCGGCCGAGGAGATGGACAACGCGGTGGACGAGGAGGCGGATACCGAGGAGAAGCCGGTGCCGCTCGCCGTACGGCGACGGGAGACGATCCTCGCCGTACTGCGCGGGGCGCAGGCGGCACGGGTGCTCGATCTGGGCTGCGGACAGGGCCAGTTGGTCGGTGCGCTGCTCAAGGAGGGGCAGTTCACCGAGGTCGTCGGCGTGGACGTGTCGATGCGGGCGCTGCACGAGGCGCGGCGCCGGCTGCGACTGGACCGGATGTCCGAGCGGCAGGCCGAGCGCGTACGGCTCGTACAGGGGTCGCTGGCGTACACGGACAGCAGGCTGAAGGGGTACGACGCGGCGGTGCTGAGCGAGGTCGTCGAGCATGTCGACCCCGCGCGGCTGCCGGCTCTGGAGTACGCGGTGTTCGGGTCGGCCAGGCCGCGGACGGTCGTGGTGACGACGCCGAACGTCGAGTACAACGTGCGATGGGAGTCGCTGCCGGCCGGCCATGTGCGGCATGCGGACCATCGCTTCGAGTGGACCCGCGAGGAGTTCCGGCAGTGGGCGCGGGGGGTTGCCGCGCGGCACGGCTACGAGGTGGTCTTCGCCCCGGTGGGGCCGGACGACCCGGAGGTGGGCCCGCCCACCCAGCTCGCGCACTTCCGTCTCTCCGGCGACGACGGCGATGGCGGTGAGGGAGCAGGTGCCCGCGGCGCACGGAACAGCGGCGCACGGAACAGCGGTGGGCGGAACGGCGGTGTGCGTGACGGCGGTGCACGTCACGGCGGTGCGGGTGACGGTGGTTCGGTGAGCGGGAAGGAGGTCGCGGCATGACGGACGCGGATCGTACGGAGTACCAGGACGGGAAGGCGCACGGGCACGAGGACAGCCCGGAGGCGGGGCGGCGCACGCTCGGCGTGCCCGATCTCTCGCTGGTGGTGCTGATCGGGGCCACCGGCTCCGGTAAGTCCACCTTCGCCGCCCGGCACTTCAAGCCGACCGAGGTGATCTCCTCCGACTTCTGCCGGGGGCTGGTCAGCGATGACGAGAACGACCAGAGTGCGAGCGCCGATGCGTTCGACGTGCTGCACTTCATCGCGGGCAAGCGGCTGGCGGCCGGGCGGCTGACGGTCGTCGACGCCACGAATGTGCAGTCCGAGGCGCGGGCGCAGCTGGTGCGGCTGGCCCGGGAGCATGACGTACTGCCGGTGGCGATCGTGCTGGACGTGCCCGAGCAGGTCTGCGCCGAGCGCAACGCGACGCGCGATGACCGAGCCGGGCTCCCGCGCCGCGTCATCCAGCGTCATCAGCGCGAACTGCGCCGTTCCCTGCGGCACTTGGAGCGCGAGGGCTTCCGCAAGGTGCACATCCTGCGCGGTCAGGCGGAGGTGGCGGCCGCCGAGGTCGTCCTGGAGCGGCGGTTCAACGATCTGCGCCATCTGACCGGCCCCTTCGACATCGTCGGCGACATCCACGGATGCCGTTCCGAGCTGGAGACGCTGCTCGGCAGGCTCGGCTATGCGCTGGAGCGCGACGAGCTCGGCAGGGCCGTGGACGCGGTGCACCCGCAGGGCCGGACGGCCGTCTTCGTCGGCGACCTCGTCGACCGCGGACCGGACAGCCCCGGAGTGCTGCGCCTGGTGATGGGCATGGTCGGGGCCGGGCACGCGCTGTGCGTGTCCGGAAATCACGAGAACAAGCTCGGCCGCTACCTCAAGGGCCGCAAGGTCCAGCACACCCACGGGCTCGCCGAGACCGTCGCGCAGCTGGACGGGGAGGACGACGCCTTCCGCGCCGAGGCCGGGACGTTCGTCCAGGGCCTGGTCAGCCACTACGTCCTGGACGGCGGCGGGCTGGTGGTGTGCCACGCCGGGCTGCCGGAGAAGTACCACGGCCGGACGTCGGGCCGGGTGCGGTCCTTCGCGATGTACGGCGACACCACCGGCGAGACCGACGAGTTCGGCCTCCCGGTGCGCTATCCGTGGGCCGAGGACTACCGAGGCCGCGCCGCCGTCGTCTACGGTCACACGCCCACCCCGCGGGCCACCTGGCTCAACAACACGATCTGCCTGGACACCGGCTGTGTCTTCGGCGGCGCGATGACCGCGCTGCGCTGGCCGGAGCGCGAGCTGGTGGAGGTAGCGGCGGAGCAGGTCTGGTACGAGCCGGCGAAGCCGCTCGCCACGGAGGCACCGGGCGGGGCGGACGGCCGCCCCCTCGACCTGGACGACGTGGCCGGCCGGCGGATCGTGGAGACCCGCCAGATGGGCCGGCTCGCGGTCAGGGAGGAGAACGCCGCGGCCGCGCTGGAGGTGATGAGCCGCTTCGCGATCGACCCGCGGCTGCTGCCGTACCTCCCGCCGACGATGGCGCCCTGCGCGACCTCCAAGGGCCGGACCCACGAGGAAGGCGGCGACGAGGGCTTCCTGGAGCACCCCGTGGAGGCGTTCGCCGGGTACCGGGCTGATGGCGTACGGGAAGTGGTGTGCGAGGAGAAGCACATGGGATCGCGCGCGGTGGTCCTGGTGTGCCGCGACGAGTCCGTCGTCGGCGAGCGCTTCGGGGTGCCGAAGGGCGTGTCGGGCGCGCTCTACACCCGCACCGGCCGGCCGTTCTTCGACGACCCGGAGACGACCGAGCGGCTCCTGCGGCGGGTCGGGGCGTGCGTGGAGGAGGCCGGCCTCTGGGCGGAGCTGGAGACGGACTGGCTGCTGCTGGACGCGGAGCTGATGCCGTGGTCCCTCAAGGCGACGGGCCTGCTGCGCAAGCAGTACGCCGCGGTCGGCGCGGCGTCCGGAGCGGCCTTCCCGAGCGTGCTCGGCGCGCTGGAGGCGGCCGCCGCCCGCGGTGTCGAGGTGGGACCGCTGCTCGACCGGCAGCGCGACCGAGCCGCGGACGCCGCGGCGTTCACCGAGGCGTACCGGCGCTACTGCTGGCGCGTCGGGGCGACGGAGCAGGAAGCGGAAGGCGCGGCGGAAAAGACAGCGGAAGGCGCGGCGGGGGAGCCGGCGGCCGGCGCGGATCCGGCCGCGGCGGCACCGTCCGGCGGGCTCGGCGATCTGGAGGGCGTCCGGCTCGCGCCGTTCCAGATCCTCGCCGTGCAGGGGCGCAGCCTCGCGGGGCTGCCGCACACCGAGCAGCTGGCGCTGATCGACCGGATCGTCGCGGCCGAGGGCGCGGTGCTGTCCCGGGACCGTGCGGCTGCACGGGACGGTGCGCAGGACCGGCCGGGGCTGCTCGCCACGACCCGGCGGATCCTCGTCGACACCGAGGACGAGGAGTCGGTCGCGGCCGGTGTCCAGTGGTGGCTGGAGCTGACCGCGGCCGGCGGTGAGGGCATGGTGGTCAAGCCGGTACAGGCGCTGGTCCGGACGGCGGACGGGCGGCTGGTCCAGCCGGGCGTCAAGTGCCGTGGCCGCGAGTACCTGCGGATCATCTACGGTCCGGAGTACACCCGCCCGGAGAACCTCAAGCGTCTGCGCGACCGCCATCTGGGGCACAAGCGCTCGCTGGCCCTGCGGGAGTACGCGCTCGGCCTGGAGGCGCTCGACCGGCTGGCGGAGGGCGAACCGCTGTGGCGGGTGCATGAGGCGGTCTTCGCGGTACTGGCCCTGGAGTCCGAACCGGTCGACCCGAGGCTGTAGGCGGGCCGGAAAGGGGGAGGGGCGATCGCCGTCCCTCCCTCCCCGGGGCCGTCGTCGTGCCCCGCGCCTTGGTCACGCCGCCCGTGCCGTCCGGTACGACCGTCGGTAGTCGATCGGCGGGACGCCCATCACCCGGGTGAAGTGGCGGCGGAGGTTTGCGGCGGTGCCCAGGCCCGAGACCTCGGCCACCCGCTCCACGGGGAGGTCGGTGCCTTCGAGCAACTCCCGTGCGCGGGCGAGGCGTTGGCTCTGGAGCCACTGCATGGGCGTGGTACCCGTCGCGGCGTGGAAGCGGCGGACGAGGGTGCGGGGGCTGGTGTTCGCCCGGCGGGCGAGGTCGGCCACGGTCAGCGGCCGGCGCAGCTGCTCGGCGGCCCACTGCAGGACGGGCGCGAGCGAGTCGTCCCGGCGCTCGGGCAGCGGCGTCTCGATGTACTGCGCCTGGCCGCCGGGGCGGTGGGCCGGGGCGACCAGCTGGCGGGCCAGCGAGTTGGCGACCTCGGTGCCGAAGTCCTCGCGTATCAGGTGCAGGCAGACGTCAATGGCGGCGGTCGAGCCCGCACCGGTCAGCACATCGCCGTGGTCGACGTAGAGGACCGACGGATCGACCCTGACGGCCGGGTAGCGCTCGGTGAGCAGGGACGCGTACATCCAGTGAGTGGTGGCGGTCCGGCCGTCGAGGAGGCCGGTGGCGGCGAGGGTGAAGGCGCCCGAGCAGAGGGAGACCACCCGCGCGCCGCGGCGGTGGGCCTCGCGCAGTGCGCTGACCAGTTCGTCCGGAGGATCGCCGTGCACATCCGCCTGCCCCGGCACGAGGACCGTGTCGGCGGTCACCAACTCCTCGGCCCCGTAAGGGGTCCGGGTGTCGAACCAGGGGCCGGTGCGGGGCGCGGCGCCGTCCGAGCCGATCGCGCACACCCGCAGGTCGTACCAGCCGGGGGGCGCCTGGATCCGGTCGAAGCCGAAGATATGGCAGGGGATGGCGAGTTCGAAGAACGGCATTCCGTCGGTGGCGGCGACCGCGAGGGTGGGCATGGCGCGAGTATGGCAGGACGAGTGGCAGGAATGTAGCGGGTGTTGTCAGGGCTGCCACTCGTGACGGTGGAGCGCGCGGTCGATGCTTGATCGACATGACCACTCCTCTTCCGTGCCGCCGGGGGACGGGTGTGCCCACCGGCACGTCCGACCTGCGCGAACCGTCCAGCCGACCTGAACCGTGCGACGCCCCCGCACCGCCAGGCGCCCCCGCCTCCCGAAATCCGTCCCCGACCCCCGACCCCCGCCGCTGGCTCGTCCTCGCGATCGCCTCCGCGGCCCAGTTCCTGGCCGTGCTGGATCTGATGGCCGTCACCATCGCCTTCCCGGCGATCGGCCGGGACTTGGCGCCGGTGTCCGCCTCCGCGCTCTCCTGGGTGCTCAACGGCTACACCGTCGTGCTCGCCGCGCTGCTCGTCCCGGCCGGCCGGCTCGCCGACGAGGTGGGGCGGCGCCGGTGCTTCCTGACCGGCATGGTGCTGTTCGGGCTGGCCTCGGCGGCCTGTGCCGCGGCACCCGGCCTCACTCTGCTCATCGCGGCCCGTGTGGTGCAGGGCATGGCGGCCGCCGTCCTGATCCCCACCTCGCTCTCCCTCGCCCTGCCCGCCTTCCCGCCCCGGGAGCGGCCGACCGCGGTCGGGGTGTGGACGGCGGTCAGCGCCGTGGCGGCAGGGTCGGGCCCGGTGGTCGGCGGTCTGCTGACGGCCGTCGACTGGCGGTTGATCTTCCTGATCAACGTCCCGGTGGTGCTGCTCGCGGTCGGCGCGGGCGTCCGCGTCCTGCCCCGGTCCGTACGCGGCGAGCGGCACCCGCTCGATCTGCCGGGGGCCGCACTGGTACTGGTCTGCATCGGCGCGTTGGTGACCGCCTGCGTGCAGGCTCCCGAGTGGGGGTACCTCAGCCCGGCCACCCTCACGGTGCTGGCCACCGGAGTGCTGGCCGGCGCGCTGGGGGTGCGCCATGTCCGCCGTGCCGCAGAGCCCGTGGTACATCCCGCGCTGTTCCGGACGCCCGGGTTCACGGCCGCCACGCTGGGACTGCTGAGCTACTTCGTGGCGTACTCGGCCATGGTGCTCGGCGCCAGCCTGCTGTTCACCGACGTCTGGCACTACTCGGTCCGTACCGCCGGCCTCGCGCTGGCTCCGTGGCCGCTCACCGTACTGGTGATCTCGGCGCTCTCCGGCCGGGTCGTCGCGGTGGTCGGGGAGCGGGCCGCCGGCGTCATCGGTGCGCTGTGCTTCGTGGCGGCTGCCCTGTGGTGGTTCGCCCTCGCCGACGACGGCGGTGCGGGCACGCGGTACGGGGTGCACTTCCTGCCCGGGCTGGTTCTCGCCGGTGTGGGCACCGGTCTGTACCAGCCGGTGATGTTCGCCGCCACCGGTCTGCTGCCCGCCCACCGGCTCTCACTGGGGTCCGGCGTGCTGATGGTCGCCCGGCAGGTCGGTACGGCGCTCGGCGTCGCCGTGCTGATCGCCATCATGGGCGCTCAGCAGCGCCCGGGTATCGAGGAGTTGCGGGGCGGCTGGCTGATCTCGGCGGTGGCCTCGGGGGGAGCGGGCGTGGCGGCGCTGGCCCGGCGGCGGTCCGTTCGGTGACCCGGCGGGTGCCCCTCGGGGCCGCCCCGGCCCGGCTCGCCGTCGGCCGGCGGGGCACGGACCCGACCGAGCCGAGATCGTCCGACTCCCTCCCCCGGGCCCGGGAAGCGGCCAAGATGGGTGGATGGGATTCCATGTTGACTCCGAGGCCGGGCTGCTGCGCCGGGTCATCCTGCATCGACCCGATCTGGAGCTGAAGCGGCTCACACCGTCCAACAAGGACACCTTGCTCTTCGACGACGTGCTGTGGGTGCGCCGGGCGCGGGCCGAGCACGACGGGTTCGCCGATGTGCTCCGCGACCGCGGTGTGGAGGTGCACCTCTTCGGGGATCTGCTGGCCGAGAGCCTGCAGATCCCCGAGGCGCGGACGCTGGTCCTGGACCGGGTCTTCGACGAGAAGGAGTACGGGCCGCTGGCCACCGACCATCTGCGTGCCGCCTTCGACGAGCTGCCGGTGCCGGAACTGGTCGAGGCGCTGGTCGGCGGCATGACCAAGCGCGAGTTCCTCGAACGCCACCCGGAGCCGACCTCGGTCCGCTTCCATGTGATGGATCTGGACGACTTCCTGCTGGGCCCGCTGCCCAACCACCTCTTCACCCGCGACACCTCCGCCTGGATCTACGACGGGGTGTCGATCAACTCGATGCGCTGGCCCGCCCGGCAGCGCGAGACCGTGCACTACGAGGCGATCTACCGCCACCACCCGCTCTTCCGCGACGAGGACTTCCACGTCTGGTCGGAGGGGCAGGCGGACTTCCCGTCGACGATCGAGGGCGGCGACGTCCTGGTGATGGGCAGCGGCGCGGTGCTGATCGGGATGAGCGAGCGGACCACCCCGCAGGCGGTCGAACTGCTCGCGCGCGGGCTGTTCGCGGCCGGTTCCGCACGCACGATCGTGGCGCTCGACATGCCCAAGCGCCGCGCGTTCATGCACCTCGACACCGTCATGACCATGATCGACGGGGATACCTTCACGCAGTACGAGGGCCTCGGCATGCTCCGCTCGTACACCATCGAGCCGGGCTCGGGCGACCAGGACCTCAAGGTCACCGACCATCCGCCGGAGCATATGCACCGCGCCATAGCGGCCTCGCTGGGCCTGTCGGACATCCGGGTGCTGACCGCGACCCAGGACGTGCACTCCGCGGAGCGCGAGCAGTGGGACGACGGGTGCAATGTGCTGGCGGTCGAGCCGGGGGTGGTCGTGGCGTACGAGCGGAACGTCACCACGAACACGTTCCTGCGCAAGCGCGGCATCGAGGTGATCACGATCCCGGGCAGTGAGCTGGGGCGGGGCCGGGGCGGCCCGCGCTGTATGAGCTGCCCGGTGGCGAGGGACGCGGTACCCGGGGCAGCCTGAGGCGTGGCACCCGCGGATGCACCCGGCCGCGCCCCGAGGGGTACGCCGAGCGCTTCGCATATAGATACGAGAGGTCGTATATACTTCCAGGGAACGGGGCCGCGCGCCCTCCTGTCATGCGACCGTACGCCTTCGGTACGCACCCGTCCCACCGCCGCGAACCAGGAGCCCACCCATGGCGATAGACCTCAGGGGCCGCCACTTCCTCAAGGAGCTGGACTTCAGCGCCGAGGAGTTCCGCCGACTGATCGACCTGGCGGCCGAGCTCAAAGCGGCCAAGCGCGCCGGCACCGAGGTCCCCCGCCTCCAGGGCAGGAACATCGCCCTGATCTTCGAGAAGACTTCGACCAGGACCCGCTGCTCCTTCGAGGTCGCGGCCGCCGACCAGGGTGCCTCGACCACCTACCTCGACCCGTCCGGCTCGCAGATCGGGCACAAGGAGTCGGTCAAGGACACCGCCCGGGTCCTCGGCCGGATGTTCGACGGCATCGAGTTCCGCGGCAGCCGGCAGTCCGACGTCGAGGAGCTGGCCGCCCACGCCGGCGTACCGGTCTTCAACGGGCTGACCGACGACTGGCACCCCACCCAGATGCTCGCCGACGTGCTCACCATGGTCGAGCACGGCGGCGGCCGCCCCCTGGAGGACACCGCCTTCGCCTACCTCGGCGACGCCCGCAACAACATGGGCAACTCCTACCTCGTCACCGGCGCCCTGCTCGGCATGGACGTACGGATCGTGGCCCCGCGGCAGCTGTGGCCCGAGCAGCCGGTGATCGACCGGGCGCAGGCGCTCGCCGAGGGCAGCGGCGCCCGGATCACGCTCACCGAGGACGTCGCCGAGGGCGTGCGCGGCGCGGACTTCGTCGCCACCGACGTCTGGGTCTCCATGGGGGAGCCCAAGGAGGTGTGGGGCGAGCGGATCGCGCTGCTCGCCCCGTACGCGGTCACGATGGACGTGCTGCGCGCCACCGGGAAGCCGGAGGTGAAGTTCCTGCACTGCCTGCCCGCGTACCACGACCTCGGTACGGCGGTCGGCCGGGAGATCCAGGCCCGGTACGGACTGTCGTCGCTGGAGGTCACCGACGAGGTCTTCGAGTCCGCGCACTCCGTCGTCTTCGACGAGGCGGAGAACCGGATGCACACCATCAAGGCGGTGCTGGTGGCGACGCTCGCCCGCTGAGCGGCGGCGGTATCCGCCATGGGTGGCGGCATCGCATGAAAGATCACATTGCATAGGCATACGTCCGAATGGGCGATCATGCGCGGGGAGCGGCTACCATCGAGCCGCTCGCGGGGTTCGGACCCACCGGTCCGGACCCCGCTCCTGTGTGCGGCCCACCCTCGCCGCGCGCACCGCACCACCAGAAAGAGAACCACCCCCATGCGCCCGCCCGTCTTCCTCCGCCGTCCCCAGGAGGCGCCGCGTGCCGCATCCGGCGCGCCAGGTCCGTCCGGACTGCGCATCAAGTCCCCCGACGCCCTCGTCGCCGAATCCGGCGCGGACCTCGAAGGCAACGGCCTCAAGCGCAGCATGGGCCTCTTCCAGCTCGTGTGCTTCGGTATCGGCGCCATCGTCGGCACCGGCATCTTCGTCGGCCTGTCCGACACCGTCGCCGAGGCCGGTCCCGCGGTCGTCGTCTCCTTCGTGCTGGCGGCCGTCACCTGCGTGTTCACCGCCTTCTCGTTCGGTGAGCTGGGCGGCGCGATACCGGTGTCCGGCAGCTCCTACTCCTACGCCTACGCCACCCTCGGCGAGCGCACCGCCTTCCTCGTCGGCTGGTGCCTGCTGCTCGAATACGGCGTCTCGGTCTCGGCGGTCGCCGTCGGCTGGGGCCAGTACCTCAACGAGCTGCTGGGCAGCCTGATCGGCTGGCAGCTGCCGGCCGCGCTCGCCAACCCGCCCGGTGACGGCGGCATCGTCAACATCCCGGCCGTCGTGGTGATCCTGCTCGCCGCCCTGCTTCTCGTCCGCGGTGTGCGGGAGAGCGCCCGGGCGACCGCCGCGATGGCGGTGCTCAAGCTCGCGATCCTGGTGCTGTTCTGCGCGATCGGCTTCAGCGCCTTCCGGGCCGGTAACCTCTCGCCGTTCGCGCCCGAGGGCATCGCCGGTATCACCTCCGGTGCCTCGCTCGCGTTCTTCTCGTACATCGGCTTCGACGCGATCACCACGGCCGGTGAAGAGGTGAAGAACCCGCGGCGCAACATCCCCGTCGCGATCATGATCTGCATCGGCGTGGTCACCGTGCTCTACTGCCTGGTCGCGCTCGCCGCCATCGGTGCGCTCTCCTCCGACCAGGTCGCGGGCCGGCCCGCCGCGCTGTCGCTGATCGTCAACCGGGTCACCGACTCGGCGCTCGGCGGCGGGGTGATCGCCTTCGGCGCGGTCGTCGCCATCGCCTCCGTCGTCCTCGCCGTGATGTACGGCCAGACCCGCATCCTGATGTCGATGTCCCGGGACGGGCTGATCCCGCGGGTCTTCGAGCGGGTCTCGCCCCGTACGTCCACCCCCGTCGCCAACACCTGGATCGTCGCGGCCGTCTTCGCCGTGCCGGCGGCGGTCGTCCCGTTGGACGTGGTGATGAACCTGACCACCATCGGGACGCTGGCGGTCATGGCGGTGGTCAACCTCAGCGTGATCGTGCTGCGCCGTTCCCGCCCCGATCTGCCGCGCCGCTTCCGCGTCCCGCTCTTCCCGGCCAGCCCGCTGCTCGGCATCGGCTTCTGCCTCTACCTGATGTACGGGACCGGCCCGGCGACCTGGCTGCAGTTCGCCGGCTTCCTGGTGGCCGGCGCCCTGGTCTACGCGCTCTACGGGCGGCGCCGCTCCAGGCTCGCGGCGGCCCCGCAGCCGCCCGCGGAGCCCGCCGTCACCGCTCCCGGTGGCGCCGCAGCTCGGGAAGGGTGAACCAGACCGCCTTGCCCCTCGGCGTCGGGCGGCAGCCGGACGCCGAGCTGAGGGACCGGACCAGCAGCAGACCGCGGCCCCGGGTGCAGAACGGGGCGGCGGTGCCGCCGCCCGGGGGAGGGAGCGTGGGCGGGGCCGGGGGAGGCGCGCCGAGGCCGTCGAGATGCCTGCCGTCCCCGTCGTGCACCTCCACCCGGCAGCCCCCGGCCTCCAGCTCCACCACCAGCTCGATGGGATCGGCGTCGCCGGCGTGCTTGAGGGCGTTGGCGACCAGCTCGGCGGCCAGCAGCTGAGCGGTGGTCCGGTCGGCCGTCGCCCGCAGGTCCTGCATGGCGCAGCGGACCATCGCCCGGGCGACGGGGACCGCGGTCGCGCCCCGCGGCAGCGCGATATGCCAGGTCGTGGGGGTCGGCGGTGCCAACATGAGCGGTACGTTCCGTTCGCAGAAGGCCGGATCGGGTGCCAGGGGCCGGATCGGCGCCGAGGGCGCGGGCCGGGTGCCTGCGGACCGCGCCGGGTGCCTGCGGGCCGGATCCGGTACGTCCACCGTAGGAAGCGCGGCGGGGCCCGCGGCAGAGGCGAGCGGCCGGGGTCGCGGTGACCTAGGTCCCGCGGTGGACGGGACCTTCGTCCGGTCGATGGCCGAGAAACGGCGTATCGCGCCATCGTGACGACAGTCACAAAGCGGTGATAACTTCAAAGGGCATCCGGAAGAGCATCCACCGGCCGACCCGTCAAAGGGGGCAGGCAGTCCGATGAGCCCGTTCACAGGATCCGCCCGCAGCACAGACTCCTGGCAGCACATCCGCGTGACCAGGAAGGACGGGATCGCCACGGTCACCCTGGCGCGCCCGGACAAGCTCAACGCCCTCACCTTCGGGGCCTACGCCGACCTCCGCGACCTGCTGGCGGAGCTGTCCAGGGAACGCTCCGTGCGCGCCCTGGTGCTCGCCGGGGAAGGCCGCGGATTCTGCTCCGGCGGCGACGTCGAGGAGATCATCGGCGCCACCCTGGGCATGGACACCGCACAGCTGCTGGACTTCAACCGGATGACCGGCCAGGTCGTCCGGGCGCTGCGGGAGTGCCCGTTCCCGGTGATCGCGGCCGTGCACGGCGTCGCGGCCGGCGCCGGCGCGGTGCTCGCGCTGGCCGCGGACTTCCGCGTCGCCGACCCCTCGGCCCGCTTCGCCTTCCTCTTCACCCGGGTCGGACTGTCCGGCGGCGACATGGGCGCGGCCTATCTGCTGCCCCGCGTCATCGGGCTGGGCCACGCCACCCGGGTGCTGATGCTCGGCGACGCCGTACGCGCGCCGGAGGCCGAACGGCTCGGCCTGATCAGCGAGTTGGCGGAGGAGGGGCACGCCGACCAGGCGGCCGCCGCGCTCGCCCGGCGGTTCGCCGAGGGGCCCGCGCTGGCATACGCCCAGACCAAGGCGCTGCTCACCGCCGAGCTCGATCTGCCGCTGGCCGCCGCCGTGGAGATGGACGCCGCCACCCAGGCGCTGCTGATGAACAGCGCCGACTACGCGGAGTTCCACGCCGCCTTCACGGAGAAGCGCGCGCCCAAGTGGCAGGGGAAGTAGCCGTGCGGGTCGCCGTCATCGGCGGTGGACCGGGCGGGCTGTACGCCGCGGCCCTCCTCAAGCGCCTCGATCCCGGCCGTGAGATCACCGTATGGGAGCGCAACGCTCCCGACGACACCTTCGGCTTCGGCGTCGTGCTCTCCGACGAGACCCTCGGCGGCATCGAGCACGCCGACCCGGAGGTCTACCGCGCACTCCAGGCGGAGTTCGTCCGCTGGGACGACATCGACATCGTGCACCGGGGCCGCACCTTCACCTCGGGCGGACACGGCTTCGCGGCCCTCGGACGGCGCCGGCTGCTGGCCGTACTGCACCGGCGCTGCCACGACCTCGGCATCGATCTGCGCTTTCGCACCGAGGCGCCGCCCGCCGCCGAGCTGGCCCGCGGCCACGACCTCGTGATCGCCGCGGACGGGGTGCACAGCGCGACCCGCACCGCGCACGCCGACGCCTTCCGGCCGCGGCTGACCACCCACCGCTGCCGCTACATCTGGCTCGCCGCCGACTTCGCCTTCGACGCCTTCCGCTTCGAGATCGCCGAGACCGAGCACGGCGTCGCCCAGCTGCACGCCTACCCCTACGCCGGCCCGTCGCCCGCCCACCACGCCCCGGAGAGGCCCTCCGGGGCGCCCTGCTCGACCGGCGCCAGCACCGTCATCGTCGAGATGCGCGAGGAGGTCTGGCGGTCGGCCGGACTGGACCGCTGCGACGAGCGCGCCTCCGCCGAATGGTGCGCCAAGACCTTCGCCGACGCGCTGCGCGGCCGGCCGCTGCGCTCCAACAACTCCAGCTGGACCGCCTTTCGCACCGTCGTCAACGACCGCTGGTCACACGGCAATACGGTGCTGCTCGGCGACGCCGCGCACACCGCGCACTTCTCCATCGGCTCCGGCACCAAGCTCGCCGTCGAGGACGCCCTGGCGCTGGCCGCCTGCCTCCAGGAGCAGCCCGACACCGCCGCCGCGCTCGCCGCGTACGAGGCGGAGCGCCGCCCCGTCGTCGCCTCCACCCAGCGCGCCGCCCGCGCCAGCCTCGGCTGGTTCGAGGAGCTTTCCACCTATATCGGCCAGCCGCCGCGCCAGTTCGCCTTCAACCTCCTCACCCGAAGCCGCCGGGTCACCCACGACAACCTGCGGCTGCGCGACCCCGGATTCGTCGCGGCCGTCGAGGGCGAGGCGGACACCCCGGCCGGCACTCCGCCCATGTTCACGCCCTTCCGGCTGCGCTCGCTGACCCTGCGCAACCGCGTGGTCGTCTCGCCGATGGACATGTACTCGGCGCAGGACGGCGTCCCCGGGGACTTCCACCTCGTCCACCTGGGCGCGCGAGCCCTGGGCGGGGCGGGCCTGGTGATGACCGAGATGGTGTGCGTCAGCGAGCAGGGGCGCATCACACCGGGCTGCGCCGGGCTCTACACCGCCGATCAGGCCGCCGCCTGGCGCCGCGTCACCGACTTCGTGCACACCCAGGCGCCCGGCACCGCGATCGGTCTCCAGCTCGGCCACTCGGGCCGCAAGGGCTCCACCAAGCTGATGTGGGACGGCATCGACGAACCGCTCGACGACGGCAACTGGCCTCTCGTGGCGGCATCCCCCCTTCCGTACAAGCCCGGCAGCCAGCGCCCCCACGAGCTGACCGCGGACGAACTCACCACGATCCGGGAGCAGTTCACCTCGGCCGCGCGCCGCGCCGTCGACTGCGGCTTCGATCTGCTGGAACTGCACTGCGCCCACGGCTATCTGCTGTCCGGATTCCTCTCCCCGCTGACCAATCAACGCACCGACGCCTACGGAGGTTCCCTCTCCCGCCGCCTGCGCTTCCCGCTCGAAGTCTTCGACGCCCTGCGCGAACTGTGGCCGGATGAGAGGCCGATGACGGTCCGCATCTCCGCCACCGACTGGGCGGCGGGCGGCACCACCGCCGAGGACGCCGTGGCCATGGCGGCGGCCTTCGCCGCACACGGTGCCGACGCCATCGACGTCTCCACCGGGCAGGTCGTCGCCGACGAGCGCCCCGACTTCGGCCGCTCGTACCAGACGCCGTTCGCCGACCGGATCCGCAACACCTTGGGGGTGCCGGTCATCGCGGTCGGCGCGATCTCCTCCTGGGACGACGTCAACTCCCTGGTGCTCGCCGGGCGCGCGGACCTGTGCGCGCTGGCCAGACCCCATCTGTACGACCCGCACTGGACGCTGCACGCCGCCGCGGAGCAGGGGTACACCGGGCCGGGCGCCCCGTGGCCGCCGCCCTACCAGGCGGGCAGCCGCACCCCGCCCACCGGACGCACCGACGCGCCGAAGCCCCGCCTCACGCTGCGGTGACGGGGAGACACGGGCAGCGGGGCGGGGCCGTCCGCGGAGGGACGGCGTCCCTCCGCCGGCGCCACGGCGGCGCCTCAGAGAAGCGGCAGGCTGGTGATCCGCGCCGCGATCACCGGCTTGCCGTGCTGCTCCACGGCCACGTCGACCAGCATGCGGCCGTCACCCGCCCGCGCCTCGCCCGCCCGCGCCCCGGTCGACTCCGGGACGGTCCGGGCCCGTACCCAGCACGGCGCGTCCAGTTCGGCGTACCGCTCGAAAGCGCACTCCATCGCAATCGGCAGGGTGACCCCCGGCGTCACCACCTGCGCGGCCTGCCGGGCGGCCTCGATCATCAGCATGCCGGGGGCGTGGTCCACGGGCTGGTCGAAGAGCACCGGATGAGAGGTGTCCACCCGCAGGCGCCATCGGCCGGCGCGGACGGTGGGGGAGAGCACCACATCGCGCTCGCGGTCCCGGCCGACCAACTGCGGGGCGACGGGCGCGGGCAGCGGCAGCCTGCGCGCGTTGGCCGGCGTCAGCTCGCTGTACCTGCCGCGCAGCCGGCGGTAGACGGACGGGCTGTGGCACGCGTAGTCGAGCGTCGCGGTGGCCAGATCGGCGCCGTCGCGCCGCACCCGGAACTCCTGGCGGGCGCTGAGCAGCCGCTTGCCGCGGCGGCTCACCTCATGGTCGGTGACGTGCAGTTCCACCTCCGTCGGCGCACCGGCGGCGCTCAGCGCCTGCGGCATGAGGTCGTAGCGGATCCGCTGCCAGGTGACCGGGTGGTCGAGCGGCACGCGGTGGGCGAGATGGCTGAGCAGTATCCCGGCCTGCCGCATGGTCTCGATCAGCAGCAGGGGGTCGTGCAGCCGCTCGTGCGGCCCGTCGACCGACCCGTAGAAGCCGTGTGCGCGCGGCCACCGGGCGCTGACGACCCAGCCGTCGGCGGTGTCCCGCCGCCAGTTGGTCAGGAACACCTCGGACACCGCCGCACGGTGGCCGTACCCGTGCGGTGCGGTGGTGCTCAAAGGGGACGGTCGGTTTTCGTCGGCGAACCCGCCTCGGCCGTCGTGGCGCTGATCCGGAGACGACGGCATGAGGATGGCTCTGGCCATAGGTGTCCTCTCTGAAGTGCGGCTCTCAGCGCCCGAGACGGGCCGAGCCACGCTGGCGGCCCCCGCGCCACCAAGATACGGACCATGTGGTTTGTTCACCAGTGCTAAGGGGCGCTCCTCGGCCAGGCCGGGAGGGCGCCGGCGCCGGACGGGCAGCCGTCAGGCCGAGACCCGCGCCGCGCGGCCGCCCGGGTCGAGATGGCTCATCGCGCCGGGCGAGGCGAGACCCGGCAGAGTGTGCTTCCACAGCGCCGTGACGCGCTCGGGGAGATCGGCACGGTTGGTCGCGGCGCGCGAGAACAACTGCACGCCCATATAGGCGGCGACGAAGAACTCGGCTGCCCGGTCCGGCACCACACCGGGCAGCAACTCCCCTTTGTCCCGGGCCTCGCTGAACATCGTGCTGATGATGTCGGTCCACGCCTGGTAGGGCACCAGCGGCTCGTCGCTGAACGTCGTCTCGACCGCGATCCGGGTGCCGGCCTGCAGCAGCGGGTCGCTGCGCAGCGCCAGCGCCACCCGGTGGGTGAAGTCGATGGCGTCCTGCAACCGGGAGTCGCTGACCTGAGGGAGGAACGGGTCGGCCTGCTCGGTGATGACCGCGCGGGCCAGCGCTCCCTTGGAGGTGAAGTGGAAGTACACGGCTCCTTTGGTGACCCCGGCGCGCTGGATGATCTCGGCCATGGTGGCGGCCTGGTACCCGCGGCTGCCGATGACATGAGCCGCGGCTTCGAGGACCGCGCGCCGGGTGCGCACTGCACGTGCCTGCTTGACCACCGAACAGCCTCCGTATGCTCTCTTGGAGTTGCGCCGAGTGCGACCCGTCGCCCTGGCCGCGCAGTCTCTTTCGGCATCATAAAGAAGCCAACCAGGCGGTATTGAATCTGCGCGCCGTGGCGTGTACTACGACTTCGAGGAGCTGTCCGATGTCCCCCACCGCTCTGCCCGCCGCGCAGCGCGAGATCCGGCTCGTCCGCCATGCCGAAGGAGAGCCGACCAGCCGGCACTTCGTGGTGGCCGAGGTGCCGGTGCCCGAACCGGGGCCGGGGCAGGTCCTGGTGCGGACGCGCCTGATGGCGGTGACCGCGGCGATGCGGACGCAGATGAGCGGCGACTCGAAGCCGATGCCGCCCTTCGTACCGGGACGGGCGCTGTGGGGCTCCGCGGTCGGGGAGGTGGTGGCGGCGCCCGGCGGCGGCTTCACCCCCGGCGAGCTGGTGCACCACCGCTTCGGATGGCGGGAGTTCGCGGCGGTTGACGAGTCGCAGGTGCGCCGGCTCGACCTGGACGCGCTACCGGACCCCGCCGCGCACCTCTCCCAGGGCGCGACGGCCTGGGGCGCGCTGCGCCGGGCCGCCGAAGTCCGCCCGGGGGACACGGTGTTCGTCTCCGGGGCGGCCGGCGGTGTGGGCAGCCTGGCCGGGCAGCTGGCGCGGCGGCTGGGCGCCGCCCGGGTGGTCGGCAGCACCGGTTCGGAGCGCAAGGCCGCCCGGCTGCGCGCGGAGTTGGGGTACGACGACACCATCGTGCGCGGCGCCGGCCCGATCGAGCGGCAGCTGCGCCGGGCCGCCCCGGACGGCATCGACGTACTGCTCGACACCGTGGGCGGCGAGCAGTTGACCGCGGCGCTCGCGGTGGCCCGTCCCGACGCCCGCTTCGCGCTGGTCGGCGCGCTCTCCAGTCAGCTGGGCGCGACCGGCTCCAGCACCGCCCCAGTGGTGCTGGACACGGGACTGATCATCGCGCGGCGGGTGGCGCTGCGCGGTTTCGGGCTGCATGCGCACCCGGATCTGCCGCAGGAGTGGGCGAAGGAGTTCGGCCAGGGCCTGCGGGACGGTTCCCTGGTCTTCCCGCACGCCCTGCTGAAGGGCATCGAGCAGGCCCCGCGGGCGCTGTGCGAGCTCACTCAGGGCCGCCATGTCGGGGCCGTGCTGGTCGAGTTGTGATCCGCCCGCGCCCGCTCGTGGCGTACGGCCCCTGACGGCCCGCCGGGTCAGCCGGCGGCCGGCAGGCGGGCCGGCTCGGGCAGGCCGCCGGCCGGGATCCGCTCCGGCGAGGCGGACAGCAGCCCCCACAGGCCGACCACGGCCTCCCGGTCCCACCACGTCCCGTCCTCGCCGCCCAGATGCAGCAGACCCACCACGATCGAGGTCAGCAGCTGGGCGGTGCGGCGCGGTTCGGCGTCCGAGGTGTCCGCCGCGCTCGGCCGACCCGGCTCGCCGGTCCCGCAGGTCACCGCCTTGTCGAGGAAGAGCGCGTACCAGCGCTGCTCCAGGGCGTAGATACCGAGACCCGGCGCGGTCTCCGGCCGCAGGCGCAACCCGGCGCGCAGTACGGCGTCCGACTCCACCCGGCTGAACAGCTCGACGGCGAAGTCCTGCACCGCGGTCGCCAGCGGCTGCGGGGAGCGGGCGAAGCCGTTCTCGATCTCCTGAAGGGTGGCGAGTGCGGCGTCGCGCACCGCGAGGGTGAGGTCGTCCTTGGACGTGAAGTGGAAGTAGAGGGCTCCCTTGCTCAGCCGGGCCCGCCGGCTGATCTCGACCATGCCCGCGGCGGGAACCCCCTTCTCCAGGAAGGTCTCTGCGGCCGAGCGGATGAGTGCCTGGCGGCTCTGGATGGCGCGATGCTGGGTGGGCACGGTGTCCGTCCCGTCTCTAGTACGGCTGCGAAGCTGATTGCAGTCTACATAGAAAACCAACCATGCGGTTCGATATGGTCGGGGTGAATGGCCTGAACTGGTGCGCCCTGGCGAAAAGCTGACGTCGGGCCGTGGATTTCGGGCCTCCGGTGGCGCCTGCGGGCGCTGTGCCGCCAGTCTGGCCTTGCGGGGGAGCGTTGTCGACCCGTCAGGATGTGACAAAGGCACATTGACAAACAGCGCAGGCGGTTTTTAAATCTCCGAAGGCGGTAAACGGGACGATCCGTTCCGATGGAGCCGCCGCGACGGTCGCGTACCGCCCTTGGACAGCGTGTGCGCCATGGCGAGACCGCCTCTGCCTCTTACCAGTCGCCGACCGCAGGCCGCTCAACCAGCCGAGCCAGCAACGTCACCCGAACCCCCGTACCCCGCACCCCCATCGGAATCCGGAAAGGTCTCCAGCCATGCGCGTAGCAATGGAAGTCGGCGAACGTCCCGCGAGAGGCGCACGGGGGGCAGGAGGCGAGACGATCAGGGCGGCCGTCTTCGATCTGGACGGCACCCTCGCCAACACCATGCCGGCGATCAGCAAGCTGCTGGTCAAGGTGGCCTCGGAGCAGGGCTGTTCGGTGACCGCGCGGCAGGCGGCCTCCGCCATCGGCAAACCTCCCGGCCCCGCCTTCGGCCGGCTGCTGGGCAAGCCCGAGGACGACGGCCGGGTGCAGGCCGCCATCTCCCGCTACCGCGAGCTGTTCTCCTACGAGGTGCTGTGCCAGGGGCCGCAGCTGCTCTTCCCCGGTGTGACGGCGGGGCTGTCCGCGCTGCGGGCCCACGGTGTCGAGCTGGCCGTCGCCACGTCCAAGACCACCCGCAGCGCCGAGGCGCTGCTCGACGTCATGGGCATCCGCGACCTGGTCGGCCCGGTCATCGGCCAGGACATGGTCCGGCGCGGCAAGCCGCACCCGGAGATGGTGCTGCGGGCGGCCGGCCGGCTGGGTGTCGCGCCCTGGCAGAGCGCGTATGTGGGGGACACCGTGGGGGACATGCGGATGGCGGTCACCGCGCGGATGGCGCCGGTCGCGGTGACCTACGGCGTCGGTACGTTCGGCGAGCTGGCCGCGGTCGCCGGCACCCGGATGTGCAGCTCGTTCAAGGACGTGGTCTCGGTGATCGCCGCGGCCCGGCCGCGGCCGGCCGTCGCGGTGGGGGCTCAGGCGCGCCGCCGCTGAGGCGCGGACGCCTTACGGACCGGCGGTCGCCTGGTGCGCGTAACGGGCGCCCGTGGTCCGCAGCATGCCGTGCAGACTGCTGAACACCTCTGCCGCGCGGCCTCCCGGCCAGTCCTCCGGGAGGAGGGGAGCGGGCAGCCCGGGATCGGCGTACGGGAGGCGGCGCCAGGCGTCCAGGGCCAGCAGATAGTCGTGGTAGGCCGCCTCCGGCGGCACCGTGCGCCGTCGTGACCAGCGGCGCAGGACCGGCTCCTGCTCGTCCAGGAACGCGCGGTACTGCGCGGCGATGGCATCCAGGTCCCACCAGCGTGCCACCGCGTCCGCCGTGGCGGCGAAACCGGCGTGCGCGCCGGTGAACAGATCGACGTACGGGGCCAGTTGCAGCCGCTCCAGGGTGTGCCGGGTCTCCTCGTAGAGCTGTGCGGGGGCGATCCACACGCCCGGCGCGGCGGTGCCGAAGCCGAGCCGGGCCAGCCGGGAGCGGAGCAGATGCCGTTTGTGCCGTTCCTGCTCGGGGACGGAGAACACGGCCAGTACCCAGCCGTCGGCGGGCCGCGCGGGCGGCCGGCCGAAGATCCGCCGGTCGCCGTCCTCCAGGAGCTCGCGGGCCGCGTCGGACAGTCCGTAGGCGGCCGCTCCGGTGGCCGTGCGCGCGGGGACCAGCAGCCCGCGCCGCTTGAGCCGGGAGACCGCGGAGCGCACCGACGGCGGATCCACCCCCAGCGCCCCGAGCAGCCGGATCAGCGCGGCGACCGGCACCACGGCGGCCGCCTCGTCCGCCGCGCCGGGCTCGCCGCGCCCGTAGGCGCCGTAGAACGTGACGATCAGGGACCGCGGGGTGTGCTGTGCTTGCTGGTCGATCACCGGGTCACTCTAGGGCCTGTCCGATGGGTCCTGGCCGGGCCCGCGACGCCTGGCACGGCACCTCGCGGCGTTGCCGAATCATCCCGATAGCTCCGCTATCGAGACGCTCCGGCGCCTTGCGATGCACCGCACCAGACGCCGCGGCCTTTCCGACCCCGACCCATCGGACAGGCCCTAGAGGGGGGCACGCAACCGGAAGCGCTGGAGCTTGCCCGTAGGGGTGCGGGGGAGGGCGGTGTGGAAGACGATCTCGCGGGGGCATTTGTAGGGCGCGATACGGGTCTTGGTGAAGGCGCGCAGCGCGGCGATGGTGTCCGCCCCCTCGGGGACGCCGGCCCGCAGCACGACATGGGCGACGACGACCTGTCCGCGGTCCTCGTCGGCCCGCCCGACCACCGCGGCCTCGGTCACGTCGGGGTGCTGCAGCAGGGCGTCCTCCACCTCGGGCCCGGCGATGTTGTAGCCGGCCGAGATGATCATGTCGTCCGCGCGGGCGACGTAGCGGAAGTAGCCGTCGGGCTCGCGGACATAGGTGTCACCGGTGAGGTTCCAGCCGCCGCGGACGTACTCGGCCTGCCGGGGGTCGGCGAGATAGCGGCAGCCGGTCGGCCCGCGCACGGCCAGCAGGCCCGGTTCGCCGTCCGGCAGCGGTGTGCCGTCCGCGCCCACCACCCGGGCCTGGAAGCCCGGCACCGGCAGGCCCGTCATGCCCGGCCGGATCGCGTCGTCGGCGGCCGAGATGAAGATGTGCAGCAGCTCCGTGGCGCCGATGCCGTTGATGATCCGCAGGCCGGTCGCCCCGTACCAGGACTGCCAGGTCGCGGCGGGCAGGTTCTCACCGGCCGACACGCACCGGCGCAGCGAGGAGACGTCGTGCCCGTCGAGTTCGGACAGCATCGCCCGGTAGGCGGTCGGCGCGGTGAACAGCACCGAGATGCGGTGCGCCGCGATATCGGCGAGCAGCCGCCCGGGCCCGCCCCAGTCGGCGAGCAGCGTCGAGGCGCCGGCCCGCAGGGGGAAGACCACCAGCCCGCCGAGGCCGAAGGTGAACCCCAGGGGAGGGCTGCCGGCGAACACGTCGTCAGGGGACGGGCGCAGCACCCGTGCCGAGAAGGTGTCCGCGATGGCGAGGACATCGCGGTGGAAGTGCAGACAGCCCTTGGGGCGGCCGGTGGTGCCCGAGGTGAAGGCGATCAGCGCGACGTCGTCGGCCGAGGTCGCCACCGCGGTGTACGGCGCACCGCCGGGCCGGGCCAGCCGGCGCAGATCCTGCGGCCCGTCCCCGCCGTAGGTCGTGATCCGCAGCTCCGGGACCGCGGCCGCGGCGAGGTCGTCGACGGAGCGGGCGTCGCACAGTGCGTACCGCACCTGGGCGATCTCGCAGATCGTGGCGAGCTCCTTGGGGCGCTGCGTGGCCAGGACGGTCACCGCGACCGCCCCCGCCTTCATCACGGCGAGCCAGCAGGCGGCCAGCCACGGGGTGGTGGGTCCGCGCAGCAGCACGCGGTTGCCCGGCAGCACCCCGAGCCGGTCGGTGAGCACCTGGGCGATCGCGTCGACCTGCGCCCGCAGCTGCCCGTAGGTCCACACCGGACCGCTCGCGTCGCGCACCGCGGGACGGTCCGCGCCGAGCCGGGCGATGGTGCCGTCGAGGAGTTCGGCGCCGCAGTTCAGGCGGTCGGGGTAGCCCAGATCGGTGAGGTGCGGCCACTGCTCGCGAGGCGGCAGCCGGTCGCGCGCGAAGGTGTCGGCGTGGGCCGAGGACCGTAGCTCCATGGCGGATACGCCCCCTAGGGCGGCCGGGTGGCCGACTCGGTCGGCTGCTCGCCGGGCCGGCCGGGACCGGTGCGACGAGTGGTCGAGGACTGCCGTTCGGATGCTTCGTCAGCGTAACGTGTTGGTGACGGCAGTCAACAGACCGCGATAGAGGACCGCTACCAGGGAGCCGCCTCGTGACTGTATTCGCGCTGGGACCGGACGAGCGGCAATGGTGCGCCGAACTGCGCGCCATGACGGCCGAACGGCTGAGCCCGCTGGCGGAGAAGGGCGCGGCGGGCCGGGTCAACCGCCCGCTGGTCGCCACCCTCGGCGAACTGGGCCTGCTGCGCCGCCTGTTCCCCGCCGACGGAACGCTGCGCGCCCTGGACCTGTGCCTGCTGCGGGAATCCCTCGCCCAGGAGTGCACCGAGGCGGAGACCGCGCTCGCGCTCCAGGGCCTGGGCGCCTACCCGATCGTCCAGGCCGGCACCGACGCCCAGCGCGCCCGGTGGCTGCCCGAGGTGGCGGCCGGGCGCGCCGTCGCGTCCTTCGCGCTGAGCGAGCCGGGCGCCGGCTCGGACGCCGCCGCGCTGTCCCTGGCCGCCGAACCGGACGGCCCCGGCGGCTGGCGGCTGACCGGCGAGAAGTGCTGGATCTCCAACGCCCCCGAGGCCGACTTCGCCACCGTCTTCGCCCGCACCGGGGGCGAGGCGGGCGCGCGCGGTGTGACCGCTTTCCTCGTCCCCGCCGACCGGCCGGGTCTGACCGGCGAGCGCCTGGACATGCTCAGCCCGCACCCCATCGGGACGCTGGTGTGCGACGGCACGCCGGTGACCAGGGCGGATGTGCTGGGCGAGGTGGGCTGTGGATTCGCCGTCGCGATGGCCACCCTGAACCTCTTCCGGCCGAGCGTGGGCGCCTTCGCGGTCGGCATGGCGCAGGCCGCGCTGGACGCGGCGCTGGCGCACGCGGGCGCGCGCACCGCGTTCGGCGGCCCGCTGAAGGACCTGCAGTCCGTGGGCCACCAGCTCGCCGAGATGGCCACCCGGGTCGAGTCCGCCCGCCTCCTGGTGTACGCGGCCGCCTCCGCCTACGACACCGGGGCCCCGGACATCGCCCGCCGCTCGGCCATGGCCAAACTGCTGGCGACCGAGACCGCCCAGTACGTGGTCGACGCCGCCGTCCAGATCCACGGCGCCCGCGCGCTGCGCCGCGGCCACCTCCTGGAGCACCTCTACCGGGAGGTCCGCGCGCCGCGCATCTACGAGGGCGCGACGGAGGTGCAGCGCTCCATCATCGCCAAGGAGCTGTACCGGCACTGAACGCCAACCGCCCGTGCCGGCCTCGGACTCCGCCGCGCGGCCCCGCCGCGGCCGGCCTCAGCCGTTGAGCTTCCACACGCTGCCCAGCGTGCACTTGCCCGACAACGTGCCCTGCTCGCTGGGGCTCTTGATGAACGTGCCGGTCACCGTGGTGGGCAGGGTCTGGCCGGCGGCCACCTTGAGCGACGTGATCTGCACGACGCCGACGTAGCCGCCGGAGGAGTCGGTGAAGCGCACGCTGCCGTTGTACGTCGCCGGGCTCGTGGAGTTGCCGTTGGTCACGCTCAGCTTGGCGGTCAGCGTGGCGGCCGCGCTGTCGACCTGGCAGTCGGTGATGCGGATGTCCGACTCGGGCGGCGTGGTGGACCCGGAGGACGGCGAACCGGTCGTCGTCCCACTGGTGGTGGTGCCGCCGCTGGTGGTGCTGCCGGAGCTGCTGTATCCGCCGCTGGACGTGCTGCCGGAGCTGTACTCGCCGCCGGAGCTGCTGCTGGAGCTGCTGGAGCCGTGGCTGCCGCCGCAGCCCCCACCGTGCGAACCGCGCGCACCGGTCAGCGCGACGACCACCAGTGCGCACACGGCGACAGCGCGGACATGGCGAATCTTCATCCTGAGATCTCCCCCGTGACAGACGGCCGCCTCCCTGGGCGGCCACCGCGTACGCGTAGCCGTACGCGTACCCGATCGATGATGCGCCCGCGGGTCCCGCCGATGCGGGATTCCTTGACGAGCGCGCGTCAGGCTAGCAAGCGGACGCCCGGACGCCGAATCCCGGGCGGCAGGCGGCCGACGGGCGAGTGTCAGTGCCGGATGTCAGGCTGAAACCACGAAGGATCCGCGAAGGGAATCGCCATGATCACCACTGACTTCGTCCCCGGCTCCCCGTGCTGGATCGATCTCGGTACGCCCGATGTCGAGGTCGCGGCGGCCTTCTACCGAGCCGTGTTCGGCTGGCGGGCCGAACCGCAGGGCGAGCAGGGCGCGAGCGGATACACCCTCTTCCGGCTCGACGGGAAGGCGGTCGGCGCGGTCGCCCCGCTCACCGGGGACGGCGCCCGCTCCGCCTGGACGATCTACTTCCACACCCCCGACGCGGATGCCACGGCCGAGGCGGTGGCGCGGGCGGGTGGCGCGGTCCGCACGGCGCCGGCCCCGGTCGGGGCGGACGACGGCCGGTGCGCCCGGCTCGCGGATCCGCAGGGCGCGGAGTTCGCCGTCTGGCAGCCGGCGAGACATCCGGGCATCGAGGCCGCGGACGGCCCGGGCAGTCTGGGCTGGACGGAGCTGTACACCACCGACCCGGCCGCCGCGCAGACCTTCTACCGGACGGTCTTCGGCTGGCACACCCAGGACATGCAACTCCCCGGAGGCGGCGGCACCTACACCCTGCTCCGGCCCGCGAACTGCGGCGAGGAACGGATGCACGGCGGCCTCATCGGCGTCCCCGCCGACCTGCTCGGGCCCGGCGGAAAGCCGTACTGGCACCCGGTGTTCGTCTCGAAGGACTGCGATGCCACGGTCGGGCTGGTGACGGGCAACGGCGGCTCGCTGTCGATGGGCCCGGAAACCGCCGAGGACGTCGGCCGGCTGGCCGTCTGCACCGACTCGTCGGGCGCGGAGTTCGTCGTCCTCGCGCCGCAGGAGGGCGCTCTGGGCTGAGCACCCCTCGCCGGAAGTCCGACATATGGCGCCCCGGGCGCCGGGCCCTGCTCTTCGCCGGGCTCGGCGCCGCCGCCGTGGCCGTTCCGCTGGGCCTGTCCTCCACCTCCTTGCCCGGAGGCACCTCCCCGGGCAAGAAGACCGCACCCGCCGCGGGCGCGGGAGGCACCCGCCCCGCGCGTACCCCGTACGCCACGCTGCACGGACGCGGGGTGATGCATGCGGCGTTCAGCCCGGACAGCGAGGTGCTGGCCATCGGCACCGGCGACGGGACCACCGCCAACTCAGCCAGGCCATGGGGCACTTCATCGACGTCGCCCGTGTGGCGTTCAGCCCGGACGGCCGCACCCTGGCCACCGGCAACTGGGACCACACCGCGCGCCTGTGGGACGTGGCCGGCCAATGGAACATCGCCAAGCTCGCCGACACCTCCCTCGTCACCGGGCTCGCGTTCAGCCCGGACGGCACCGCCGTCGCCACAGGGAGCGGCGACAACGACGGCACCGTGCAGGTGTGGGACGTCAAGGACGTCCACTGACGCCCTGCCGAGCCCCGATCGGCGCCCGTGGCCGCGCGCCCAGACTCGGCGCGTCGGTCAACGGGGTCGGCGAATTTGCGATTAGCCTTTCGTAACTGTACGAGGTTGATCAATTACTGATCGCATCCGTTCAAAAACCGGAGATGACATGCACAAGTTCCGTAAGGCTGCCGTCGTGGCGGCAGTCCTCGGCAGCGTCGCCTTCCTCGGTGCCGGCTCGGCCCACGCCGACGGCGGCAGGCACGGGAAGGGCACCGAGTTCAACATCAAGCAGGGCAGCTCCTGCCGCTCGCACGACCTGAACGTCGACGTCCTCGGCGAGGTCGGCATCCTCAACGGCGTGCTGGGCAACGCGCTCGGCGGCGAGGGCTCCCCCGGCGCCCAGGAGACCAAGATGGGCTCCTCGGTCGGCTGCAACAACAGCTTCGCCGACGGCGGCGACAAGGGCGACAAGGGCGGCAAGGACGACAAGGACGAGAAGGACTACTGAGGGTGGCCAACGGCCCCGGGCAGCCGAGCCGCAGGCTGGGCGCCGGGGGCCCGCTCTCTCTCTTCGGCAGGGGCCGGGCGTCATCGCCCGGCCCCTGCCGGGCTGCTGAAACGCCGCCGACCAGGTTTCGCGGGGGAGTCTGGTCACCACCTGGCGTTCGGGCTCCGGCGTCAGGGAGGGGGTGTCCTTGGGGGTTGTCGAGGTGAGCCCATCGGGGCCCCGGGGCGCTCTTCGGTTCTGACGGGGGTTCAGTGCGCGGTCCCGGGCCCGGCCCGGCGATATGCGTGTGCGTTACACGCAGTCTTGGCGACGCGATCAGGAGGCGTTAGGTTAGCCTCACCTAAGCACTTGCCTGAATTCGTGTGTCCGCCAGGCAGTTGTGTACCCCCTGGGAGCCTCCGTGACTCGTTCGAGCAAGTCAATCGCGCCAGCGCCCTCGCCGGCGAGGGCGTCGGCCGAGCTTGTGATCGAGCATTACGACGGCACGGCCGTCACCTCGGACGTCGGGCGGTGGGCAGCCGCCTACGAGGACGTCTACGCGGACGCGCTGGGCCTCAGCGACCATCAGGACCCGCCCGTCTCGGACCGCCTGCTGCGGCATGCCGAGCGCCCCGGCTTCGGGCTGATGGCGGCTCTGCACGGCGATGAGGTAGCCGGATTCGTCTACGGATACACGCTTCCGCCGGACTCGCTGTGGTGGGACGGCCTGGTGCCGGATCCCGGTGCGGAGTTCACCCGGGAGTACCCCGGACGCACGATCGGGGTGTGCGAGTTGCTGGTCCGGCACCGATGGCGGCGCTCGCGCATCGGGCACGCGCTCTTCGAGGCGTTTCTCGCGGAGCGACCGGAGGAGCGCGCGGCGGCCTTCGTGTCCGAGGGCAACGACGTGATGCTCGCCACGTACGCCAAGTACGGCTTCACGCCCGTCGGTCGGATGGAGCCGTACCCCGGCTGGCGTCCCCATGTGGCGATCGTGCGTCCGCTCGATGGTGTGCGCCCGCTCGACGGAGTGCGTCCGCTCGCCCGCGGCTGAAGGCCCTTGCCGCTCCGGGCCCGCCCGGAAACCGAACTTTCCCCCGTCCCCGCCCCCGACCTGAGGCATCACCGTGTCCATAGAGTTGCCGCCGTCCGCAGCCCCGCGATCCGTCTACCCCGTGGACGTGGTCCCGGAGAGGGTTCGCGGCCGTCTTCTGGAACTGGCGCAGTCCCAGCCGCCGGTCTCCACCTACGTCTACGACGGAGACGTCGCCGCCGAGCGTGCCCGGGAGCTGCGCAGCGCCCTTCCCGAGTGGGCGGCCGTCTACTACGCCGTGAAGGCGAACTCCTTCCCCGGAGTCGTCGCGGCACTGGCGCCGTATGTCGACGGGTTCGAGGTCGCCTCCCGCTCGGAGCTCGAACTCGCCCTGTCGGCCAAGCCGGTTGCCGAGGGCGCCACCGCGCCCGTGGTCGCCGCGGGGCCCGCGAAGTCCGTTCCCGTCCTGACCGCCCTGGTCCGGGCCGGGGTCGAGGCGATCAACGCCGAGAGCCTGCTCGAACTGCACCGGATCAGCCGGATCGCGGTCGCGGAGGGCGTCCGCGCCAAGGTGGCGCTGCGCGTCAACCCGGAGACGATCCCGGTCACCGGCTCGCTGCACATGGGCGGTGTGCCCTCCCAGTTCGGTGTGGCGGAGCCGGACGTGCCCGGTGTGCTGAGGGAGGCCGTTCGGCTGCCCGGCCTGGACCTGGTCGGCTTCCACATCCACGCCGCCTCCAACAACCTCGACGCCGACTCCCATGCCGCGTATCTGCGCTGGTGCGTGGAGTGGAGCGGGCGGACCGCCCGCGAGAACGGGATCGAGCTGCGCCATGTCGACATCGGCGGCGGCATCGGCGTCGCCTTCGAGATCGGCGAGAAGCCCTTCGACGTCGTCCGCTTCGGGGAACTCGCCGCGCAGGTGGAGGTCCCCGAGGGCGTCAAGGTCGTGCTGGAGCCCGGCCGCTTCCTGGTCACCGACTGCGGCTGGTACGCCGCCGAGGTGACCGACGTGAAGGCTTCGTACGGCGAGTCCTTCGTCGTGCTCCGGGGCGGTATCAACCACTTCCAGCTGCCCACCTCCTGGGACATCGTGCACAACGTCGCGGTCCTGCCCGTCGAGGAGTGGCCCGAGGGCTGTCCCCGTCCCGCTGCCGAGGGCACCCGGGTGACCGTCGTCGGTGAACTGTGCACCCCGGAGGACACCCTGCTGCGCGACGTCAAGGTGGACCGGGTGCGCGCCGGCGACCTGGTCGTCTTCCCCAACGCGGGTTCCTACGGCTGGGAGTTCGCCATGCACGGCTTCCTCGGACACCCGGTCGCCGAACGACTTCTGCTCTGAACGAGCACCCGGCCGCCGCGGCCAGCCCCCGCGGCGGCACCGCCACCGCGCCGCGCCTCCTTCGGCCCCACCGGTGCGGCCGCCCCCGCTTATGTCCCCCTCCTTGGAGCCAGCCCTCATGACCCTGCAGCCCACCGACCTGCCCGCGACACAGCGGACCGCGCCCAGCACAGCGGCCATTCTGGAGCGCCAGCGCGGACGCGAATCCGCCGCCCGCACCTACGCCCGCTCGTTCCCCATCGTCCCGGCCCGCGCCCAGGGCATGACGATCGAGGACACCGACGGCCGCCGCTACCTCGACTGCCTCTCCGGCGCCGGCACGCTCGCCCTCGGCCACAACCACCCCGTCGTGCTGGAGGCCATCCAGCGGACCGTCAGCAGCGGTGCCCCGCTCCACGTCCTGGACCTGGCCACCCCGGAGAAGGACGAGTTCACCGACGCGCTGTTCGCCACCCTGCCCGGTGACTTCGCCGACAAGGCCCGGATCCACTTCTGCGGACCGGCCGGAACCGACGCCGTCGAGGCCGCGCTCAAGCTGATGCAGACGGCCACCGGACGCCGCGGCGTACTGGGCTTCACCGGCGCCTACCACGGCATGACCGCGGGCGCGCTGGCCGCCTCCGGCGGTGTCGGCACGAAGACGCCGGTGCCCGGGATCGCCGCGGACGTGACCCGGCTTCCCTACCCGTACAGCTACCGCTGCCCGTTCGGTGTCGGCGGTGAGCGCGGTGCGCGGATCTCGGCCGACTACGTCGAGCGGCTGCTGGACGACCCCAACGGCGGAGTGGTGCCGCCCGCCGCGATGATCCTGGAAGCGGTGCAGGGCGAGGGCGGCGCGGTGCCCGCCCCGGACGCCTGGCTGCGCGAGATGCGGCGGATCACCGCCGAGCGGGAGATTCCGCTGATCGTCGACGAGGTGCAGACCGGTGTCGGCCGCACCGGCGCCTTCTGGGCCGTGGAGCACAGCGGGATCGTGCCGGACGCCATGGTGATGTCCAAGGCGATCGGCGGCAGCCTGCCGCTGGCCGTCATCGTCTACCACGAGGACTACAACGGCTGGCTGCCCGGCGCGCACACCGGCACCTTCCGCGGCAACACCCTGGCCATGGCGACCGGTACCGCCACCCTGCGGTACGTCTCCCGCGAGGGCCTGGTCGAGCGGGCCGCGGCCGTCGGTGCCCGGATGACCGAGCGGCTGACCGCGCTGCGCTCCGAGCTGCCGGTGATCGGCGACGTCCGCGGCCGCGGCCTGATGATCGGCGTCGAGCTGGTCGACGCCGAGGCCGAGCCGGACGCGTGCGGCGCCCGGCCGTTCGCGCCGCAGCTGGCCGCGCAGGTCCGTGACGCGTGCCTGGAGCGCGGCCTGATCGTCGAACTCGGCGGCCGCTTCGACTCCACGGTGCGGCTGCTGCCGCCGCTGATCATCACCGACGAGCAGGTCGAGGCCGTACTGGACCGGCTGACCGACGCCATCGCCGCGGTGACGGCCACTCAGCACGCGGGAGCGGGCGCATGACCGGCAAGGTGCATGAACTGCCCGCGGCCGGCGGGGAGTCCGCGGTCGCCGGCGGTGCGGAGGACCGGCACGGTCTGCGGCTCGTCCCCGAACCGGCCGCCCCGCCGGCCGACGCCCTGGAGCAGGAGATGGCCGGACTGCTGCGCGCGGCCGCTCCGGCACCCTCCGGCGCCCCGCACACCGCGCTGTCCGGGGGCACGGGCGGCCCCGGCGCGCTCACCCCGCTGCTGCGCACCGTCCTTGCCTCCCTCGCCGAAGGGGCCGGACGGCGCGGCGGACCGCTGGCCGCCGGGACGCCCGCGGAACTGGCCGCCGACGTCGCCCGGGTGTTCGCCGAGGCGGACGGCGACGAGGCCCTGGGCAGGCTGACCGACGTGCTCGCGCACGGCAGCGCCGACCCGGCCGACCCGGCCTGCGCGGCGCATCTGCACTGCCCGCCGCTGGCCGTCGCCGTCGCCGCCGACCTCGCCATCTCCGCGCTCAACCCGTCGCAGGACTCCTGGGACCAGGCGCCCGCCGCCACCGCCCTGGAGACGTTGCTGCTGGGGGAGTTGGCGCAGCTCGTCGGCTACGACCCGGCCGAGGCGGCCGGTGTCCTCACCTCGGGCGGCACCGAGTCCAACCTCATGGGCCTGATGCTCGCCCGCGACCGGGTGCTCGGCCGGGAGAGCGGGCGCCAGATCGAGCTGAGCGGTGTACCGGGCGGCGGCCCCCGGCCACGGATCTTCACCTCCTCCGCCGCGCACTTCTCGGTGCAGCGGTCGGCGGCCCTGCTGGGCCTCGGCGAGGACGCGGTCGTCGCCGTCCCCGTGGACGACCGGCTGCGGATGAAGCCCAGGGCGCTGGCCGCGGCCCTGAGCGCCTGCGTCGCGGAGGGCGACCTGCCGGTGGCGATCGTGGCCACCGCCGGCACCACCGACACCGGGGCCGTCGACCCGCTGCGCACCTGCGCGTCGCTGGCCGCCGAGTACGGCGCCTGGCTCCACGTGGACGCCGCGTACGGCGGCGGCGCGCTGCTGTCCGACCGGCTCGCCCCGCTGATGGGCGGGATCGCACTGGCCGACTCGGTGTCGCTGGACTGGCACAAGCTGGGCTGGCAGCCGGTCGCGGCGGGCATCTTCCTCGTCAAGCGGGCGGAGACCTACGCGTCGCTGGCCCGGCGGGCGGTCTACCTCAACCCGCAGGACGACGAGGAGGCCGGCTACCCCAGCCTGCTCGGCCTCTCGCTGCGCACCACCCGCCGTGCCGACGCCTTCAAGATCGCCGTCACGCTGCGGACGCTGGGCCGAGCGGGCCTGGGCCGTCTGGTGGACGCCTGCCACGAGCTGGCGCACTCCGGAGCGGCGGCGGTCCGTGCCCATCCGCGGCTGGAACTGCACGCCGACCCCGTCCTGACGGCGTTCCTGTTCCGCTATCTGCCGGAGAACCCCGAGCACACCGACCCGGAGCACATCGACCGGATCAACGCGGCACTGCGGCGCAGGCTGCTGCGCGAGGGGCGGGCGGTCGTCGGCCGCACCGAGCTGCCGGGCGAGGGACCGGGCCGGGTACGCCTCAAGCTCACCCTGCTCAACCCGCACACCACCAGCGACCAGGTCCAGCGGCTGCTGGACGCGGTCGTGGCGGCGGGCCGGGCCGAGGAGGAGCGGTGAACGACCCCGTCGAAGCCCGCCCCGCGGCCCCGGCCGTCTCCGGGCCCGCCCCCGGCCCCGACCCGCTCGACGACGCCGACGCCCTGCGCGCGGGCGACGCGGCGGCGATGGAGACGCTGCTGCGCGCCTACGTACGCGAGACCGGCACCGACGTGCCCGCCACCGGCCAGGCGCTCCCGCTGGACCTGCCGGCCAGTCAGCTGACCCTGTCGGTGCCCGTCCGGTACCGGTCGGCCACCGGCTGGCACCGCTTCGGAGCGCCCCGCCTGGCCGCCGGCGACGGCAGCGGCCTGCCCGCCGACGCCTCGCTGGTGGCGGCGGCGCTGATCCGCGAGACCACCCTGGGCCGCGGCGCACCGCCGCACCACGGCACGGACGCGGCCGCGCGGGTGCTCAACTCCGCGCGGCGCACCGCCGCCCACATCGAGCACCGGCGCGCCGAGGCCCCGGACGCCGAAGGCCCGACGCCGTTCCTCGACGGCGAGCAGGCCCTGCTGCTGGGGCACCCGTTCCACCCCGCGCCCAAGAGCCGCGAGGAGGCGTCGGACGCGGAACTGGCGGCGTACTCGCCCGAGTTGCGTGGCTCCTTCGCACTGCACTGGTTCGCCGCCCACCCCGAGATCGTGGTCGGCGAGAGCGCGGACGGCCGGCCGGTCGCCGAGCGCCTGCGCTCCCTCGCCGCCGGGCTCGACCTGCCCGAGGGCATGGTGCCGGTGCCCGCGCACCCCTGGCAGGCCCGCGACGTGCTGGGCCGGCCGGAGGTCGCCGCCCTCGTCGACGCCGGGCTGCTGCGCCCGCTCGGCGCGGCCGGGCCCGAGTGGTACCCCACGTCCTCCGTGCGGACCGTCCAGCGGCCGGACGCCGAGGTGATGCTGAAGCTGTCGCTGGGCATGCGGATCACCAACTCCCGCCGCAACAACCTGCGCAGCGAGATGCGGCTCGGCGTCCGGGCCGCCCAGCTCCTGGCCGCCGGACCCACCCACTGGCTGCGCGCCGAGCACCCCGAGTTCGGCATCCTGCGCGACTTCGCCTGGATATCGGCCGGTGCCGACGGCCCGGAGACCGGTCTGGAGACCGCGATCCGCGACAACCCCTTCCGCCGCGACGGCATCCAGGGACTGTGCGTGGCCGGGCTGCTGGCCGAGCGGACCGGTCCCGGCGACGGCACACCGCCCCGCCACCGCGCCCTGCTGTGCGCGGCGGTCGAGCGCGCCGCGGGTGCGCTCGGCGTCTCCACCGCCGAGGCGTCGGCACGCTGGCTGGAGCGCTATCTGGACGTCCTCGCCGTGCCCCTGATCCGCCTCCAGGCCCGGTACGGCATCGCCCTGGAGCCGCACCACCAGAACACCCTCGTCGCCCTCGACGCCACCGGGCTGCCCTGCGCGGGCTGGTACCGCGACAGCCAGGGCTACTACCTGGCCGAGTCCCGCACCGCCGATATCGAACGGCTGCTGCCGGGCGCGACCGACGGCGTCGACCTGGTCTTCGAGGACGCCTTCGTCGACGAACGCGTCGCCTACTACCTGGGCATCAACAACCTGCTGGGGCTCATCGGCGCGTTCGGCGCCCTCGGTCTGGCCGACGAGGGCGACCAACTGCGCGTGCTGCGCGGGGCGCTCGCGCGGCTGCGCACGGCCGAGCCCGCCGCCCAGGGCCTGCTGGACCTGCTGCTCGACGCGCCCGTGCTGCGCTGCAAGGGCAACTACCTCACCTGCGTGGACGGACTCGACGAACTGGTCGGCGACGTGCACACCCAGTCCGTCTACATCGATCTCCCCAACCCCCTTACGGAGGCACAGCGGTGACCGCGCCCTCGACTTCCCCCGACCACGACGCCCCCTACGACCTGGTCGGTGTCGGCATAGGCCCGTTCAACCTGTCGCTCGCCGCGCTGGCCGACGGCGCGCCCGGCTTCCGTTCGCTCTTCCTGGACGCCAAGCCGGCGTTCTCCTGGCACCCCGGCCTGCTGATGGAGGGCACCACCCTCCAGGTGCCGTTCCTCGCCGACCTGGTCACCATGGCCGACCCGACCAGCCCCTGGTCGTATCTGAACTACCTCCGCGCCCACGACCGGATGTTCAAGTTCTTCTTCTCCGAGCGCTTCCACATCCCGCGCCGCGAGTACGACCACTACTGCCGCTGGGTCGCCGAGCAACTGCCCTCCTGCCGCTTCGACGCGGCCGTCACGGCGCTGGAGTGGGACGAGCGCGCGGACGCCTTCGCCGTCACCCACCGCTCCGCGGCCGGCGAGCAGACCCGCGTGCTGGCCCGCCAGGTCGTGCTCGGCGTGGGCACCGACCCCGTCGTGCCCGAGCCGCTGCGCCCGCTGCTGACCGACGCCCACACCGGCCGCGTCCTGCACAGCGCCGACTACCGCACCCACCGCGCCCGCCTCGCCGCGGCCGACGACGTCACCGTCGTCGGCGCGGGCCAGTCCGGCGCCGAGGTCGCGCTCGACCTGCTGCGCAACCAGGACGGCGAGGGCAACGGCGGCCCGTACGTGCGCTGGCTCGCCCGGACCACCGCGTTCGCACCCATGGAGTACTCCAAGATCGGCCTGGAGCACTTCACCCCGGACTACATCCGCTACTTCCGCGCCCTGCCCGAGGCCACCCGCGAGCGGCTGACGGCCGAGCAGTGGCAGCTCTACAAGGGCGTCAGCGAGGAGACGCTGGGCGAGATCTACGACGAGATGTACGAGCGCACCATCGGCGGCGGCGCGCCGCGCGCCGCGCTGCACCCGGCCGTGGAGGTCGTCGCGGCCGAGGCCGACGGCGACGGATACCGGCTCACCTGCCGCAGCCGGCAGCAGGACGAGCTCTTCGAGATCCGCACCTCGGCCGTGGTCTCGGCCACCGGCTACGCCGCCTCCCGCCCGGCCTTCCTGGAGTCGATGGCCGATCTGGTCGACTGGGACGACAAGGGCCGCTACCAGGTCGACGGCGACTACCGGGTCGCGCTCGACCCCCGGGTCTCGGGCAGCCTGTACGTCCAGAACGCCGAGATGCACACGCACGGTGTGGGCGCCCCCGACCTCACCCTGGGGGCCTGGCGCGCCGCGACCATCCTCAACGCCGCCGCCGGCCGCACCCTCCTGCCCAGCGCCCCGCGGCAGGCGTACACCACCTTCGGCGCGCCGCAGGAGCCGGCGCCCGTCCCGGACCGGGCGCCCGCCGCCGTCCCCGCACCGGCGGAGATACCGCGATGACGGCCGCTGCGACGAAGATCGGCGCGCCGGCCCGCGACGGGTCGGCGCGCCGCGCCAAGTCCGTGCTCCTGTCGGTCATCGGCCTCCACCTGGTCGCCGAGACCGCCCTGACGCCGTTCCTGCCGCAGCTCTTCGAGCGGCTGTACGGGATCGAGGACCCCGAGGCGACCGGGCTGTACCTCTGGATCTGCCGGATCGCCGGCCTGCTCGCCCTCCCGCTGTGGGGGCTGGCGGCCCGGCGCTGGTCCCTGCACCGGCTCGTGCTGGCCGGGCTGTGCGGCTCCGCCGTCCTCGACCTGCTCCTGGGCATGGCCCCCAGCTACCCGGCGTACCTGGCCCTGTCCACCTTGATCGTCACGACCAACAGCGCGCTCCTGCTGGCCTATCCGGCGTTCATCGCCGAGCACGGCGACGAGTCGTCCGAGGACGGCACCCGGGCGCGGCTCACCGGTATCTGCTCGCTGGTGGTCGTCTTCCATCTGTCGGTGGTCGTCTCCACGATGGTGGGCGCCGGCGTCCTCGCCCTGCCGGAACCCCGCATCGGCATCTCGGCGTTCGCGGTGCTGGACACCCTGCTGGCCGTGTTCACGTACCGGATCCTGGGCAGGCGCCCGGACACCCGGGACGACGCGGCCGCCGCCGCCCGCGAGGACGGCGCCGCCGCACCTCGTACCCGCCGCCTGCCGTGGCTCATGGTGCTGGCCTACGTCGCGCTGATCGGCGTCGCGTTCGACTTCTCGGTCAATGTGGCGCGCCCCTTCTTCACCGAGTTCGCCGAGGGCCTGGGCAGCGGCTCGGTCGGCGGCGCGGTGCTGTTCTTCCTGCCGAGCCTGTCCGCGCTGGCCGTCCTGCCCGCCGTACGCCGCTGCCACGATCTGCTCGGCGAGCGGCTGCTGCCGCTGTCCCTGGCGGTGGGCGCGGCCGGGCTGGCCTGGAGCTGGCTGGCCGGCTCGCTGCCCGGACTGCTCGGCGGGCGACTGCTCTTCGGCGTCGGCCTGGGGCTGGGGCAGGTCGCCGTCGAACTGCGCATGTTCCGCGCGACCGGAACGCAGGGCCCGGCCTTCACCGCCGTGGAGACCGCCCGGTCCGCCGGTCTGCTGGCCGCACCGATCGCCGCCACGGCGGCCGTCTCCTACGACCTCGCCCTCCCGCTGGCCGTCGCCGCCGCCGTCCAGGCCCTCGCCGCCGTGGTGTCCCTGCGGAGCCCGCGGACCGCAGCCGTCGCCGCGGCACCGCTCACGCCGCTCGCGGGCCTGCCGGAGACCGCGGGCGCGCCCGCCGTGCCGCTGCAGATCCGGCGCGGGACGCGGGAGTCCGCGCAGGCCGACGACCGCCCCCTGACCGCCGCCACCGCCGCCCCCGCGCACTCCGAGGAGAACCACCGATGAACCGCACCACACGAGACGCCTGGGCGCAGGCGGGCCGACGGCTGCTCGCCAAGGCCGTAGAGGAGTTCGCCTACGAGGAGCTGCTCGTCCCCGAGCCCGACACCTCGGCCGACACCCCCGACGCCTACCGGCTGGACTTCACCGACGGCGTCCACTGGACCTTCCGGGCGAACCGCGGCACCTTCGGCACCTGGCGGCTGGTGCCCGGCACCCTGCGGCGGCACCCCGCGCCCGCGGAGGCCGAGAGCGGTCCCGAGCGGCTGCTGCTCGACGCCCGCCCGGTCCTGGGCTGGGACGGCCCCACCACGGCCGAGGTGCTGCGGGAACTCACCGCCACCCGGCGGGCCGAGGCCGAGGTCCTCGCCCGCGCCCTGCCCGCCGCCGCCCTCGCCGACCTGGACCATCTCGACCTCGAAGGCCACCAGGACGGTCACCCCTGCATGCTCCTCAACAAGGGGCGGCTGGGCTTCTCCGCCTCCGACGCCGCCGCCTACGCCCCCGAGGCGGCCGGGACGGTGCACCTGCTGTGGGCCGCCGTGCACGGCAGCCTCGCCTCGTACTCCGGCGTGGACGGCCTGGACGAGGGCACCCTGCTGGGCGAGGAGCTGGACGAGGAAACCCGCAAGCAGTTCGCGGCCGTCCTCCAGGAGACCTGCGCCGAGACCGGCTATCACACCGTCGACTTCCACTGGCTGCCGGTGCACCCCTTCCACTGGGACGAGGCCGTCGCCACCCTCTTCGCCCCCTACCTCGCCGACGGCAGGATCGTGCTGCTCGGCGAGGGCCCCGACCGCTACCGGCCGCTGCAGTCCATCCGCACGCTGGCCAACCTCGACCATCCGCACCGCCGCAATGTGAAGGTGCCGCTGTACATCCGCAACACCCTCGTCTGGCGCGGTCTGTCCACGAAGCCGACCGAGGCGGCGCCGGACGTCAGCGCCTGGCTGCACGCGGTCCGCGACGCGGACCCGTACCTGCGCGACGAGCTGCGCTTCCACCCGCTGGGCGAGGTCGCGGGCGTGGCCGTGCGCCACCCGCTGTACGAGTCCGTCAAGGACGCCCCGTACCGCTACCACGAACTCCTCGGTGCCGTCTGGCGCGAGCCGGTCGCGGCGCTGCTGGGCGAGGGCGAGCAGGCCCGCACCATGGCCGCGCTGCTCAAGGTCGGCTCGGACGGCCGGGCACTGGCCGCCGAGCTGGTCGAGCGGTCCGGACTTGCTCCCCGCGCCTGGCTGGAGCGCTTCTTCTCGGCCCTGCTGCCCGGCCTGCTGCACTACCTCTACCGCTACGGCACGGCGTACTGCCCGCACGGCGAGAACACCGTCGTCCTCTACGACGCCGCCGACACCCCGATCGGCATCGCCGTGAAGGACTTCGCCGAGGACGTGAACCTGCTGCCCGGCGAGCACCCCGAGTACGCCGGACTCTCCGAGCGCGCCGACGCGCTGCTGCTGCGCTGGCCCGCGGGCGAGCTGGCGCACTCCCTCCTCAGCGCCGTCTTCGCCGGGCACTTCCGGTTCTTCGCCCCGCTGGTCGCCGAGCACCTGGGCGTACCGGAGGACGAGTTCTGGGGCCTGGTCCGCGCCGAGATCGAGCGCTACCACGCCCGCTTCCCCGAACTGGCCGACCGCTTCGGCGAGTTCGGGCTGCTGGCCGCCGAGTTCGACCGGGTGGCGCTCAACCGGGAGCAGCTGCTCGGCGGCGGCTTCCACGACCGCGCCGAGAAGGACGAGGGCTTCGACGTCGTCCACGGCGCCCTCACCAACCCCCTCGCCACCGCAACCGCCCCCGCGCGAGACACCCAGGAGCAGAAATGACCAGCTCGCCGTACGCACGACTGCGCGCCGAGGCCGACGCAGGACGCATCGAGGACGTGATCGTGAGCGTCCCCGACCTCCAGGGGCGGCTCCAGGGCAGCCGGCTGTCCGTGCCGTACTTCCTCGACGAGGCGGCCGAGCAGGGCTTCGGCGCCTGCCTCTACCTCCTGGCCTCCGACGTGGAGATGAACACCGGCCCCGGCTACGCCATCGACGCCTGGCAGAGCGGCTTCGGCGACTTCGTGCTGCGCCCCGACCCGGCGACGCTGCGCACCCTGCCGTGGGACGAGGGCACCGCGCTCGTGCTCGCCGATGCCGTCTGGCCGGACGGCCGGGCGGTCGAGGTGGCCCCGCGCCAGATACTGCGCAGTCAGCTCGACCGGCTCGCCGAGCGCGGACTGGCCGCGTTCGCGGGCACCGAGCTGGAGTTCCTGGTCTTCCGCGAGACCTACCGTCAGGCGTGGGACCGCCGCTACCACGGCCTGGAGACGGCCACGGCCTACAACGTCGACTACTCCCTCCAGGGCCTCGCCGAGATCGAGCCGGTGGTGCGCCGTATCCGCCGGGAGATGGTGCGGGCCGGGCTCACCATGGAGACCGCGCGCGCCGAATGCCATGCGGGCCAGTACGAGATCGTCTTCCGTTACGACGAGGCGATGACCACCTGCGACAACCACGTCCTGTTCAAGAACGGCGCCAAGCAGATCGCCGCCCAGGAGGGCGTCGCGCTCACCTTCATGCCCAAGTTCGACGAGGGCGAGGGCAATTCCTGCCACATCCACCTGTCGCTGCGCGGCACCGACGGCTCGGCCGTACTGGCCGATCCGGCCGCGGACGACGGCATGTCCGAGCTGATGCGCCACTTCGTGGCCGGCCAGCTCGCCTGCCTGGCCGACTTCGCGCTGCTGATGGCGCCGAACATCAACTCCTACAAGCGCCTGCAGCCGGGCGGGTTCGCGCCCACCGGCATCACCTGGGGCCGGGACAACCGCACCTGCCCGGTCCGCGTCGTCGGCTCGGGCCACTCGATGCGCATCGAGAACCGGGTGCCCGGCGGCGACGCCAACCCGTACCTGGCCGTCGCCGCCGCGGTGGCCGCCGGTCTGCACGGCATCGAGAACCGCCTGCCGCTCCCGGAGCCGCACACCGCCAACGCCCTGGCCGACCCTTCGGTGCCGCGGCTGCCCACCACCCTCACCGAGGCACTGCACCGCTGGGAGAACAGCGAGATCGCCGCCAAGGTCTTCGGCGAATCGGTGGTCGCCCACTACGCCCAGGCCGCCCGTACGGAGCTGGCCGCCTTCGAGGCGGCGGTGACCGACTGGGAGCGGGTCCGCGGCTTCGAGCGGCTGTAGGCGTCGCACCGGACCTCGCACGGACGCCGGCGGCCCGACACGAACTGCGTGTCGGGCCGCCGGCGTTGTGGCGCGGTGGTGTGGCCGCCTGGGCCGGACGGCCGGACGGCCGGCCGCCGGGCCGTCAGCCGAGCTTCTGCTCCATGTCGTCGAGGACCTTGTTGGCGCCGGTGTAGCCGATGCCGAGCATCCACACGTCGTCGTTGACGCCGAAGACCTTCTTGTTCTTCACCGCGTCCAGCTTCTTCCAGAGGTTGCCGCCGGTGATGGTGGTCTCCTTGGCCTTCTCCGGGTCGCCGTAGGTGGAGTGGAAGATGACGTCGGCGTTGGCCTCGTCGACCTTCTCCGGGCTGATGTCCAGGGAGAAGCCGGTGTTGTCCACGTTGGCCGGGCGGCCGACCTTCAGGTCCTTGAGGATGCTGCCGACGAAGGTGTCGTCCTTGTACAGCCGGGTGTCCGCGCCCTCGACGAACCGGACGAAGCCGACCTTGGTCCGCTTGGCCTTCTCGGGGCCGCCGAGCGCCGCGGTCACCTTGGCGATGTGCTTGTCGTAGTCCGCGACGACCTTCTTGACCTGGTCCTTCTTGCCGAGTGCGTCGGCGTGCAGGGCGAAGTTCTCGCGCCAGGCGGGGCCGGTGGTCTTGGTGAAGACGGTGGGGGCGATGGTCGAGAGCTCCTTGTAGCTCTTCTCGTCGCGCTCCTTGCTGCTCAGGATCAGGTCCGGCTTCAGCCCGGCGATCGCCTCCAGGTTGGGCTCGGAGATGAGGCCGACCTTCTTGATGCCGGACAGCTTGTCCTTCGGCAGGTACGAGGACAGCGGTGCGCCGGCCTCCGGCTGGACGGCGCCGACCGGCTTGACGCCCAGGGTGATCGCCGAGTCGAGGGAGTCGGTGTCCAGGACCACCACGCGCTTGGGGGCGTCGTTCACCTCCACATTGCCCATGGCTGTCCTGACGGTGTGCTTGCCCCCCTCGGCGGACGCCTTCTTGGCGTCGTCCTTGGCGCCCCCGCAGGCAGTGGCGGTGACGGCGAGCGCAGCGACGGCAGCGACGGCTGCGGCGCGGCGGGTGAAGGAGCGGGACATGAGCGGCCTTTCCAGTACGGGGACGAGGACAGCGGGGGGTGAACTTAGGTAAAGCTAACCTTATGTGGATCGGTGGACAAGCTCGCCCGCATCACAACTCGATCTCCGTGCCGGGCCGGGCAGCCCAAGGAGCCCGGCCCGACACGGAGTTGACGGATACGGGTACGAGGTCAGCCGGACTCCGCCGAGGAAGCACCTGTCGCGACCGGGGTGTCCGACGCTGCGGAACCCTTGTCGCCGTCGCCCTCCGCCTGCCAGGGCGCGCCGGGCACGACCAGCGGGCTGCCGGTCACCGGGTCGGGTACCACGACCGAATCGAGCCCGAAGACGTCCCGGACCAGTTCCGCCGTGACCACCTTCGACGGGGGGCCCTGTGCGACGATCCGCCCCGCCTTCATCGCCACCAGGTGATCCGCGTACCGCGCCGCCTGGTTGAGGTCGTGCAGCACCGCGACGACCGTCCGGCCGCGCTCGCGGTTGAGCTGCCGCACCAGGTCCAGCACCTCGACCTGGTGCGAGATGTCCAGATACGTGGTCGGCTCGTCGAGCAGCAGCAGATCCGTCTCCTGGGCGAGCGCCATCGCGATCCATACGCGCTGCCGCTGACCGCCCGACAGCTCGTCCACCGCCCGCTCGGCGAGCTGCGCCACGTCCGTACGCTCCATGGCGCCGGTGACCGCGCGCTCGTCCTCCTCCGACCACTGCTGCCACCACCGCTGATGCGGCTGGCGCCCGCGCGAGACGAGATCGGCGACCGTGATCGCCTCCGGCGCGACCGGTGTCTGCGGCAGCAGCCCGACGGACTGCGCGATCGTCCGGGTGGGTATGCGGTCCAGGTCCTTGCCGTCCAGCAGCACCGACCCCTGCCGGGGCTTGAGCAGCCGTCCGAGCGCGCGCAGGAGCGTGGACTTGCCGCAGGCGTTGGGGCCGACGATGACGGTGACCCGGCCGTGCGGGACATCCAGGTCCAGGTCCTCGACGACCGTGCGCTCCTCGTAGGCCAGGGTCAGGCCGCGGGCTGTGAGCCTGCTTTCGGTCACGCTCTTCCTCCAGTACGGCTGCGGATGATCAGCCAGATCAGATACGGGGCCCCGATGGCCGCGGTCAGTACGCCCACGGGCAGTTCCACCGGCGCGAACAGCAGACGCGCCGGCAGGTCGGCGGCCACCACGATGAACGCACCGAGCAGGGCCGAGCAGAGCAGGGGGATCTGCGACGTGCGCGTCAGACGGCGGGCGATCTGCGGGGCGAGCAGCGCCACGAAGTCCACCGGACCGGCCGCGCCCGTCGCGATCGAGGCGAGGAACACGCCCAGCAGCGCCAGCCCGAACCGGGTCCGCTGGAGCGGTACGCCCAGCGCCGTGGCGGTGTCGTCGTCCAGCGCGACATTGCGCTGGGCCCGCGCCGCCCAGGCCACGAACGGCACCACCGCGAGCAGGGTCCAGCCCAGCGGGGCGGCCTCGTCCCAGCCCCGCCCGTTGAGCGAACCGGTCAGCCACACCTGCGCCTGCTGGGCCACCAGGTAGTCGCCCTTGGTGATGAACAGGTGGACGATCGACCGCAGCGCGATGGCGATGCCGATGCCGATGAGCACGAACCGCCCGGCGTGCAGCCCGCCGCGCCAGGCGAAGAGGTAGACGAGCAGGGCGGCGAGCATGCCGCCCGCGACCGAGACGTACGGCAGGACACCGAACGACGAGACGCCGAAGGTGAGCGCGCCGATGGTCAGCGCGCTCGCGCCCTGCGACACACCGATGATGTCGGGGCTGGCCAGCGGATTGCGGGCCACGGTCTGGATCAGCGCGCCGCCCACGCCGAAGGCCGCCCCGACCAGCAGCCCCAGCACCATCCGCGGCAGCCGCAGATCGCCGACCACGAGCGCGGCCCACGACGGCCGGCCCGCCAGGATGTTCAGGACCTCACCCGGCGCGACATCCGTCTCCCCGAGGCAGAGGTAGGCGACACACACGGCCGCCGTCAGCAGCGCCAGCGCGACCGCGACCACCGCCGCCCGCCGGTGGACGAGGAAGGAGCCGCGTCCCTGGCGCGCGAGCGCGTAGCCGGCAGGGCGGACGCGCACGGCTGCCGGGCGCTCCGTGGCGGAGGCCGTCATGCGCTCACCGCCTTGCGGCGGACCAGGACGATCAGGAACGGCACACCGATCAGGGCCGTCATCACCCCGGCGGGTACTTCGCTCGGCGGGAAGGCGACCCGCCCGATCACATCCGACACCAGCAGCATGACCGGCCCGAGCAGCGCCGCCATGGGCAGCACCCAGCGGTGGTTGCTGCCCACCAGGGCGCGCGCGATATGGGGCACCGCGAGCCCCACGAAGGCGATCGGTCCGGCGGCCGACACCCCGACGCCGGTGAGCACCGTCGCTCCGATGCCGCCCACGATCCGTACGGTCCCGACCTTGTGTCCGAGCCCCTTGGCGACGTCCTCGCCCAGCGCCAGGGCGTCCAGCCCCCGCGTCACCGACAGCGCCAGTACCGCGCCGACGACGAGGAACGGCCAGATCTGGCCCGCCATCTCGGCGTCCCGCCCGGCGATCGACCCGACCTGCCAGAACCGGAACTCGTCCAAGGTGGCCGCGTCCGTCGTCAGCATCCCCTGGATCACGGCGATCAGCAGCGCGTTGACGGCGGCACCGGCCAGCGCCAGCTTCACCGGACTGGCCCCGCCGCGCCCGCTTGCGGCGACGGCGTACACGGCCACCGACGCGATACCGGCTCCGACGAAGGCGAACCACACATAGCCGGTGAGGGTGTGGACCCCGGCGACCGCGATGGCCAGCACCACGCCCGCCGCCGCGCCCTGACTGATCCCCAGGACGCCGGGATCGGCGATGGGATTGCGGGTGATGCCCTGCATCACCGTGCCCGCGATGGCCAGCGCCGCGCCGACCATCAGGCCGACGAGGGTCCTGGGCACCCGCATGGACCGTACGACCTCGGCGGCGTCGCTCGTACCACCGTGCAAGAGGGCGTCGAAGACTTCACCCGGGGCTATCTGGCGGGCGCCGACCGCAAGGCTGAGCAGCACCGCAAGCAGCAGTGCTATGACGGCCGCGGCCGTCCAGCCGATGCGCCGGCTGACCAGAGCGCCTCGCGGGCTGCTGATCGTGGCAGCTGACATCGCATCCATTTCGACAAGACGGAGACCGATTCGACAAGACGAAGACCGACCGGTCTTACTGAGCAAGAACTTAGGCGACCCTAAGTGTAGGGGGTGCCCTCTCGGCGCGTAACCGACTGCCGGGATGGATGACCGCTGCGGCCTGCGGCGGGGTGGCCACTGTCCGGCCGTCAAGATGCTTCGCGCCTCCGAGGTGCACACGGCGGCCACCTGCCGCCGTCCGTCCCCGAACGGCGCATCGGTTCGCCGATACCCGTTACGGGCCTCTTCATTGGCGCGGAGACGTCGACAGCCCTAGGTTCGAGGAGCCAGAGCGCTGCCGTTCCGAGCGCGGAGCGTCAGGGCGTGAACCCCGGCTCTCGGAGACCACCATGTCGAAGATCCTTTTCGTGCTGACCGGCGCCGACCACTGGACGCTGGCGGACGGCACCCGGCGCCCGACCGGCTTCTGGGCGGAAGAGGCGGTCGCCCCGTACCAGGCGTTCACGGCCGCCGGCCACGAGATCGTCGTCGCCACTCCCGGCGGCGTCGTGCCGCCCCTGGACCGGGGCAGCCTGGAGCCGCAGTTCACCGGCGGCGAGGAGGGCGCGAAGAAGATGGCGGACGACCTCGCCGCGATCAGCGAGATCCAGCACCCGGTCAAGCTGGAGGAGGTCGCCCTCGCCGACTACGCCGCCGTCTTCTACCCCGGTGGACACGGCCCGATGGAGGACCTGTCCGTCGACGCCACCTCCGGCAGGCTCCTCATCGACACCCTCTCCTCGGGCAAGCCGCTCGGTGTGGTCTGCCACGGCCCGGCCGCGCTGCTGGCCGCCACCGACGCCGACGGCGGCAACGCCTTCACCGGCTATCGGCTCACCGGCTTCAGCAACGCCGAGGAGACCCAGACCGGACTGGCGGCCCACGCCAAGTGGCTGCTCCAGGACCGCCTGGTCGAGATCGGCGCCGACTACCAGGAGGGCGAGCCCTGGGGCCCGAACGTCGTCGTCGACCGCAACCTGGTCACCGGTCAGAACCCGGCCTCCGCCGGGCCGGTCGCAGCCGAAATGCTCAGGAAGCTGGGCTGACCGGCGAACCCGGAGCCGACTCATCTGCGCCGGTAGCGGGCGGCCGCCCACACGCCGGCCGCGAGGGCGAGGACGACGGGCGGCCAGCCGCTGTCCGCGCTCATGTCCGCATACCCCGCACCCGTCACGGCCGATGTGAGGGCCGACAGGGCCAGGAAGACGGCCACGGTCACACCGGTGCCGATCGCGACTTCCGCCCACCAGTTCCGGTGGCTACGACTCATGCTCGTGCTCATCCTCCGTCCCGCTGCTACTTGGTGATGTAGTGGCACTGGACGGCCTTGCGCTTGCCGTTCACCCACAGCTGCGCGCAGGTCTTGCCCGCCTTCACCGTCTTGGCTCCCTTGCTCAGCATGGGGACGGTGCCAGTCTTGCACGAGCTGTTGAGCGGGCCCTTGTGGCAAGACGGCGTTACCTTCTGCTGACTTCCGGCAGGGCGGCTGCCCTGCAACCGCCTGCGCGGTCGTCCGCTCCGGCCGGCTCGACGCGAGTACGCGCACCGTTCCCGTGGCCTTTGCCGGTCCGTACGCAGCGGACATGGGCGGATCCGGGTACACGAGAAGGCCCGGATGCCTCTCGCGTCCCCGGTTTGACCGTCTGAACCTAAAGGGAAGGTCTTGGGCAAGTAAAATCCTGTTTGATCGTTAAGTCCGGATACTTCGCGACTGAGGTATCGACCGTGGCTCCCTCACATCCGGACGGATTCGTCACGACGCAGAAGTCCCACAACTGCCGCCGCATCCTGTTCGGACCCACATCAGTGCAGGTCAAGGGGTGTGCGGCGGCGTTGCCTTGAGGGCGTCAGATGTCCCGGAAGAGACCAGGGGGTGCCGTGACCTGGCGCGATGGGCCGTTGCGGGTCGCTGACCAGCAGGAACGGGTTTTCAGGTCTTTCACGCCGATGCCCGTTGATCTGGCCGAAAACCCCAGAGAAGTCCCAGGGGGCTCCCACGCTTAGGTGTCGCCCGCTGACGGGGTCTCGGCGAAGGCGCCGGCGGCTGCGGCGAGGGTGGCGGTTCTGGCTGCATGGCCGGGCAGTTGCGGGTCGGGTGGCGTGCGGAGGAGTACCAACTGGTGGTACACGGGCGCGGTGGCGGCGAGGAGCAGTCGTCGAGCGTCGGTGTGCCGTGGGAGTTCGCCGCGTCGGACGGCCCGGCTGACGACGGTCTCGCAGCGGGCGTACCGGTCCTCCCAGAGCCGCTGTTGGGCGTGGGCGGCTTTCTCGGAGCGGAACGAGGCGGCGATCAGGGCTGTCACGATCGGTGGCTGTGCCGTCAGGGCTGCCTGGATCTCCTGGTTCAGTGCTGCCAGATCGCCTTCCAGTGAGCCGGTGTCCGGTGGTCGCCAGTCGTCGTCGCTCGCCGCGTCGAGGACGTCGGCGAGCAGCCCGCCGACGTCCCCCCAGCGCCGGTACACCGTTGTGCGGTGCACGCCGGCGCGGGCGGCGACGGTGTCCGTGGTGAGCCCGTCATAACCGTGTTCGCCGAGCTCCGCGAGGACTGCGTCGAGCACCTGCTTACGGATTCGGGCGGTGCGGCCCCCGGGGCGGCGCAGGGTCGGCGGCCTGGTGCCTTCTGGCTCTGGGTCTGTGGGAGTCGTCACTGGAAGTCCCTTTGCTCAGTGGGTCGGCAGTATGGCAACATCTTAAAGCAGCAACTGTCGCACTAGTGGAGTGATCGATGTTCTTCCGAAGCGTTCGCCCGGCCACGCGGCCCTTGACGGCCGCCTCGTTCCCGAATGCTTCGGAGTCCCCCGCATGCCTACACAGATCACCGCGCTCGCTGTCAGCAAGTCCTTCAAGGGCAGGCTCATCCTTGACTCGGTGACCTGCTCGCTCGCCGCGGGCGAGCGCACCGGGATCATCGGTGAGAACGGATCGGGCAAGACCAGCTTGCTGGGCCTGCTCGCCGGGCGGGAACGGCCCGATCAGGGCGAGGTCGTCGTCGAGGCCACCGGCGGCGTCGGCTATCTCGCCCAGGACGAGCGGATGGAGCCGCAGGCGACCGTCCAGCAGATCACCGACCGGGCCCTGAGTGATCTACGCGCCGTCGAGCAGCGAATGCGTCGCCTGGAGGCCGCGATGGCCGACGGAGACGAGTCGGGCATGGCCGAGTACGGCGAACTGATGACGGTCTTCGAGCTGCGCGGTGGCTACGACGCCGACGCCCGCGTGGAACGTGCTCTGCACGGTCTCGGCTTAGGGCTGGTGGGCCGTGACCGTACCGCGGGCAGCCTGTCCGGCGGAGAAGCGGGTCAGGTTGCGACTGGCGGCCGTCCTGGTGGCCGCGCCGGAGGTGCTGCTGCTGGACGAGCCGACCAACCATCTCGACGACGGCGCCCTGAGCTGGCTGGAAGAGCACCTGCGCTCCCGGCGGGGCACCACGGTGGCGGTCTCCCACGACCGGGTCTTCCTCGAACGGGTTGCCACCGGCCTGCTGGAGGTGGACGCCGATCGGCGCCGCGTCGTCCGGTACGGGAACGGCTACACCGGCTACCTCGCCGAGAAGACGGCTGCCCGGCAGCGCTGGGCCCAGGCACACGACCAGTGGCAGGCCGACATCGACCGGCTCCGCGAGGCCGCCGCGACCACCGCCCGCCAGGTGGCCCCCGGCCGTCCGATGAAGGACGGCAACAAGATGGCCTACGACCGGGCGGGCGGCCGGGTGCAGCAGTCGCTGGCCAGCCGGGTGCGCAACGCCGAGGAACGACTGCGCCGCCTCCTTGCCCACCCGGTCCCGCCCCCGCCGGAACCGCTGCGCTTCACCCCGTACTGCGGGCCCGCCGCCTGCAGGGCGTCGTACTCGACGCCGCCGACATCGCCGTCACCGACCGGCTCGACCGCACGAGCCTCACCGTCACGGCGGGCGAACGCCTGCTGATCACGGGGCCGAACGGAGCGGGCAAGAGCACCCTGCTCCGCGTCCTGGCCGGGGAAGTCGCCCCGGACAGCGGGTGCGTCACCCGCCGCGGCAGGATCAGCTACCTCCCCCAAGAGCCGCAACCCGGGGAACCGGACGAGACCGTGCTGGCCGCCTTCGCCCGTGGACGGGTGGGGGAGGCCGCCGGGTACGCCGAACGGCTGCTGTCCCTCGGCCTGTTCGACCGCGACCAGCTCACGGTTCCGGTCGGCCGGCTGTCCACCAGGCAGTTGCAGCGTCTCGCCCTGGCGCGATCGCTCAGCGAGCCGTCAGACGTCCTGTTGCTCGACGAACCCACCAACCATCTGTCGCCCGCCCTCGTCGAGGACCTGGAAACCGCTCTGACCGGGTACAACGGCGCCATCGTCATCGTCAGCCATGATCGTCGGCTGCGTCGGCGCTGGCGGGGCGCCCACCTGGACATGTGCGCGACTTCGACATCCGCCACCAAGTGCTGAGGTCCTCCGGACCCGCAGACATCTCTTCAGTAAGGAAGCAATTCGTGATGCCGGCTGTTCCTGCCGACCCGACCGTGGTGCATCCGATGCCCGAGCAGCCGCGGGTAGTGCTGCTCAAGCCGCTGATCACCTCGCCGCTGATCGACGTCGGAGAGTTCTCCTACTACGACGATCCCGATGATCCGACCGCCTTCGAGAGCCGCAACGTGCTGTACCACTACGGGCCGGAAAGGCTGGTCATCGGGAAGTTCTGCGCATTGGGCGAGGGCGTGCGGTTCATCATGAACGGCGCCAACCACCGCATGGACGGCCCCTCGACGTTCCCTTTCCCCATCATGGGCGGTTCCTGGTCCGAGCACTTCGACCTCATCACCGGCCTGACCGGACGGGGGGACACCGTGGTGGGCCATGACGTCTGGCTCGGTTACCGGGCCATGGTGATGCCCGGTGTCCGCATCGGCCACGGAGCGATCATCGCTTCCGGCTCCGTCGTTGTCGACGATGTCCCCGACTACGGCATCGTCGGCGGCAACCCCGCCCGCCTCATCCGCCGCCGCTACAGCGACGCCGACATCAACCGACTCCTCGCACTGGCCTGGTGGGACTGGCCGCTCCAGCACATCACCGAACACGTCCGCACCATCATGTCCGGCAGCATCGACGACCTGGAGAACGCGGCGCCCGAGCGCACGGGAAAGGCGCCTCACGATCCATCGCCCCCCAGCCCTACGGGCCGTTGAACGAACCCGGCACAGGACGACCGGCTCTGCGGAGGCCGACCTGCGGCCGGCGAAGATCTTCGCCGGCCGCAGGCTCCCCGTATCGACGATCCACCACTCCAACACCGAGAATCGAGCTGTCAGCATGCCTGCTTCGCCCCACCACAACCCCTTCGCCGACTGGCTTCGCACCCACGCCGTCCCCCTCACCCACCTCGACCCCGAGGCGCCGCTCGATGACCTGGAGCCGCTGCGCGCCGTCATCGGCGACGCCCGCGTCGTCGCGATCGGCGAAAGTTCCCACTTCATCACCGAATTCGCCCTCATGCGCGAGCGCATTCTGCGGTTCCTGGTCGAACGCTGCGGCTTCACCGTCCTGGCCTTCGAATACGGCTTCAGCGAAGGCTTCCCCCTCGAAGCCTGGGCCCAGGGCGAGGGAGCGGACGATGACCTGTCAGCTCACCTCGCCGAGGCGATCCCCATAGGACTCGATGAGCCGCTGCGCTGGATGCGCCGGCACAACCGCACAGCCTCACCACCGGTGGGCTTCGCGGGCATCGACATCCCCGCGGCCGGTGGGTCCTTGCTTCCCGCCCTGGCCCCGGTCGCCGACTACCTGCGCCACATCGACCCCGAAACCCTGCCAGCGGTCCAGGAGGCGATGCGGATCGCCGAAACGTTCGCCGGGGGCTCCGGGGCCGTCGCCGCGCCCGCATGGGCACGCCTGGCCACCGCAGAACAGGACGCCCTCAGCGCGACCTTGACGCGTCTGCTCATCCGGTTCCGCTCCGTGGAACCGCTGTACGTCTCCCGCGGCGACCAGCGCAGCTACGACATCGCCGTGCGCCGCCTCGAAGGGGCCTGCCACGCCGACTACACCTTCCGCGCCATGGCCGACCTCTTCGCCGGAAAGGGGCTGGCCGCCGACACCTCGGCCCGCGACGTCTACATGGCCGAGTCAGTCCTGTGGCACCTGGAGCGCTTCGAACCCGGGACCCGCGTCGTGCTGGCAGCTCACAACGCCCACATCCAGAAAACACCGATCTCGTTCAACGGCCACCTCACGGGACTGCCCATGGGACAGCACCTGCACCGCGCGCTCGGTGATGAGTACTTCGCCCTCGGCCTGACGAGCACCACCGGACACACCGCAGACATGCCCCGCGACGAGAACACACGCTTCGGTTTCACCATCGACGCCACCGCGCTGGAGCCGGCCGAGCCGGGAAGCATCGAGGCCGCCTTCGCCGATGCCGAAATCGGGCTCAGCGTTGCCGATCTCCATCAGGCACGCCCGCAGGCCGATGGGAACGCCGACCTCGCCCCGGGCCCCGACCGCATCCGGATCCAAAGCGCCTACCTGCATACCCCCGTCATCGAGGCGTTCGACGCCATCCTCCACACCCCGACCTCCACCGTGGCCGACGACCTCGAAAACATGTGAGACAGGCCAATGGGGGAAGTCCCACGGATGCCGCCGCACTCCCTTCTGTCCCGCGCCTGTGCAGGCCAGAGAGGGTGTGCGGCGGCCCCGCCCCTCAGATGTCCCGGAAGATCTCGATCTGTGCCCCGATCGAGTTGAGGCGTTCCGCCAGGTCCTCGTAACCCCGGTTGATGACATAGACGTTGCGGAGTACGGACGTGCCCTCGGCGGCCATCATGGCGAGGAGGACCACGACGGCCGGGCGCAGGGCCGGGGGGCACATCATTTCCGAGGAGCGCCAGCGGGTCGGGCCGTCCACCAGGACCCGGTGCGGGTCGAGCAGTTTGACCTGGGCGCCGAGCCGGTTGAGGTCGGTGAGGTAGATCGCGCGGTTGTCGTAGACCCAGTCGTGGATCAGGGTCTGGCCCTGGGCGCTGGCGGCGATGGCGGCGAAGAAGGGGACGTTGTCGATGTTCAGGCCCGGGAAGGGCATCGGGTGGATCTTGTCCAGCGGGGCCTGGAGCTTGGAGGGGCGGACGGTCAGGTCGATCAGACGGGTGCGGCCGTTGTCCGCGGGGTACTCCGTGCTGCGCTCGTGGTCGAGGCCCATCTCCTCCAGGACCGCCAGCTCGATTTCCAGGAACTCCACCGGGACCCGGCGGATCGTCAGCTCCGACTCGGTGACAACGGCCGCCGCCAGCAGGCTCATCGCCTCGACCGGGTCCTCGGAGGGCGCGAAGTCCACATCGCGTTCGATGTGCGCGGTGCCGTGGACGGTCAGGGTGGTCGTGCCGATGCCGTCGACCCTGACGCCCAGCTCCTCCAGGAAGAAGCAGAGGTCCTGGACCATGTAGTTGGAGGAGGCGTTGCGGATCACCGTGACGCCGTCGTGCCGGGCGGCGGCCAGCAGCGCGTTCTCGGTGACGGTGTCGCCGCGCTCGGTCAGGACGATCGCCCGCTTGGGGGCGACGCTGCGGTCGACCTCGGCGAGGTAGGTGCCGTCGGTCGCGGTGATCTCCAGGCCGAAGTGGCGCAGCGCCGTCATATGCGGGGTCACGGTGCGGGTGCCGAGGTCGCAGCCGCCCGCGTACGGCAGCTTGAAGTGGTCCATCCGGTGCAGCAGCGGGCCGAGGAACATGATGACGCTGCGGGTGCGGCGGGCCGCCTCGGTGTCCATCGCGTCGAGGTCGAGCTCCGCGGGCGGCACGATCTCCAGGTCGTTGCCGTCGTTGATCCACCGGGTGCGGACGCCGATGCTGCCCAGCACTTCGAGGATGCGGTAGACCTCCTCGATGCGGGCCACCCTGCGCAGGGTGGTGCGTCCCGCGTTCAGCAGGGTGGCGCACAGCAGCGCGACACAGGCGTTCTTGCTCGTCTTCACGTCGATGCTGCCGGACAGCCGGCGGCCGCCGACCACGCGCAGATGCATCGGTCCGGCGTAGCCGAGGGACACGATTTCGCTGTCGAGGGCTTCACCGATACGGGCGATCATCTCAAGGCTGATGTTTTGGTTCCCACGCTCGATGCGGTTGACCGCGCTCTGGCTGGTGCCGAGCGCCTCCGCGAGTTGCGTCTGCGTCCAGCCGCGATGCTGTCGGGCGTCGCGGATGAGCTTGCCGATGCGTACGAGGTAGTCGTCTGCCATGGGCCGACCGTATCTCAGATATGAGATGGGTGTGCAATTGCTGGAGACTGGATTGTTCTACTAATATGCGAACAACTGAGAGGTGGTCACACGCATATGAAGCGCGCTCCTCACCCGGCTTTACCCTCAAAGCACATACTTCGGCCGCTTATTGCCGCATTTCCCTTCGTCGTCGCCGCCGCGACGGCCACCGCGGTCCACGCCTCCGTTTCCACCCGGCTGCCGGACCCGCTCGCCACCCATTTCGACGAAGCCGGCCGGGCCGACGGCTTCTCCTCCCTCCACGGCTTCCTGACGGGCACTCTCCTCGCCCTGTTCGCCCTGGGCGTTGTCTTCGCCCTTCTCGGCCGGGTGCCGAAGCTCGCCACAGCGGCCCCGTGGGTCATCGCGACCGGATACGCCGTCGCCGCCGGGCTCGGCTACGCCCTCTGCCTCACCCTGCTCGGCAACGCGGGCGCCGCCGACGCCTCGGCCGTACGGCTGCCGCTGTGGCAGGTGTTCCTGACGCTCCCCGTCGCCCTTCTCGCCGGCCTGCTGGGCCGTCTGCTCGCCGGCGCCGCACCCCGCCCGCCCCGTCGGCCGGCGGGCGACGCGCCCCGGCTCGACGTCCCGGCGGGCACGACGGCGGGCTGGTCACGCACCATCAGCTCGCCCCCGCTGATGGCGCTGGGCGTGCTGGTGCTCTGCGGCGGCCTCGCCACCGGCGCTCTCGGCAGTGCGTTCTCCTGCGTGATCCTCGTCCTCTGCGGGGTGGTGTCCCTCGCGGTCACGTCGGTACGGGTGACCGTCGACCGCCGCGGTCTGACCCTCGCGCCGACGCTGCCGCAGACCTTCGGCATCCGGTTCCGGCGCATCGGCCCCGACCGGGTGGCGCAGGCCACCAGCCGCCGGGTCGACTGCTTCGGCGAGTTCGGCGGCTGGGGCTACCGTGTCCGGGGCCACGGCAGCGGCCTGGTGCTGCGTTCGGGGGAGGGGATCGTGGTACGGCTGACCAGCGGCCGGGATTTCGTCGTCACGGTGGACGACGCGGCGACCGCCGCCGCACTGCTCAACACCTACGCGGACCGCGCGCGCTCGCGGCAAGGAGGCTGAGGTGCTCTTCCGGGTGGACCCCGGCTCGTCCGTCCCGCTCGGCGACCAGATCGCCGCCTCGGTCCGCGGCGCCATCGCCGACGGCACGGTGGGCACCGGGGAGCGGTTGCCGGCCGCCCGTGAACTCGCCGCGTCCCTCGGGGTGAACGTCCACACCGTGCTGCGCGGCTATCAGCGCCTCAAGGAGGAGGGCCTGATCGAACTCCGCCGCGGCCGCGGAGCGGTGGTCACCGCCGTCGCCACCCCCGCCCGCGCCCGCCTCGGCGAGGCCGCCCAGCGCCTGATCGCACAGGCCCGCCATCTGGGACTCTCCGACGAGGAGATCGTGACGGTGGTACGGGTGGGTCTGGCGGGCAAGTGAGGTGGGCGGGGCGGCGGCGCCGTCCGAATACGGGCCCCGCCGCTCTCGCGTCGTGCCCGGCACCCCCAACGGCCCGGCCCGCCCCCGCCCTTCACTGTCGCTGCCGTGCCCCGGCTCTTCGCTGTCGCCGACCGGGGCGCGCGAACCCGGTCACTCGCCTTGACCTAGATTGACGGCGTGATCACTCGCCCTTCCCGTGACGGAGCCCCGGTCCGCCCCGGCGCTTCCCCGCGCGTCCGTGCCCGTGTCCTCGCGATCGGCGCCGTGCCGCTCGTCGCGCTGCTGGCCGTCGTCGGCCTCGCACCGCTTCCGTACTCCGTCGCGCGGCCCGGACAGACCACGGACGTGCTGGGCTCGGACCGGGGCGGCGAGGTCATCTCCATCAGCGGTGCGCCGGTGCGCGAGACCAGCGGTCGGCTGCGGATGGCGGCGATCCAGGCGACCGGGCCGCATGTCGCCGTCCGTTTGGGAGAGGTGATCGACGGCTGGTTCCGTACGGATCGTGCGGTGATGCCCAAGGACGCCGTCTTTCCGGCCGGTCTGTCCGATGCCGAGGTCGCCCGGCACAACCTCGCGGACATGAAGTCCTCGCAGCATGCCGCCACCGCGGCCGCGCTCGGGCTGCTGGGGAAGGACCCGGGCCGGGTGAGGGTGAAGCTCTCCCTCGACGGTGTGGGCGGGCCCAGCGCCGGACTGATGTTCTCGCTGGGCATCGTCGACAAGCTGGACGGCGACGGCAGCGGCGGTGACCTGACCGGCGGCCGCAGCATCGCCGGTACCGGCACGATCGACGCCGACGGGACGGTGGGCGCGGTCGGCGGAGCGGCGCTGAAGACGCAGGCGGCCCGGCGCGACGGGGCGAGCGTCTTCCTCGTGCCGAAGGCGGAGTGCGCGCAGGTGCGGCCGGCTCCGGACGGGCTGCGGCTGGTCCCCGTCACCACCCTCAAGGGCGCGGTGCAGGCGCTGCGCGCGCTGGCCAAGGGCGGCTCGGTCCCCAGCTGCTGAGGCGGGCCGGCCCGTCACGGGCCGCGCATGACTCAGTCATCGAGGAATGTCAGATCCAGCCGTCGCAGCCGCGCGCGGTCGGCGAGGATGTTGATCTCGACGACCTTCCCGTGCGCGATGGTGAAGCCCATGACGGCGAACGGCTGCCCCTCCACCACCGTGACGAGTCCCGGAGCGCCGTTGACCAGCGCCGGCCGTGCGAGGGGGGCGAACCGGGAGAACATCAGCGCCTGTCCGACCACCGTCCGTGCCCCGCGGACCAGCTTCGACAGGCCGCCGGGCTCCGCACCGGCGTCGGCGCGCAGCACCACGTCCGGGTCGAGGACGGCGAGCAGCGCCTCGAAGTCGCCACCGCGCGAGGCGGCGAGGAACGCCTCGACCACCTCCCGCTGGCGGGCGAGGTCGGTGTCCGCGACCGGGGCGGTGCCCTGGACGCGGCGGCGCGCCCGGCTGGCGAGCTGCCGGGCCGCGGCGGGCGTGCGGCCGACGATCGGCGCGATCTCGTCGAAGGGCATCGCGAACATGTCGTGCAGGACGAAGGCGAGCCGCTCGACGGGGGTGAGGGTCTCCAGGACGACCAGCAGTGCGAGCCCGACCGAGTCGGCCAGCATCGCCTCGTTCTCCGGATCGACGGACTCCAGGCGGCTCACGACCGGCTCGGGGACGTGTACGTCGAGGGGGTCCTCGCGCCGTGCCTTGCGCATCCGCAGCTGGTCCAGGCACACCCGGCCGACGACCGTCGTCAGCCAGCCGCCCAGATTCTCCACCCCGCTCGCGCCGGTCCGGCTCAGTCGCAGCCATGCCTCCTGGACGGCGTCGTCCGCCTCACTGAGTGAGCCGAGCATCCGGTAGGCCACCGCCCGCAGATGGCTCCGGTTCTCCTCGAACCGCGCCGCCAGCCACTCGTGATCGTTCACCGGTCTCCAGCCTCCCCGTCGTGGTCCGTCCTCACCATGACGCAGGCGGCGGGTCGGATGTGACGTGACGGCGATCGCGGCAAGGGTGATGTGCGCGACACCGCCGCCGACGGGGGGCCGGCACCGGGCGTGTCCCTTTGGGCGGCGTTCGGGGAGACAGCGACCGGATTGCGGGGGAGCGGTCGGCGCCCGTCAGGGCATGACCCCGCCGCGACGATGTACTAGAGTTATCTCGACATCGAGATATCTGCCGAGAGGCGTACCGCTGCCGCGCCAGTAAGGCATGCCTAACTTAGGCTCACCTTAGCGGATGGGGCAAGGACCTGTGACGGCAGGATTGCGGTGGTACGCGCGAATTCATGCATGAAGGAGACTGTCGTGTCGGCGAACAGCTTCGACGCCCGCAGCACGCTGCAGGTGGGCGACGAGTCGTACGAGATCTTCCGGCTGGACAAGGTGGAGGGCGCCGCCCGTCTGCCGTACAGCCTGAAGGTGCTGCTGGAGAACCTGCTCCGCACCGAGGACGGCGCGAACATCACCGCCGACCACATCCGGGCGCTCGGTGGCTGGGACTCGCAGGCCCAGCCCAGCCAGGAGATCCAGTTCACGCCGGCCCGCGTGATCATGCAGGACTTCACCGGCGTCCCGTGTGTCGTGGACCTCGCGACCATGCGTGAGGCCGTGAAGGAGCTGGGCGGCGACCCGGCGAAGATCAACCCGCTCGCGCCCGCCGAGCTGGTCATCGACCACTCCGTCATCGCCGACAAGTTCGGCACCAACGACGCCTTCAAGCAGAACGTCGAGCTGGAGTACGGCCGCAACAAGGAGCGCTACCAGTTCCTGCGCTGGGGCCAGACCGCCTTCGACGAGTTCAAGGTCGTCCCGCCGGGCACCGGCATCGTCCACCAGGTGAACATCGAGCACCTGGCGCGCACGGTCATGGTCCGCAACGGCCAGGCGTACCCCGACACCCTCGTCGGCACCGACTCGCACACCACGATGGTCAACGGCCTCGGCGTGCTGGGCTGGGGCGTCGGCGGCATCGAGGCCGAGGCCGCCATGCTCGGCCAGCCGGTCTCCATGCTCATCCCGCGCGTCGTCGGCTTCAAGCTGACCGGTGAGCTCAAGCCCGGCACCACCGCCACCGACCTGGTGCTCACCATCACCGAGATGCTGCGCAAGCACGGTGTCGTCGGCAAGTTCGTCGAGTTCTACGGTGAGGGCGTCGCCGCCACCTCGCTCGCCAACCGCGCCACCATCGGCAACATGTCGCCCGAGTTCGGCTCCACCGCCGCGATCTTCCCGATCGACGGCGAGACCCTGAACTACCTGCGCCTGACCGGCCGCAGCGACCAGCAGGTCGCGCTCGTCGAGGCGTACGCCAAGGAGCAGGGCCTCTGGCTCGACCCGGCCGCCGAGCCCGACTTCTCCGAGAAGCTGGAGCTGGACCTGTCGACGGTCGTCCCGTCGATCGCCGGCCCGAAGCGCCCGCAGGACCGCATCGTCCTGGCCGAGGCCGCCACCCAGTTCGAGCGCGACGTCCTCAACTACGTCTCCGACGCGGACGAGGCGGGCCAGGAGTCCTTCCCGGCCTCGGACTCCCCGGCCGCCACCAACGGCGTGCCGAGCCGCCCGACCACGGTCACCGCCCCCGACGGCTCGACCTACGAGATCGACCACGGTGCGGTGACGGTCGCGGCCATCACCTCCTGCACCAACACCTCGAACCCGTACGTCATGGTCGCCGCCGCGCTGGTGGCCAAGAAGGCGGTCGAGAAGGGCCTGACCCGCAAGCCGTGGGTCAAGACCACCCTCGCCCCGGGCTCGAAGGTCGTCACCGACTACTTCGACAAGGCCGGGCTGACCCCGTACCTCGACAAGGTCGGCTTCAACCTCGTCGGCTACGGCTGCACCACCTGCATCGGCAACTCCGGCCCGCTGCCGGAGGAGGTCTCCAAGGCCGTCAACGAGCACGACCTGGCCGTGACCTCGGTGCTCTCCGGCAACCGCAACTTCGAGGGCCGGATCAACCCCGACGTCAAGATGAACTACCTGGCGTCCCCGCCGCTGGTCGTCGCCTACGCCCTCGCGGGTTCGATGAAGGTGGACATCACCAAGGACGCGCTCGGCACCGACCAGGACGGCAAGCCGGTCTACCTGGCCGACATCTGGCCGACCGAGGCCGAGGTCAACGACGTCGTCGCCAACGCCATCGGCGAGGACATGTTCAACAAGTCCTACCAGGACGTCTTCGCGGGCGACGCCCAGTGGCAGGCGCTGCCGATCCCGACCGGCAACACCTTCGAGTGGGACGCCGAGTCCACCTACGTCCGCAAGCCCCCGTACTTCGAGGGCATGGCCATGGAGCCGTCGCCGGTCAAGGACATCGCCGGTGCGCGGGTGCTCGCCAAGCTCGGCGACTCGGTCACCACCGACCACATCTCCCCGGCCGGTGCGATCAAGGCCGACACCCCGGCCGGTCAGTACCTGACCGAGCACGGTGTGGAGCGTCGTGACTTCAACTCCTACGGCTCCCGCCGTGGCAACCACGAGGTCATGATCCGCGGCACCTTCGCCAACATCCGCCTGCGCAACCAGATCGCGCCGGGCACCGAGGGCGGCTACACCCGCGACTTCACCCAGGCCGACGCGCCGGTGTCGTTCATCTACGACGCCTCGCGCAACTACATCGAGCAGGGCATCCCGCTGGCCATCCTGGCCGGCAAGGAGTACGGCTCCGGCTCGTCCCGCGACTGGGCCGCCAAGGGCACCGCGCTCCTGGGCGTCAAGGCCGTCATCGCCGAGTCCTACGAGCGCATCCACCGCTCGAACCTCATCGGCATGGGCGTCCTGCCGCTGCAGTTCCCGGAGGGCCAGTCCGCCGAGACCCTCGGTCTGACCGGCGAGGAGACCTTCTCCTTCACCGGCGTCGAGGAGCTCAACAACGGCACCACGCCGCGCACGGTCAAGGTCACCACCGACACCGGCGTGGAGTTCGACGCGGTCGTCCGCATCGACACCCCCGGCGAGGCGGACTACTACCGCAACGGCGGCATCATGCAGTACGTGCTGCGGTCGCTCATCCGCAAGTAAGCACCGCCGCAGGCGGGTCCCGCACGACGCACGAACGGGCCGCACTCCCCGAAGCAGGGGGTGCGGCCCGTTCCGCGTTCCGGGCGCCGGCGACGCCGGGCCCCGTCCGTCTAGGGGGACCCGAGCAGCTCGATCTCGGCGAGCACCGGCCTGCCGTCGGCCACCAGCCGGTAGTGCCGGTAGGAGCCGGGCCGGGAGACATCGAAGACCCTGGTCTGGCGGTCCCAGGCGAAGGACTCGGAGCGGCGGCGGTCCACCTGTGTCCACCGCCGGCCGTCGTCGGAGGCTTCGAGGACCCAGGACGTGGGCGCGTCCTCCTTGGCCGCCGAGGTGAGGGTGTACGACGTCACCGGTTTCGCGGCGGTGAGCGCGACCGCGGCGGTGGTGAACTCCGCCGCGGTGTCCGAGGTGTTGTCGAACAGGGCGCTGCCGTCCGGGCGGGCCAGATCGGCCGCGGGGGCCGGGACCTGGTCGCCTCGGGTGAGGGAGGTGGGGGCGGCGTTCTCGCCGCTGCCCCAGGCGGACGGGTGCGGGCCCATATCGAATTCCAGGGTGCCGCCGCGGGCGAGCAGCTTGTGGGGGAGCGCGGTGGAGTTCCAGGGCTTGCCGTTGACGCGCAGGGACTGGACGTAGACGTTGCGCGCGCTGTTCCGGGGGGCGCTGACGACGAGATCGCGGCCGTTCTCCAGGTGGATCGTGGCCTTGGTGAACAGCGGTGAGCCGACCGCGTATTCGCCCTGGCCCATCACCAGCGGATAGAAGCCCAGCGAGCTGAAGACATACCACGCGGACATCTCGCCGTTGTCCTCGTCGCCCGGATATCCCTGGCCGATCTCACTGCCGAGGTAGAGCCGGGAGAGCGCCTCGCGGACCCTTTGCTGGGCCTTCCACGGCTGACCGGCCGCGTCATAGGTGTAGGCGATGTGGTGCGAGGGCTGGTTGCTGTGCCCGTACATGCCCATACGGGTGTCGCGGGCCTCGGTCATTTCATGGATGACCTCGCCGTAGGAGCCGGCGAACTCCTTGGCGGCCGTCTCCGGAGTGGAGAAGTAGGCGTCCAGCTTCTTGGCCAGGGCGGAGCGGCCGCCGTAGAGGTTGGCCAGGCCCCGGGTGTCCTGCGGGGCGGTGAAGGCGAAGGTCCAGGCGTTGGTCTCGGTGTAGTCGTGGCCCCAGACGCGGGGGTCGAACCGGTCGGGCGGCAGACGCCAGTCGCCCCGGGCGTCCTTGCCCTGGAAGAAGCCGACCCGGTCGTCGAAGAGCTTGACGTAATTGCGGGCGCGCTGGAAGAAGTAGGCCGACTCCTCCTTGTACCGCTGCTTGTGCGTCTTGGCGTACAGCGCCTTTCCCATCCGGGCGATGCCGAAGTCGTTGAGATAGCCCTCCAGCGCCCAGGACATTCCCTCGCGGGTGTCGGTGCTCGTATAGCCGAGGAAGGGGGCGGTGTTCATGCCCTTCCGGCCGACTCCCGGATTCGGCGGGGCGACGGTGGCGTTCTTGACGGCCGCGGCATAGGCCGCCTCGGCGTCGAACTCCACGCCCTTGACATAGGCGTCGGCGAAGGCCACATCGGAACTCGTACCGGTCATCAGATCCGCGTAACCGGGCGAGGACCAGCGGGAGATCCAGCCGCCGTCCTTGTACTGCTGGACGAAGCCGTCGGCCATCTTCCCGGCCCGCTCGGGGGTGAGCAGGGAGTAGGCGGGCCAGGTGGTGCGGTAGGTGTCCCAGAAGCCGTTGTTGACGTAGACCGCACCGTCGACGATCTTCGAGCCGGTGCGGGTGGGGGTGTCGGGGCCGGTCTGCGGCGAGAAGGGAGAGGCGTAGCGGGTGCGCGAGCCGACCTTCTCGAAGCCGGAGTTGGGGTAGAGGTAGAGGCGGTAGAGGCTGGAGTAGAGGGTGGTGAGCTGGTCGCGGCTCGCGCCCTGCACCTCGATGCGGCCCAGCAGGTCGTCCCACTGCGACTGCGCCCGGCGCTCGACGTCGCCGAAGGCCGTTCCGGCCGGGATCTCGCGGGAGAGGTTCGCCTTCGCCTGGTCCACGCCGATCAGTGAGGTGGCGATCCGCATGGTCACGGTGCGGTCGGCGCCGGGCCGGAAGCGGAGGAAGCCGGTGACGTCCTTGCCTCCCCCGCCTTCGAGCTTGCCGCCGCCGGTGACCGGTGCGTCGAAGACGCCGTAGACGAAGAGCCGGGTGGCGCCTACGGACAGCCCACTGCGGACGTCCGAGAAACCGGTGACCACACCGCGCTCGGTGTCCAGGCTCAGGCCGCCCTTGTTGTTGACGTTGTCGAAGATCAGGCTCGCGTCGTCGCCGGGGAAGGTGAAGCGCATCAGCGCGGCGTGGTCGGTCGGGGTGATCTCCGCCTTGAGGCCGTTGTCGAAGGTCACGCCGTAGTAGTGGGGTTTCGCGGTCTCGTTGGCGTGGTGGAACGGCAGCGCCCGGCCGGTGCGGGAGGCGTCCGGGGTGCCGGCCGCGACGGACGGCATGACCTGGAAGGTCTGCCGGTCGCCCATCCAGGGGCTGGGTTCATGGCTGGCGCTGAAAGCCTGGAGGGTGGGGAGGTTGTCGGCGTTGTTGCGGCGCGCGTATTCGTAGAGCCAGTCGGAGGAGCCCGCGTTGGTGACCGGCGTCCAGAAGTTGAAGCCATTGGGGACGGCGGTGGCGGGGAAGGTGTTGCCGCGCGAGAAGCCACCGCTGGAGAGGGTGCCGCGGGTGGTGACGGCGTAGTCGGAGAGGTGCGCGAGCGGTTTGTCCGGGGCCTTGGGGCCGAGGGTGAGGTCATCGACCCAGCCGCGGAAGGCCGGTGCGCTCCGCGGCGCCTCGGGTGCGTCGTAGGCGACCAGGATCCGGTCGACGGTCTTGCCGGCGGCGACCGCGCCGATCCGCGCCTCGCGGTGGTTCCACTGGTTGACGTAGAGCGTCTTGGAGGCGGCCTGGCCCTGCGGGGTCAGCGGGGCGCCGTGCTGGTCGGCGGCGCCCAGCTCGCTGAGGTAGGTGCCGTCGGTGAACGCCAGGTCCACGGCGACATGGGTCGCGGGGTAGGCCAGGTCGGTGGTCGCCATCTCCGGGAAGATCTCGTACGAGAGCGCCGTCGACGCGGTGACCGGCGTGTCGACATCGAAGATCTTGTTGTACGAGTAGCCGCGGCCGGCGCCGGTGTGGGTGCCGGCGTAGCGCAGCGCATGGCCGCCGGAGAAGCCGGCGTGCGCCTTGGCGGTGGGGGAGTCGGCGGGGCCGGTGCCGGGCGCGGTGCTCATGCCGGGGGCCGCGGGGGCGGTCGGCGGGGTGACGCCGGAGGTCCGGGGCCGGCCGTCGGGCCCGGTCTCGACGCCGTCGGTCCAGTCCGGCCGGGGGTCGCCGGACTCGAAGGAGGAGCTGAACTCCGATGCCGACCGGGGCTTTTGGGGTGGCGCGGCCAGGGCCGGGCCGTGGGCGGTGATGACGAGCAGAGCGGCCGCCACGAGGGCGGCGGGGCGGGGGACGCCCCGCAGTGGACTGTGCCGGTGTCTGAGCCGCACGCGGTCCCTCTCAACCAGATTGACATCGTTGTCAGTTGAATGACGCCACGATAAACAGAGATAAGTAAGGTGCGTGGGCACTTTGGTGTCAAGGGTGCCGCTGCGATCGCTGGGCCGGCCGGGTCCCAAGGTGGTCCGGCGGGGTGACGGCGGTCGGATCGTCCGCATACCGGGGAGGTCTCAACTAGGGAAAGACTGCCGGCCAACCCTGCATTCGATCTTGCCCCTTCGGCCGGAAGTGGACTATACCTGTCGGCGTCCGAGCGGCCGTACGGCCAAGGCCGTGGGGAGCCGGGTGACGGCAGGGAACGGATGATTTCCCCGCATATCCCTAGCGCGCCCGGTGCACATCCCGTACAACTCAGCTTCATCTGACCCGCGGTGCCGGGGTGGCTCCGGTACACCGCCTGAGTCCTGAAGAAGGCGAGGACTTGAGCATGGGATCCACCTCAGAATTCAACCGTCGCGATCTGGTCAAGCGGGCCGCGGCCCTGGGCATCATCGCGGTCCCGGCCATGGGGACGCTTTCTGCGTGTGCCACCGGAGGCGGTGGCGGGGACACCGACAACGGCACCAAGAACAAGGGCGAGACCTCGGCGAAGAACCCGCTCGGCGTGAAGAAGGGCGTGCCGATGGAGGCGTTCATCTTCAAGGGCGGGCTGGGCGACCAGTACGCGAAGGACGCCGAGGCCGACTACCGCAAGACCTATGGCGTCACGGTCAAGCACACCGGAACCCAGCAGGTCGGGCCGAAGCTGCAGCCGCGCTTCGCCGGCGGAAATCCCCCGGACGTCATCGACAATTCCGGATCCGACCACCTGGACATGAACAAGCTGTCCTCGCAGGGCCAGTTGCAGGATCTGACGACGCTGCTCGATGCGCCGTCGCTGGACGACCCGAAGAAGAAGGTCCGGGACACGCTTTACCCCAGCACGCTGGAAAAGGGCAAGCACAAGGACGCCTTCGATGTCCTCTACTACGCGTTCACCGTCTACGGCACGTGGTATTCCAGCCGGTTGCTGAAGGACAAGGGCTGGGAGTACCCGACCTCGTTCGACGACATGATCAAGCTCTGTGCGGAGATCAAGAAGGCGAATGTGGCGCCCTGGACGTACCCGGGCAAGTATCCGTACTACGTCCACTTCAATATGTTCGCGCAGATCGCCAAGATCGGCGGGCTCGACAAGTGGATCGCCATCGACAACCTTGAGCCGAAGGCATGGACCTCGAACGACGCGGTCAAGCAGGTCGTCGAGCACTATGAGGAACTCGCCGCCAAGAAGTACTTCCTGGAAGGCAGCCAGGGGCTGACGCACATTCAGTCCCAGACCGCCTGGACCCGCGGGAAGGCCGTCTTCATCCCCAACGGCTCCTGGGTGGAGAACGAGGCCGCGCCGACCACCCCGAAGGACTTCGGCATGTCCGTCGGCCCGCTGTTCGACGCCGGCAGCGGCGACAAGATGCCGCACGGCACCGTACGCGCCGAGCCCAGTGAGCCGTTCATCGTGGCCAAGGGCGGCGAGAACCCGGTCGGCGGCATGGAGCTGCTGCGCATCATGCTGTCGAAGAAGCACGCGCAGAACTTCGCGGCGAAGGTCAAGTCGCTCACCGCGGTCCAGGGCGCGACCGACGGAATGCAGCTCTCACCGGGCCTCTCCTCGGCCGCCGAGGTCGTCAAGAAGGGTGGCGAGAACCTGCTGATGATCCAGCTTCAGGAGTGGTACCCGAAGCTGACGGACGAGAAGCTGGGCGGGCTCACCAGTCAGCTGCTGACCGGTGACATGAAGGCCGCGGAGTGGATCAAAAAGGCCCAGCAGTACGCGGACGAGTTCGCCAAGGACGATTCGGTCACCAAGTTCCGCCGCGAGGCTTGAGCACACTGCCACTGCCACCGCCACCGCTGACGAGGGAGGGCCGGGGAGCGCATGCAACACGGCAAGTACCGATTTATCGTGGGGTTCCTGGCCCTGCCTCTGCTGATCTACGCGATCTTCGTGATCTCGCCGTTCATCCAGGCGTTCCAGATCTCGACCACGGAATGGAGCGGCCTGCGCGGCGCCGCCAAGAGCATCGGTCTGGACAACTACGACAAGCTGCTGCACAGCGACGAGTTCTGGAACGCGCTGCGGCACAACGTCGTCATGCTGGTGCTGGTGCCGATCGCGACGCTGGCGCTGGGGCTGTTCTTCGCCTTCATGCTCAACGTCGGTGGACGCGCCCGCCGCGGCGCGGTCATCACCGGTGTGCGCGGAGCGTCGTTCTACAAGTTCGTCTACTTCTTCCCGCAGGTCATCTCGATCACCATCATCTCGGTGATCTGGTTCAACATCTACAACCCGGATCCGCACGACGGCATGCTCAACTCGCTGCTCGGCGCGGTGGGTCTGGATTCCCTGCAGAGCTCCTGGCTCGGTGAGGGCAGCCTCGCCCTGGCCTGCATCATGGTGGTGATGGTCTGGGCGAACGTCGGCTTCTATGTCGTGCTGTTCTCCGCCGCCATGGCCTCCATTCCGCGGGAGATCTACGAGGCATCGCTGCTGGACGGCGCCGGCCGCTTCCACACCTTCTTCCGGATCACCCTTCCGCTGCTGTGGGACACCGTGCAGACGGGCTGGGTCTATATGGGCATCATCGCGATGGACGCTTTCGCGCTGGTGCAGATCATGTCGGTCAACATGGGCGGTCCGGACGGCGCGACCGATGTCGTACCGCTCCGGCTGTACCAAACCGCTTTCCGTGACAGCCAGTTCGGCTACGCGGCGGCGATGGGTGTCGCCATGCTCATCGTCACGCTGTTGTTCGCCGTCCTCACGATGCGCTTCGCGCGGCGTGAGCGGATCGAGTTCTAGGGGCAGGGCGCATGACGACGGAAACGGACGCGGTGGACAAGCTGCCGGCGACGGCCGGGCGGCGGGCCGAGGGCGGGAAGAGCGCGGGGAGGTCGCGCAAGGGCGCCGAGGGCGGCGTACTCCATGTCTTCTCGCACGGCATGCTGATCGTATGGGCGCTCATGGTGGGCATGCCGCTGCTGTGGGTGCTGTGGAGCTCCTTCAAGAGCAGCGGCGACATTCTCACCACGCCCTGGTCGCTGCCGGACGTGCTGCACTTCGAGAACTGGGCCAACGCCTGGAACAAGGCCAATATCGGCAAGTTCTTCCTCAACACCCTTGTGGTGGTGGGGGGTTCGGTCATCGGCACGATGGTGCTCGGCTCCATGGCCGGCTACGTCCTGGCGCGGTTCACCTTCCCGGGCAACCGCTTCATCTACTACCTGTTCGTGGCCGGGATGTCCTTCCCGGTGTTCATGCTGGTCATTCCGCTGTTCTTCGTGATGCGGGACTTCCCCGGGATTCCGCTGCTGGCGACGTACCAGGGCCTGATCGCGGTCTATATCGCCTATTCGCTGCCGTTCACCGTCTTCTTCATGACGTCCTTCTTCCGCACCCTGCCGACCTCGGTGGCGGAGGCGGCGATGATCGACGGCGCCTCGCATGTGCGGACGTTCTTCCAGGTGATGCTGCCGATGGCCAAGCCCGGCCTGATCAGCATCGGCATCTTCAACTTCCTGGGGCAGTGGAACCAGTACCTGCTGCCGATGGTGCTCAACCAGGACGAGGACAAGTACGTGTTGACCCAGGGCCTCGCCAACATCGCGCTGCAGCAGGGCTATGAGGGCGACTGGGGCGGGCTGATGGCCGGCATGATGATCGCGATGCTGCCGGTCCTGCTGGTGTACTTCATCTTCCAGCGGCAGGTGCAGGCCGGGCTGACGGCCGGAGCGATCAAGTAGATCCCGGTATGCGCTCCGCCCTCGGGGGCGGCCCCGCCGCGGCGGAGCCGCCCCCGAGGGCCGCACATCTGAGCCGCCCCCCGATCATCCCGGACTCAACGTCTTGACGAGACTTCCCGACGGGCGTTCTGCTTAGAGTTCACATGTTGAATCGACAGCCGCCCCCCGAAGGTGTGGGTGCGGTCGGCGGGCGGTCGTGCCCTCCCCAGCCCCGCTGGGAGGCACCCCCGGCCCGAGACAGGAGTGGATGAGTCGATGGAGACTCCGGGGTCGCAGTCCTCATTGCACCGGGCCAATCTGGAGCGGGTCGTGCGCGCGGTGCGTATGGCGGGCTCACTCACGCAGGCGGAGATCGCCCGGAGCACGGGGCTGTCCGCGGCCACCGTCTCCAATATCGTCCGTGAGCTGAAGGACGGCGGGACCGTCGAGGTGACCCCCACCTCGGCGGGCGGGCGGCGGGCGCGCAGCGTCTCGCTCTCCGGCGACGCGGGCATCGTCGTGGGCGTCGATTTCGGGCACTCCCATCTGCGGGTGGCGGTCGGCAACCTGGCCCACCAGGTGCTCGCCGAGGAGGCCGAGCCGATCGATGTGGACGCCTCCGCCGCCGAGGGCTTCGACCGGGCGGAGCGGCTGGTCAGCCGGCTGATCGCGGCGACCGGCATCAGCCCGGGCAAGGTCATCGGCGTCGGCCTGGGCGTGCCCGGCCCGATCGACGTCGAATCGGGGACGCTGGGCTCGACCGCGATCCTTCCGGGCTGGTCCGGGACGAACCCCAGCCAGGAGCTCTCCGGGCGCCTCGGGGTGCCGGTCTACGTCGACAACGACGCCAACCTCGGCGCGCTGGGCGAGCTGGTCTGGGGCGGTGGCCGCGGGGCCGCCGACCTGGCGTACATCAAGGTCGCCAGCGGTGTCGGCGCCGGCCTGGTGATCAGCGGGCAGATCTACCGCGGGCCGGGCGGCACCGCGGGCGAGATCGGGCACATCACGCTGGACGAGTCCGGTCCGGTGTGCCGCTGCGGCAACCGCGGCTGCCTGGAGACCTTCACCGCGGCCCGGTACGTGCTGCCGCTGCTCCAGCCGAGCCACGGCGCCGATCTGACCATGCCGCGCGTGGTCCAGCTGGCCCGCGAGGGGGACCCGGGCTGCCGTCGGGTGATCGCGGACGTAGGCCGCCATATCGGTAGTGGTGTGGCCAATCTGTGCAATCTCCTCAATCCCAGCAGGGTGGTGCTCGGCGGCGATCTCGCCGAGGCCGGTGAGCTGGTGCTCGCGCCGATCCGGGAGTCGGTGTCGCGGTACGCGATCCCCAGCGCGGCACGGCAGTTGGGCATCGTCCCCGGCACGCTCGGAGGCCGTGCGGAGGTGCTGGGCGCACTGGCGCTGGTGCTGAGCGAAATGGGCGATTCGACCCTGCTCGACGGAGTACAGGGTGTGGACGCGCCTGCCCTAGCGTGAGCGCGCTGAGTTCACACACCTAACGCATGGCACCGTTGCCATCTCGTTAAGGATTTACTTCTTGACGGTCGGCTGGCGGCCGAGTTGACTTCCAGCCACCTCGGCCGCAACGACGCGGCCTCGTCAGGGAGGCAACCCCAATGAACGTTTGGACGCGTCGCGTCGTCATAGGAACCGCCGCCGTATCGATGGCGCTCTCCGTGGCCGCCTGCGGCAAGGCCGGAGACGGCGCCAAAGGCGGCGGTGGCGACACCAAGACCATCGGCCTGCTGCTGCCGGAGAACAAGACCACGCGTTACGAGACCTTCGACCGCCCGCTCATGGAGGCGAAGATCAAGGAGCTGTGCAGCGACTGCACGGTGAAGTACAACAACGCGGCGCAGGAGACCGAGACCCAGAAGAAGCAGTTCGACGCGCTGATCACCCAGGGCGTGAAGGTGATCATTCTGGACGCGGTCGACTACAAGGCCACCAAGTCGTGGGTGAACCAGGCCGCCAAGAAGGGCGTCAAGGTCATCGCGTACGACCGGCTGGCCGAGGGCGACATCTCCGCCTACGTCTCCTACGACAACGAGAAGATCGGCCGCCTCCAGGGCGAGGCGCTGGTCAAGGCGCTCGGCGACAAGGCCAAGGACAGCAATGTCGTCATGATCAACGGTTCGCCGACCGACCCGAACATGCCGTTCTTCAAGAAGGGCGCCCACAGCGTCCTCGACAAGCAGGTCAAGAAGATCGCCTACGAGCAGGACATCCCGGACTGGTCGCCGGACGAGGCCAACCGGAAGATGGGCGCGGCCCTCGACTCGCTCGGCAAGGACGGCTTCCAGGGCGTCTACTCCGGCAACGACGGCATGGCCGGCGGCATCGTCACCGCCCTCAAGCAGAAGGGCGTCAAGGTCCCGGTCGGCGGCCAGGACGCCGAGCTGGCGGGCCTGCAGCGCATCCTCAAGGGCGAGCAGGCGTTCACGATCTACAAGCAGATCAAGCCGCAGGCCGACTCCACGGCCGAGATCGCCGTCAAGCTCCTCAAGGGCGGGAAGATCGACTCCCTGACCGACGCCAAGGTCGACAGCCTCAGCGGCGAGGTCAAGGGCATCCCGGCGAAGCTCTACGACGCGCAGATCGTGACCAAGGACAACATCGCGTCCACGATCCTCAAGGACAAGGTCTACAAGGCGAGCCAGATCTGCACCGGCGACGTCAAGAGGGCCTGCGAGGCGGCCGGCATCAAGTAAGGCCCCGGCTGACGGGCCCCGGGCCCCGGCCGCCCGGCCACCGCCCGGCCACCGGCCCCCGGCCGTACCGGTTCCCCCGCCCGCGCCGACCTGTCCCGGGCGCGGGCGCGGGACCGTACCCGCACCACCCCCATCCCCTCGCAGAGCCCCCCGCTCTTCGCACCATCCCCGCCGTTGTGACGGCGGCGAAGGAGATGATTCACGTGTCCGCTACGCCTGTGCTGGCGTTGCGCGGAGTCTCCAAGCGGTTCGGCGCCGTCCAAGCACTTACGGACGTCACCCTGGAGATCCACCCCGGTGAGGTGGTCGCCCTCGTCGGCGACAACGGCGCCGGCAAGTCCACCCTGGTCAAGACCATCTCGGGCGTCCACCCGGTCGACGACGGCGCCATCGAGTGGGAGGGCGAGCCGGTCCGCATCGGCAAGCCGCACGACGCCCAGGAACTCGGCGTCGCCACCGTGTACCAGGACCTCGCGCTCTGCGACAACCTCGACGTCGTCGCCAACCTCTTCCTCGGCAACGAGACCCGCACCGTCGGTGTCCTCGACGAGATCGCCATGGAGAAGCGCGCCAAGGAGCTGCTGGACACCCTGTCCATCCGCATCCCCAGCGTCCGCATCCCCGTCGCCGCGCTCTCCGGCGGCCAGCGGCAGGTCGTCGCCATCGCCCGCGCGCTGATCGGCGACCCCAAGGTCGTCATCCTCGACGAGCCCACCGCCGCCCTCGGCGTCGAGCAGACCGCGCAGGTCCTCGACCTCGTCGAGCGGCTGCGCGAGCGCGGCCTGGGCGTCATCCTCATCAGCCACAACATGGCCGATGTGCAGGCCGTCGCGGACCGGGTCGCGGTGCTGCGGCTGGGCCGCAACAACGGTGTCTTCGACGTCGAGGGCACCTCCCACGAAGAGATCATCGCCGCGATCACCGGCGCCTCGGACAACGCCGTCACCCGCCGCAAGGCGCGTACGGACCAGGTGAAGAAGGAGGCCGGAGCGTGAGTGACCTCACCAAGGAGCCGGCAGCGGAGCCGGCGCAGACGACGGAGGCCACGGAAGTCGCCGTCGACACCCCGCAGCCGGCCGCCGTCGACCCCCGGCTCCTCGTCCGGGAGCAGGGCATCGCCGGCTACCTCAACGACTTCAAGCGCCGGGTGCGTGGCGGTGAGCTGGGCTCGCTGCCGGTCATCATCGGCCTGATCGTCATCGCGGTCGTCTTCCAGCTGAAGAACAGCAGCTTCCTGTCCGCGGACAGCCTCGCGAACATCGGTGTCTACACCTCGGGCCTCGGCATCATGGCCGTCGGCATCGTCTTCGTGCTGCTGCTCGGCGAGATCGACCTCTCCGTCGGCTCGGTGGCCGGTGTCGGCGCGGCCGTCTGGGCCGTGCTCAGCGTCACCAACGGCGTCAACGACTGGCTCGCGGTCCTGATCGCCATCGTGGCCGGTGTGGCCATCGGCACCCTGCATGGGTTCTTTTTCGCCAAGATCGGTGTGCCGGCCTTCGTCGTCACTCTGGCCGGTTTCCTCGGTTGGAGCGGTCTGCAGATCTGGATGATGGGCAAGGAGGGCTCCATCAACACGCCGAGCGGCAGTGTGGTGGAGAGCCTCACCGGCTACTACTTCGAGGACAAGGCCGCCGCGTACGGCCTCGCGCTGGTCGCGGTCCTCGCGTACGCCGCGTCGCTGCTGCTGGACAGCAAGCGCCGCAAGGCCGCCGCACTGCCGTCCCGGCCGCTCAGCGAGATCCTGCTGCGCACCGGCGTGGTCGCGCTGATCAGCTTCGTGGTCGCCTACGTGCTCAACGAGCCGGCCGGTGCCCGCGGGCTGCCGCTGGCCCTGGTGCTGTTCCTCGCGGTGCTGGTCATCGCCGACTTCGTGGTGCGCCGCACCACCTACGGACGGCAGATCTTCGCGGTCGGCGGCAACGCCGAGGCGGCCCGCCGGGCCGGCATCAACGTGAACAAGATCCGGATCAGCGTCTTCGCGATCTCCGGGATGCTCGCCGCCTTCGGCGGACTGTTCATCGCCAGCCTCTCCGGTGGCGCCACCAAGAACCTGGGCGCCGGCAACACCCTGATGAACGTCATCGCGGCGGCCGTCATCGGCGGCACCAGCCTCTTCGGCGGCCGCGGCAAGATCTGGTCCGCACTGCTGGGCATGCTGGTCATCCAGTCGATCCAGCAGGGCCTGAACCTGCTGGGCATGGCCAGTGAGATCCAGTACATGATCACCGGCGCGGTGCTGCTCGCCGCGGTCGTGATCGACTCGGTCTCTCGGCGGACCCAGAAGACCGCGGGGCGCACGTAAGGTGCCGGTCGTCTGCTGACCGCGGCAGCGCACCGGGCGCACGTAAGTGCAGGCCGGCTCCGGACGTACCTAGTCCTCTGGTAGTCATCTGGCACCGGCCCCCACCGGGCATGATCCGGTGGGGGCCGGTGCCGTGTGGGTCACACCCCGCAACCGACCGGCCGAAAGCCGTCGTCACCCGAGTGACACACATCGCGAGGCCCGCGCGTCGGTGCAGCAGGCGCGACATTAGACTCATCTGATCGGCAAGCTCGATCACAGCAGCAAGCTCGACCACAGCAAGGAGGCAGGGGTGGCGTTGCTTTCCCGTATCAGGGGACCGCGCGATCTGGACCGACTGGGCCCGGAGCAGCTGGAGCAGCTGGCGGGGGAGATCCGTACCTTCCTTGTCGACGCGGTCTCCAAGACCGGCGGACACCTCGGCCCGAACCTCGGCGTGGTCGAGCTGACCATCGCCCTGCACCGCGTCTTCGACTCGCCCAAGGACAAGGTCCTCTTCGACACCGGGCACCAGTCGTACGTCCACAAGCTGCTCACCGGCCGTCAGGACTTCTCCCAGCTGCGCGCCAAGGGCGGGCTGTCCGGCTACCCCTCGCGCGCCGAGTCCGACCACGACGTGATCGAGAACTCCCACGCCTCCACCGTCCTGGGCTGGGCCGACGGCCTGGCCAAGGCCAACCAGGTGCGCGGCAAGGACGACCACGTGGTCGCCGTCATCGGTGACGGCGCGCTGACCGGCGGTATGGCCTGGGAGGCGCTCAACAACATCGCGGTCGCCAAGGACCGCCCGCTCGTCATCGTCGTCAACGACAACGAGCGCTCCTACGCGCCGACCATCGGCGGTCTGGCCAACCACCTCGCCACCCTGCGCACCACCGACGGCTACGAGCGCTTCCTGGCCCGCGGCAAGGACCTCCTGGAGCGCACCCCCGTCGTCGGCAAGCCGCTCTACGAGACGCTGCACGGCGCGAAGAAGGGCCTGAAGGACTTCATCGCCCCGCAGGGCATGTTCGAGGACCTGGGCCTGAAGTACGTCGGACCGATCGACGGCCACGACATGGAGGCCCTGGAGTCCGCGCTGCAGCGCGCCAAGCGCTTCGGCGGCCCGGTCATCGTGCACTGCCTCACCGAGAAGGGCCGCGGCTACAAGCCGGCCGAGCAGGACGAGGCGGACCGCTTCCACGGCATCGGGGTGATCCACCCTGACACCGGTCTGCCGGTGGCGGCGTCGGGCGCCAGCTGGACCTCCGTCTTCGGCGACGAGATGGTCAGGCTGGGCCAGGAGCGCGACGACATCGTGGCGATCACGGCGGCCATGCTGCAGCCGGTGGGCCTGGGCAAGTTCGCCAAGGCGTTCCCGGAGCGGGTCTACGACGTGGGCATCGCCGAGCAGCACGCGGCGGTGTCGGCGGCGGGCCTGGCGACCGGCGGACTGCACCCGGTCTTCGCGGTGTACGCCACCTTCCTCAACCGCGCCTTCGACCAGGTCCTCATGGACGTCGCCCTGCACAAGTGCGGGGTCACCTTCGTCCTGGACCGGGCCGGGGTGACCGGCGACGACGGCGCCTCGCACAACGGCATGTGGGACATGTCCCTGCTCCAGGTCGTCCCGGGGCTGCGGATCGCCGCGCCGCGCGACGCCGACCAGGTGCGCGCCCAGCTGCGCGAGGCCGTCGAGGTCAAGGACGCCCCGACCGTCGTGCGCTACTCCAAGGGCAAGGTCGGTCCGGCCGTCGAGGCCGTGGGCCGGGTCGGTGGCATGGACGTGCTCCGCGCGCCCGACGCGAGCGTCAAGCGGCCCGACGTCCTGCTGGTCTCCGTCGGCGCGCTCGCCCCGATGTGCCTGGAGATCGCCGACCTCCTCGACAAGCAGGGCATCTCGACGACCGTCGTGGACCCGCGCTGGGTCAAGCCGGTCGACGAGGCGCTGCCGGGCCTGGCCGCCGAGCACCGCGTGGTCATCACCGTCGAGGACAACTCCCGTACCGGCGGCGTCGGTTCGGCGATCGCCCAGTCCCTGCGGGACGCCGGCGTGGACCTGCCGCTGCGCGACTTCGGCATCCCCGAGCGCTTCCTCGACCACGCCTCCCGCAAGGAGATCCTGGCGGAGATCGGGCTCACCGCTCCGGACATCGCCCGCCAGGTGACCGGCCTGGTGTCCAAGATCGACGGTCTGACGCGGACCGACCTGGAGGACACCGCGGACGCTCCCGACCGCGCGCAGGCCGAGGTCGCCCGCGACTGATTCCGCAGACCCTGGCGATGGGCCGGCCGGTCATCCGTACGGATGTTCCGCCCGGCCCATCGGCATACCTGCGGACACACCCCATCGGGTGAATCCCCGCCCCCTGGAGGCCCGCCAAAGCTGACTGTTTCCCGACATTGCGGAGACTCGGTCAGTTCAGGAGAGTTGCGAGGGTCGTCCAGGCGGAGGTTCGCCCATGAGCACAGAGCACGGCACACCACATGATTCACGTCGACACAGCGGCATGTTCCGGACGAAGACTGTGGAGCAGTCGATCCTGGACACCGAAGAACCGGAGCACACACTCAAGAAGTCCCTGTCGGCCCTCGATCTGACCGTCTTCGGCGTCGGTGTGGTCATCGGCACCGGCATCTTCGTCCTCACCGGGAAGATCGCCAAGGAGCAGGCCGGTCCCGCCGTGTCGCTGGCCTTCGTCGCCGCCGGTGTGGTGTGCGCGCTGGCGGCGCTGTGCTACGCGGAGTTCGCCTCCACCGTGCCGGTCGCCGGATCGGCCTACACCTTCGCCTACGCCTCACTGGGCGAGCTGCCGGCCTGGATCATCGGCTGGGACCTGATCCTGGAACTCGCGCTGGGCTGCGCGGTGGTCGCCGTCGGCTGGTCGGGCTATATCCGCTCGCTGCTCGACAGCGCCGGATGGCACCTTCCCGTCGGCCTGTCCGGCACCCACGAGGGTCATTTCGGCTTCGATCTGCTCGCCTGCGTGCTGGTGCTCGTGCTGACCGGCATCCTCGTGCTGGGGATGAAGCTGTCCTCGCGGGTCACGGCGGTGGTCGTCGGGATCAAGGTCACCGTCGTCCTGCTGGTCATCATCGCCGGTGCCTTCCTGATCAACGGCGACAACTACGAACCGTTCGTACCGCCCAGCCGGCCCACCGAGGGCGGCGGCGGACTGGGCGCGCCGCTGTCGCAGCTGCTCTTCGGCTTCACCCCGTCCCACTTCGGCGTCATGGGCATCTTCGGCGCCGCGGCCGTGGTCTTCTTCGCGTTCATCGGCTTCGACATCGTCGCCACCGCCGCCGAGGAGACCCGCAACCCGCAGCGCGACGTACCGCGCGGCATCCTCGGCTCGCTGGCCATCTGCACCCTGCTCTACGTCGCGGTGTCGGTGGTCGTCACCGGTATGGAGAAGTACAGCAGGCTCTCCACCGACGCCCCGCTCGCGGATGCCTTCAAGGACCTCGACCAGCCCTACTTCGCGGGGGTGATCAGCTTCGGCGCCGCCGTCGGTCTGACCTCGGTCTGCATGATCCTGCTGCTCGGCCAGAGCCGGGTGTTCTTCGCGATGAGCCGGGACGGACTGCTGCCCCGGGTCTTCTCGCGGGCCCACCCCCGCTACGGCACCCCCTACCGGGCGACCATCGCGCTGGGCGTCGTCGTCGCCGTGGTCGCCGGGTTCACCTCGATCGACGAGCTGGCCGAACTGGTCAACATCGGCACGCTGTTCGCGTTCGTCGTGGTCGCCATCGGCGTCATCCTGCTGCGCCGCTCCCGGCCGGATCTGCCCCGTTCGTTCCGCACCCCGTTCGTGCCCGTGGTGCCGCTGCTGTCGGTGGCCGCCTCGCTGTGGCTGATGCTCAATCTGCCCGCCGAGACCTGGGCGCGGTTCGGGGTGTGGATGGTGGTCGGCTTCGGCGTCTACTTCCTGTACGGGCGCGCGCACAGCCGCCTCGGCATCCGCAACCGGCAGAACGACAAGGGCTGAGACCCCGCCGCACACCCGCCCCCGGCCCCGCGCCCGTCCCGCTGTCCCTCCGCTCGCCCCGTACGCCCGCAGGCCGCGGTGTACGGGGCGCTTCCGTGCGGCGGTGCGCTCCCTACCGCGGTGCCGGCCCGTACGGCGGCTGCGCGTAGGGTCCGTATGCCCCGGGAGGAAGATCGTCGGCGACCCGTCGTACCTGAGGGGACCGGGCACGGGATATCGGGTCCGGCACGGTGCGCCCTTCCTGTCGTGAGGGCCGCGAGGGAAGGAGACCGAGGTGCTGGAGCCGCTGAACGAGGCCCTGGAACACATCGAGTCGCATCTCGATCAGCCGATCGAGGTGGCCGAACTGGCGCGGATCGCGACGACGTCGGAGTACCACTTCCGACGGCTGTTCTCCGCGCTGGCGGGGATGGGGCTGTCGGAGTACATCCGGCGCCGGCGGCTGACCGTCGCGGGGGCCGAGGTGCTCGGCGCGGAGCGGACGCTGCTGGAGATCGCGGTGCGCTACGGCTACGGCTCGGGGGAGGCGTTCGCGCGAGCGTTCCGGGCCGTGCACGGTGTGGGACCGGGCGAGGCCCGGCGGACCGGGGCCGCGCTGCGCTCCCAGCCTCGGATGTCCTTTCGGGTGATCGTCGAAGGGAGCAGCAGCATGCGGTACCGCGTAGTGGAGAAGGAGCAGTTCCGGGTGGCCGGGAAGAAGGCCCGGGTCCCCCTCGTGCACGAGGGGGTGAACCCCGCGATAGCCGACTTCGTCCGGAGCATCGACCAGGAGACGATGCGGCGCGTCGGCGCGCTGTCCGATCAGGAGCCGGCGGGGATCGTCGCGGTGAGCGACGACCTCGACCCGAGCCGGGCGGAGGGGACCGAACTGGACTACTACCACGGCGTGGTGACCGGGGCGGACGTCCCGGAGGACCTGGACGCGCTCACCGTCCCGGCGGGGACCTGGGCCGTCTTCGACCACTCCGGGCCGTTCCCGCAGGCGCTCCAGCACCTGTGGCGGGACGTGTTCACCCAGTGGTTCCCGTCCAACCCGTACCAGAGCAGGCCGGGACCGGAGATCCTGCGTGTCCGCCTGTCGGCGGACGCGGCACGGGCGGACGCGGAGCTGTGGATCCCCGTGGAGCGGACCGGGGCTTGAGCGGGCGGCGCGGCGGTGTCCCACCCGGGACGCCACGGCGCCGCAGAGGCCCTAAGGGCTGGCCCGCCAGGGATTGCGGGCCAGCCCTTAGGAGCCGCCGCGCCGCCCCCATACCGCCCGGGGGCCCGTCACCCGCGCGCCCAGCGCCTGGACGCGCTCGCGCAGCCCGCGGTCGGCGGTGACCACCAGGCAGTCCCGTCCGCCGCCCTCGTCCGCCACCAGTGCGACGATCCGGTCGTCGCCGCTGCCGGCCGACGGCACCACCCGTACGCCCTCGACCGAGGTCACCCCGCGCGCCGCGCCCTCCACCACGAGGACCATCTCCAGGGGCGGCTCGGCCAGCCCCGGCAGGCCGGCGGCGGCGAGGCCGGGCAGCGCGTCGCGCAGCCGTTCCGCCGCGGCGTGCCGGTCCCGCCACCAGCCGTCGGGCACCGAGCCGACGACGTTCGCGGCATCGACAATGACCAAGGAATCCATGGCGCAACCTTCCCACGCGGAGCCTTCCGGCAACGCGAAAGCGCGGACCGGCTCCGCCGAGCCGGTCCGCGCCTTGCGCGGTCAGTCGCGCACCCTTACGCGGGCACGCTCGCCACGCCCGGGGCCAGGAACTTCTTGCCGGTCACCCGCTCGGAGACGCCCTCGCGGTCCAGGTACGGCGTGATGCCGCCCAGGTGGAAGGGCCAGCCGGCGCCGGTGATCAGGCACAGGTCGATGTCCTGCGCCTCGGCGACCACGCCCTCGTCCAGCATCAGGCCGATCTCCTGCGCGACGGCGTCCAGGACGCGGTCGCGGACCTGCTCCTCCGTCAGCACCGAGTCGCCCTGCTTGAGCAGTGCGACGACCTCGGGGTCCAGCTCCGGCTTGCCGGAGTCGTAGACGTAGAAGCCGCGCTTGCCGGCCTTGACGACGGCCGCGAGGTTCGGGGAGACCGTGAAGCGGTCCGGGAAGGCGCCGTGCAGCGTCTCGGAGACGTGCAGACCGATCGCCGGGCCGACCAGCTCCAGCAGCACCAGCGGGGACATCGGCAGACCGAGCGGCTCGATGGCCTTCTCGGAGACCTCGACCGGGGTGCCCTCGTCGATGACGTTCTGGATCTCGCCCATGAAGCGGGTCAGGATGCGGTTCACGACGAACGCCGGGGCGTCCTTGACGAGCACCGCGGTCTTCTTCAGCTTCTTGGCGACACCGAAGGCGGTGGCCAGCGAGGCGTCGTCGGTCTTCTCGCCGCGCACGATCTCCAGCAGCGGCAGGATCGCGACCGGGTTGAAGAAGTGGAAGCCCACGACCCGCTCGGGGTGCTTGAGCTTCGACGCCATCTCGGTCACCGACAGCGAGGAGGTGTTGGTGGCGAGGATGGCGTGCGCCGGAGCGACGGCCTCGACCTCGGCGAACACCTGCTGCTTGACGCCGATCTCCTCGAAGACGGCCTCGATGATGAAGTCCGCGTCGGAGAAGCCCTCGGCCTTGTCCAGCACACCGGTCACCAGGGCCTTGAGGCGGTTGGCCTTGTCCTGGTTGATCCGGCCCTTGCCGAGCAGCTTGTCGATCTCGGCGTGGACGTAGCCCACACCCTTGTCGACCCGCTCCTGGTCGATGTCGGTCAGCACGACCGGCACCTCCAGGCGGCGCAGGAAGAGCAGCGCCAGCTGAGAGGCCATCAGACCGGCGCCGACGACACCGACCTTGGTGACCGGACGGGCCAGGCTCTTGTCCGGCGCGCCGGCGGGGCGCTTGGCGCGCTTCTGCACCAGGTTGAACGAGTAGATGCCGGCGCGGAGTTCGCCGCCCATGATCAGGTCGGCGAGCGCCACGTCCTCGGCGTCGAACCCGGCCTGCAGGTCGCCGCTCTTGGCCGCGGCGATGATCTCCAGCGCGCGGTACGCGGCCGGCGCGGCGCCGTGCACCTTGCCGTCGGCGATGGACTTGCCGCGCTCGACGGCCTGGTCCCAGGCCGCACCGCGGTCGATCTCGGCGCGCTCGACCGTCACCTCGCCCTTGAGGACGTTGGCGGTCCAGATCAGCGACTGCTCCAGGAAGTCCGCGCCCTCGAAGATCGCGTCGGCGATCCCGAGGTCGAAGACCTGCTGGCCCTTGAGCTGCTTGTTCTGGTTGAGCGAGTTCTCGATGATCACCGAGACGGCCTTGTCGGCGCCGATCAGGTTCGGCAGCAGCGCACAGCCGCCCCAGCCCGGGACGAGGCCCAGGAAGACCTCGGGGAGGGAGAAGGCCGGCAGGGCCTTGGAGACGGTGCGGTACGAGCAGTGCAGACCGACCTCGACGCCGCCGCCCATGGCCGCGCCGTTGTAGTACGCGAAGGTGGGTACGGCCAGCCCGGACAGCCGCTTGAAGACCTCGTGGCCGCCCTTGCCGATGGCCAGCGCGTCGTCGTGGTTCTTCAGCAGCTCGACGCCCTTGAGGTCGGCGCCGACGGCGAAGATGAACGGCTTGCCGGTCAGGCCGACGCCGACGATGTCGCCGTCCGCGGCCTCCTTCTCGACCTGGTCGAGGGCGGCGTTGAGGTTCGCCAGCGAGCCGGGCCCGAAGGTGGTCGGCTTGGTGTGGTCGAAGCCGTTGTCCAGCGTGATGAGCGCGAAGCGCCCGGCGCCGAACGGCAGGTCGAGGTGGCGTACGTGCGCTGAGGTGACGACCTCGTCGGGGAACAGCTCGGCCGCGCCCTTCAGCAGCTCGGCGGTGGTGGTGGTGCTCACTTGCTGCCTCCGGCGTCCTTGTGGTTCGGGTTCTCCCAGATGACCGTCGCGCCCATGCCGAAGCCGACGCACATCGTGGTCAGGCCGTAGCGGACCTCCGGCTGCTCCTCGAACTGGCGGGCCAGCTGCGTCATCAGCCGGACGCCGGAGGAGGCCAGCGGGTGGCCGAAGGCGATCGCGCCGCCGTACTGGTTGACGCGCGCGTCGTCGTCGGCGATGCCGTAGTGGTCGAGGAAGGCGAGCACCTGCACGGCGAACGCCTCGTTGATCTCGAACAGGCCGATGTCGCCGATGCCCAGGCCCGCCTTGGCGAGGGCCTTCTCGGTCGCCGGGATCGGGCCGTAGCCCATGACCTCCGGCTCCACGCCCGCGAAGGCGTAGGAGACCAGGCGCATCTTGACCGGGAGGTTGTTCTCCCGGGCGAAGTCCTCGGAGGCGATGATCGAGGCGGTGGCGCCGTCGTTGAGACCGGCGGCGTTGCCCGCGGTGACGCGGCCGTGGGTACGGAACGGCGTCTTCAGCCCGGCCAGGTTCTCCAGGGTGGTCCCCGGGCGCATCGGCTCGTCGCTGGTCACCAGGCCCCAACCGGTCTCGCCGACCTCGGAGTTGGTGTTGCGCACCGAGATCGGGACCAGGTCCTGCTGGATCTTCCCGTTCGCGTACGCCTTCGCCGCCTTCTCCTGCGAGCGCACGGCGTACTCGTCGGCGCGCTGCTTGGTGATCTGCGGGTAGCGGTCGTGGAGGTTCTCCGCGGTCATGCCCATGAACAGCGCGGACTCGTCGACGAGCTTCTCGCTGACGAACCGCGGGTTCGGGTCGACGCCCTCGCCCATCGGGTGCCGGCCCATGTGCTCGACGCCACCGGCGATGACGGCGTCGTACGCGCCGAAGGCGATGGAGCCGGCGGTGGTCGTGACGGCGGTCAGCGCACCGGCGCACATGCGGTCGATGGAGTAGCCGGGCACGGACTGCGGGAGGCCCGCGAGGATGCCGGCGGTACGGCCCAGGGTCAGGCCCTGGTCGCCGATCTGCGTGGTGGCGGCGATGGCGACTTCGTCGATCTTCGCGGGGTCCAGGTCCGGGTTGCGGCGCAGCAGCTCCCGGATGGCCTTCACGACGAGATCGTCGGCGCGGGTCTCGTGGTAGATGCCCTTCGGGCCCGCCTTGCCGAACGGGGTGCGGACGCCGTCGACGAAGACGACGTCCCTAGCGGTACGAGGCACGTTGGCTCTCCTCCAGGTGCGGGGTGGCACTGCTGCGTGGCGCCCCCAGGGACGCTTCACACCGACATGCTACTTACGGGTAACCAAGCTGCACACCCCCATCGGCCGGAGCGGCGAAGGTCACACCGGATGGAGGCGGAGGGGGCCGGGCGGCGGCCGCCGGATGAAGGCGGGGCGTGGCCGGGCGGCGGCCCGTCGAACGCGGGCGGCGTGCACCTGGGCGGCGGGCCGGTGGGAGGCGCACCCGGGCGACCGGAGCGGGGTCGAAAGGGGCCGAATGCTGTCCGGTGTTGGCGGAATTCAGCCGTTCGGCCGGCTCAATGCCCGTATGGCGGTGAATTGCGGTGAGGTGGCGGCGCGCACTGCGAGCCGTGCGGCGGCGGCCTCCGGCGGCGCGAAGGCGGGTCCGCGGCGGTCCCCGGCCGGGGACCGCCGCACGCGTCAGCCGTCAGCCGGGTCCGCCAGCAGCGCCTCGGTCAGCAGCGGCGCGACCTGTTCGATCTGCCAGGGGCGGGCGCCGTGGCCCTTGAGGGCCTGCGCGACCGACTCGTCGGTCGGCTCGGCCGGCGGCTCCCAGCACAGACGGCGCACCGTGTCCGGGGTGATCAGGTTCTCCTGCGGGAGGTTCAGGCGCTCGGCCAGGGCGGTGACCCCGGCGCGGGCGGCCGACAGCCGGGCCGCGGCGACCGGGTCCTTGTCGGCCCAGGAGCGGGGCGGCGGCGGCCCGTTGAGCGGCTGGCCGGGCTGCGGCAGCTCGTTCTCCGGGAGGGCGCGGGCGCGGTCGACGGCGGCCTGCCACTGCTCCAGCTGTCGGCGGCCCATGCGGTGGCCGAAGCCGGGCAGCGCCGCCAGCGCGTTGCTGTTCGGCGGCAGATGCAGCGCCGCCTCCACGATCGCGGCGTCGCCGAGCACCTTGCCCGGCGACACATCGCGCCGCTGGGCGACCTGGTCGCGGGCCGTCCACAGCTCCCGTACGACCGCCATCTGGCGGCGCCTGCGGACCTTGTGCATGCCGGAGGTGCGGCGCCAGGGGTCCTTGCGGGGCGGCGGCGGGGGAGCGGCGGCGATCGCGGCGAACTCCTGCCGGGCCCACTCCAACTTCCCCTGCCGGGTCAGCTCCTCCTCCAGCGCGTCGCGCAGGTCCACCAGCAGCTCGACGTCGAGCGCGGCATAGCGCAGCCAGGGCTCGGGCAGCGGGCGGGTGGACCAGTCGACGGCGGAGTGGCCCTTCTCCAGGGCGTAGCCGAGGACGTTCTCGACCATCGCGCCCAGGCCGACCCGGGCGAAGCCGGCCAGTCGGCCGGCCAGCTCCGTGTCGAACAGCCGGGAGGGGACCATCCCTATGTCGCGCAGGCACGGCAGGTCCTGGGTGGCGGCGTGCAGCACCCACTCGGCGTCGCCGATCGCCTCGCCCAGGGCCGACAGGTCGGGGCAGCCGACCGGGTCGATCAGTACGCTGCCGGCACCCTCGCGGCGCAGCTGGACGAGGTAGGCGCGCTGGCCGTAGCGGTAGCCCGAGGCGCGCTCGGCGTCGACGGCGACCGGTCCGGTACCGGCCGCGAAGGCGGCCACGACCTCGGCGAGCGCCTCGGGTGTGGCGGTCACCGGGGGGATGCCCTCGCGGGGCTCCAGGAGAGGGACCGGCGCCGGTCGGGAATCCGGAGGCGAGTCTCCGGGTGCTCGCAGTGTCGTGTCTGCTGCGGTCTTTTGGGCGTCGGTCACCAGTCAAGGGTATCTGTGTATGCACGTCGCCCGTCGAGGGAACGTTCCCTCGACGGGCGAGCCGGTCGTGTAAAGGGTCAGTTAAAGGGTCAGTGGATGATGCCGGTGCGCAGCGCGACGGCCACCATTCCGGCTCGGTCGCCGGTGCCGAGCTTGCGGGCGATCCGGGCGAGGTGGCTCTTGACGGTCAGCGCCGACAGTCCCATGGAGACGCCGATGGCCTTGTTGGACTGGCCCTCCGCCACCAGCCGCAACACCTCGACCTCACGGCCCGACAGCTCGCGGTAGCCGCCGGGGTGGCCCGGGGCGCCCGGCGGGCGGCGCTGCATACGGGCCGCGTTGGCGCCGATCGGCGAGGTGCCTGGGCGGCCGGGAATGCCCAGGTTGGTCCGGGTGCCTGTGACGACATAGCCCTTGACGCCGCCGGCCAGGGCGTTGCGCACGGCGCCGATGTCGTCGGCCGCGGAGAGCGCGAGCCCGTTGGGCCAGCCGGCCGCCCGGGTCTCGGACAGCAGCGTGAGGCCGGAGCCGTCGGGAAGGTGGACGTCGGCAACGCAGATGTCGCGCGGGTTGCCGACGCGGGGACGGGCCTCCGCGATGGACGACGCCTCGATCACGTCGCGTACACCGAGTGCCCACAGGTGGCGGGTGACGGTGGAGCGGACGCGAGGGTCGGCCACGACGACCATGGCCGTCGGCTTGTTCGGGCGGTAGGCGACCAGGCTCGAAGGTTGCTCGAGGAGAACAGACACCGGGCCTCCTGGGGGAGTGGCGGGGACGGAAGCCGGCTTGGGGGAGCCGGAATGATCCGTGTTTGAAGGGTCACTGACCTCTTCGGCAGCAAACCGGCGGGACTTTAGACTTTGATCACGATTTAGTTAGGGGCAATTCGGGCAAATCGGATGGGTGATCGATCAGGTGTGGGCACGGAGTGCATACCGAGATGATCAGAGCCGTGCGCGAACGTGATCAAGGTGGGCGCCGGGCGGCGCCCTCTTGACTGCTCGGCACGGCTGTGAATGCGCGGCGGGCGGCTCAGCGCGGCTGTGCGCCGCGCCGCTGCGGCAGCGGGACGACCCCGCCGCGCGGCGCCATGTCCAGCGCGGCCGGCGGCAGCCCCGCGACCTGGCACAGCAGATCGCACCAGGCCGCCAGATGCGCCGCCATGTCCGGCACCCCGCCGGGGCCCTCGACCGGCGTCCAGGACGCCCGGATCTCGATCTGGGTCGCCGGCTCGCGCGCGGCGAGCCCGCCGAAGTAGTACGACCCGGCCCGGGTCACCGTGCCGCTCGGCGCGCCGTAGGGCACCCCGCGCGCCTCCAGCGCACCCGTCAGCCACGACCAGGAGACCTCCGGCAGCAGCGGATCGGCGCCCATCTCCGGCTCCAGTTCCGCCCGCGCCAGCGTCACCACGCGGAAGGTGCCGTGCCAGGCGTCGTCCCCGGCCGGGTTGTGCAGCAGCACCAGCCGTCCGTCCGCCAGGTCCTTGTCCTCGCTGCCCGGTCCCGAGCCGTGCTCGACGACCGCCGCCTCCAGTGCGTACGCGAACGGGGCGAGCCGTTTGGGAGCGGGCGTCGGGTCGATCTCGATCTCGGGCCGCAGTCGGGCCGAGCGAAGCGCCTCGACCGCCTGACGGAAGGGGATCGGGGCCTCGTCCGCGCTGTCCGCGAGGTGTTCTTGAGCCGCAGCCATGCCCGGAAGATTAGGCGGAACCGAGCCCGTATACGCGGAGGACACCCGGATCGCGCGTCGCCCATTCGGAGGCCCCCTGGGGCGCATGCGAAGATTTGGGGCGTGAGCGCCAACGAAGCCCCCGCGGGCCAGCAGCAGACCGGTACATACGACTCGGCCTTCCTCAGGGCCTGCCGGCGTGAGCCGGTGCCGCACACGCCGGTGTGGTTCATGCGCCAGGCGGGGCGCTCACTGCCGGAGTACCGCAAGGTCCGCGAGGGCATCGCGATGCTCGACTCCTGCATGCGGCCCGAGCTGGTCACCGAGATCACGCTGCAGCCCGTGCGCCGCCACGGCGTCGACGCCGCCATCTACTTCAGCGACATCGTCGTCCCGCTCAAGGCCCTCGGCATCGACCTCGACATCAAGCCCGGCATCGGCCCGGTCGTCGCGAACCCGATCCGCACCCGCGCCGACCTCGACCAGCTGCGCGCCCTGGAGCCCGGCGACGTCCCCTACGTCACCGAGGCCATCGGCATGCTCGTGCGCGAGCTGGGCGGTACCCCGCTGATCGGCTTCGCCGGCGCGCCCTTCACCCTCGCCAGCTACCTCGTCGAGGGCGGCCCGTCCCGCAACCACGAGCACACCAAGGCCCTCATGTACGGCGACCCGCAGCTGTGGGCCGACCTGCTGGACCGCCTCGCCGACATCACCGCCGCCTTCCTCAAGGTGCAGATCGAGGCCGGGGCGAGCGCGGTGCAGCTCTTCGACTCCTGGGTCGGCGCGCTCTCGCCCGCGGACTACCGCCGCTCGGTGATGCCCGCCTCCGCCAAGGTGTTCAAGGCGGTCGAGGGCCTCGGCGTGCCGCGCATCCACTTCGGCGTCGGCACCGGCGAACTCCTCGGCCTGCTGGGTGAGGCGGGCGCGGATGTCGTCGGCGTCGACTGGCGGGTGCCGCTGGACGAGGCGGCCCGCCGCGTCGGCCCCGGCAAGGCGCTCCAGGGCAACATCGACCCGGCGGTGCTCTTCGCCCCCCGCGAGGCCGTCGAGACCAAGGCCCGCGAGGTGCTGGACGCGGCGGCCGGTCTCGAAGGCCATGTCTTCAACCTCGGCCACGGCGTCCTGCCCGACACCGACCCCGACGCGCTGACCCGCCTGGTGGAGTACGTCCACACCCAGACGGCGCGCTGAGCGGAACTGCGTCCGGGCCGCTGGGCGTCGTGGAGGGCATGAACGCCACCCCCGACGCCCCGATAGCGGATCTCGCCGCGGCCTGGGAAGAGGTCCGCGCCGAGTACTACGCGGACCACGACCCGGAACTCGTGCTGGCCTGCGCCCGCGCGCTCGCCGCCGACCCCGGTGGCGAGCGCGCCTGGCTGTGGACCTTCGGACTGCTGATGACCGCCGACTACGTCACCCTGCAGTCCGCCTCCGACGGCACCGCGGCGGCCGCCCTCGACGCGTTGCGCGCCGCCGACCGGGAGCTGCGCGAGCGCCCCTGCGCCCACGACGGGCACCCCTACGAGGGCGATCTCGACGAGCGGCTGCCGCGCCTGGTCTCCTACCTCCCGCTGCTGGAGCACGGCGCGGCACCGGACGGGGAGGCGGACCGGGGAGCTTGGGCGTGCGCCGAGGTGTGGCGCTGCCCGCGCAATGTCGCCGGCTACGCCCGGGTGGCCATCGACATCCTCGCCCCGGGGACCACCGACGCCATCCCGGCCCGGCTGTCCACCGCCGAGCAGGAGGAGATCGGCGACCTGGCCTCCATCCTCGACGGCAACCCGGCCCCCGGGGTCAGCGTGTCCTGGTCGCTGTCCCACTACGGCAAGGCGCTCGCCGCGGCGACCGAGCCCGCCGAACGCGCCGGGCTGGTCGTCATCGTCACCGCACTGTCCCGGTACGCGGTCGGCCTCGTGGACTGTCCGGGGCCGCTCAACGATCTGATCGCCGGGCTCGCGTCCGTACCGGCGGCGCCCGCCGGAGGGGGCTGCGGGCACGGCACGGCGGCGCATCCGGCCCTCCCCGAGGACCCGGAGGAGGTCCTCACGGCCGGGATGCGCCTGAAGAGCCCCGGCGGACGACGGCTGCTCGCGGAGCGGAGCGGGCGTCCCGACGAGGGCGCGCCGCTGGAGACCTGGCTGTGCCCGGCGTTCGTGGCGGGGCTGGCCCGTGCGGCACTGCAGCGCGTCCGGGCCGCCCGCGAGGAGCTGTTCGGCGCGCTGGGGGCCGCGCGTTAGGGGAGACGCCCTCACCGTCCATGCCCGGAGTCAGCCGGTGCCGTCCGCGGTGCCGAGCTTTTCGACGACGGTCTCGTCCGGGCCGACGGGGCGCCCCTCGCTGGAGCGGATCTCCAGCGGGCTCAGCGGGTGCCCGTTGCGGCGGTCGAGGAGCCGCGAGTGCGCCTCCCCCGGGCCGAAGCAGTGCCCCTCGCCCCACTGGCGCAGCGCCACGATGACGGGGAAGAGCGCGCGCCCCTTCTCCGTGAGCACGTACTCCTGGTAGCGGCTGCCGTCGGAGGCGGGCACGGTCGTCATCACACCGGTCTCCTCCAGCGTGCGCAGCCGGCTGGTGAGGATGTTCTTGGCGATGCCCAGGCTTCGCTGGAACTGGCCGAAGCGGCGACTGCCGTCGAAGGCGTCGCGCACGATCAGCAGGGACCACCAGTCGCCGATGGCGTCGATCGACCGGGCAACGGGACACGGTTCGGCGTCGAACCGCGTACGGGCGACCATCGCGCCTCCTCCTTCGTCCACACATCTGGTTGCAACATGCTACCTCCTGGCTTAAGGTCCGTGCAGGTAGCAACTTGCAACCATGAAGGGGGCGCCATGAAAGGGGGACGCCGTATGCCGAGCGACTGCTCGACGGCCGGCGGCCGGACGGCCGCGCACACCGCACCCGATCCGTCCGGTCCGCCGTCCGCGCGCCTGGTCCTGCTCTTCGCCGTCGCCTGCGGCTGCGCGGTGGCCAACGTCTACTTCGCCCAGCCGCTGCTGGTCACCCTCGGCGAGCAGTTCGGGCTCGGCTCCGGCCTGCTCGGCGCCATCGTCACCGTCACCCAACTCGGATACGCCGCGGGTCTGTTGCTGCTCGTCCCGCTCGGCGACCTCGTCGACCGGCGCCGGCTGGTCACCCTCCAGCTCGGGCTGCTCGCCGCCGCGCTGCTGACCGCGGGTCTGGCACCCGGGGCCGCCGCGCTGCTCGCCGCCCTCGCGGCGGTCGGTGCGCTCGCCGTCGTCGCCCAGACCATGGTCGCCGCGGCGGCCCGGCTCACCGCTCCGGCCTTTCGGGGGCGGGTCGTCGGCGCGGTCACCAGCGGCGTGATCACCGGCATTCTGCTGGCCCGCACGGTGGCAGGCGTCATGGCCGACCTGGCCGGATGGCGCGCCGTCTACCTCCTGTCGGCCGGGGTGACCGCGACGCTGGCGGTGCTCCTGCGCCGCGCCCTGCCGGCCGACCGGCCGCCGACGGCCACCCTGCCCTACCGGCGTCTGCTGGTATCGACCGTCACCCTGTTCGCCCGCCACCCTCTGCTCCGGGTCCGCGGCATGCTGGCGCTACTGGTCTTCGCGGCCTTCAGCACGCTGTGGAGCAGCGTCGTCCAGCCGCTGAGCGCTCCCCCCTGGTCGCTGACGCACACCGCGATCGGCGCGTTCGGGCTCGCCGGAGCGGCCGGGGCCGCGGCCGCGGGGGCCGCCGGCCGATGGAACGACCGCGGTCTCGCACAGCGGACCACGGGTACCGCGCTGGTCCTGCTCACCGTGTCGTGGCTCCCCCTCGCCCTTACCCGGCACTCGCTCTGGGCCCTGGCCGTCGGGGCGGTCCTGCTGGACTTCGCCGTCCAGGCCGTGCACGTCACCAACCAGTCCCTCATCTACGCGGTCCACCCGGATGCGGGAAGCAGAATCATCGGCGGCTACATGGTCTTCTACTCGGCCGGCAGCGCCCTCGGCGCCCTCGGCTCCTCCACGGCGTACGCGGCGGCCGGGTGGACAGGGGTCTCCGCCCTGGGGGCGGCGTTCAGCTGCGCGGCCCTGCTGCTGTGGGCGACGACCCGGCGCCTGGGCCCAGGGGCGTGACGGGGACCCGCCGCAGGAACGGTCTGCTCCGTAAGGCGATTGACAGCTTGAACGCGGCGCGTCAAAGTCCCGGCGTGAACGAGATCGACGATCTGACACCGGCCGAACGGCGTATCCGGCGGGCCTTCCCCCGAGGCGAGCCGGTGGACTTCCGCACCGCCGAGGACGAGGATCCGGCACTCGGCGACACCTGGGGCGCCGAGCGGACCGTACGGGCGAGCGTGCTGCGGGCACTGCTGCTCAAGGCCCCGCAGGAGGACGGGGAGATCGCCGCGCTCAAGATCGCGGGGGCGCGGATCACCGGCGTACTGGACCTGAAGTACGCCACGATCGACGCCGCCGTCCGGCTGAGCCACTGCCACTTCGACGACGTCCCCGACCTGTACGGTGCCCGGCTGCGCCAGCTCAATCTGAGCAAGTCCGCGCTGCCGGGCCTGACTTCGGCGACATTGCACGTCGAAGGAGTGCTGCGGATGACGGACTGCCGGATGCGGGGGCCGGTGCGGCTCGGTGGGGCGCAGATCTCCGGGGCGCTGTTCATGGAGCGGGCGGAGTTCACGGCGCCGGACGACTCCGAGCCGGTGCTGCAGCTCAACCAGGCCGAGATCGGCGACGACTTGTGGGCGCCGGAGATGCGCGCGCACGGACAGGTACGGCTCACCGGCGCCGCCATCGCCGGGCGGATCAATGTTCAGGACGCCGAGTTCCACCATCCCGGCGGCACCGCACTGGACGCCCAGAACCTCAGTGTGGGTGCCCATGTACGGGCGCGGTGCATCCGCGCGCGCGGTCGGGTCGAGCTGCGCGGCTCGCGGATATCGGGCCGTCTCGACCTGCTCCACGCCCACTTGTCGCATCCGGGCGACACCGCGCTGCGGGCGAGCAGTTGCGTCATCGGTGAACTGTGGCTGCGCAGGGGCGACCGCATCGAGGGCGCGCTGAACCTGCGGCGTTCCCGCATAGAGATCCTCACCCTCGAACCGGAGATGCTGCCGGACCAGGTGCACCTCAGCAATCTCACGTACACCGTGCTCGCCCCGCACGAGCCCGCCGAGCGCCGCCTTCCGATGCTGGAGCTGGAGGGTGACCGGTATGAGCCGTACGGCTACGAGCAGTTGACGGCGGCCTACCGCCACGTCGGTGACGACGACGCGGCCCGCCTCGTCCAACTCGCCAAGCAGCGCCGCCGGCGCACCACGCTCACCTGGTACGGACGGCTGTGGGGATACGTCCAGGACGCCACCGTCGGCTACGGCTTCCGACCGTTGCGCGCGGCGGTCTGGCTGCTGTCCCTCATGGCCGTCGGATCGATCGCCTACGGCCTGCACCACCCGCGCCCCGTCAAGGCCGACGAGGCCCCCGACTTCAACCCCGTCTTCTACACCCTCGACCTGCTCCTGCCGGTCGTCAACTTCGGCCAGGAGTCGGCGTTCGCCCCTGACGGCTGGTACCAGTGGCTGTCGTACGCCCTGATCATCACCGGCTGGATCCTGGCGACGACGATCCTTGCCGGTGTGACCCGCACGGTCAGCCGCCAGTGACCCGTTCCGGAACCTTCGACGAGGTATCGGCGCTCCGTGGCGGTGGGCCCTTCGGCACACCGGTTCACCGCCGTCAGCCGCCCGCCGCCCGTACCGCCGCCGTCGCCTTGCGGGCCGCGACCAGTACGGGGTCCCAGACGGGGGAGAACGGCGGGGCGTAGCCGAGGTCGAGGGCGGTCATCTGCTCCACCGTCATCCCGGCGGTGAGGGCGACCGCCGCGATGTCCACCCGCTTGCCGGCGCCCTCCCGGCCGACGATCTGCACTCCGAGCAGCCGGCCGGTGCGGCGCTCGGCGAGCATCTTGACCTGCATCGGGCGGGCGCCCGGGTAGTAGCCGGCCCGGCTGGTGGACTCCACGGTCACCGCGACGAAGCGCAGGCCGGCCGCGTGCGCCTGCCGCTCCAGCAGGCCCGTGCGGGCGATCTCCAGATCGCAGACCTTGCTGACGGCCGTGCCGACGACACCGGGGAAGGTGGCATAACCGCCGCCCACATTGGTGCCGATGACCTGGCCGTGCTTGTTGGCGTGGGTGCCCAGGGCGATATGGCGGGTGCGGCCCGAGACCAGGTCGTGGACCTCCACGCAGTCGCCGCCCGCCCAGACGGCGTCCTGGCCGCGCACCCGCATCGCGAGGTCGGTGAGCAGCCCGCCGGACTCGCCGAGCGGCAGCCCGGCCGCGGCGGCCAGCGCCGTCTCGGGGCGTACGCCCATGCCCAGCACCACCACGTCCGCCGGGTACTCGGCGTCCTCGGTGGTCACCGCGCGGGCCCGCCCCGCGGAGTCGGTCAGCACACCGGTGGCGGTCGTGCCGGTCACCGTCTCGATGCCCATCCCGCACATCGCCTCGTGGACCAGCGCGCCCATGTCCGGGTCGAGGGTGGACATCGGCTGCGCGCTCTGCTCCAGGACGGTGACCTGGTAGCCGCGCCGGATCAGCGCCTCGGCCATCTCCACGCCGATGTAGCCCGCGCCGACCACCACCGCCCGCCGTCCCGCGGTCTGCTCCAGGGTGTCCAGTGGCGCCTGTCGTCCCGCGACCTGCTGCAGGGGGTCCGCCACCCCACGCCGTCCCGCGGTCTGCTCCAGGCTGTCCAGCAGGGCCCGTCCGTCGTCCAGGGTCTGCACACCGTGCACCCCGGGGGCGTCGATCCCCGGCAGGTCGGGGCGCAGCGGACGGGCGCCGGTGGCCAGCACCAGCTTGTCGAAGCCGGTCCAGGACTCCCGGCCGCCGTCGTCCAGCTCGCGGGTGCGTACCCGGCCGCGGTCCAGGTCGAGTTCGGTGACCTCGGTCCGCATCCGCAGATCGATGTCCCGGGCGCGGTGCTCCTCGGCCGTACGGGCGATCAGCGCGTCCGGCCCGTCGACCACGCCGCCCACCCAGTACGGGATGCCGCAGGCGGAGTACGAGGTGAAGTGGCTGCGCTCGAACGCGGTGATCGCCAGCTCGTCGGGCTTTTTCAGCCGGCGCGCCTGCGACGCGGCCGACATCCCCGCCGCATCGCCGCCGACGATCACCAACCGCTCCGTTGCCGTCACGGCCGTCCCTCCCCCGCCACTCGTGCCGCGCCCCGCGCCGCGGTACCGCCCTGCTCCGCCGCGTCACCCCGGCCGGTGCCGTAGACCGGCCGGAGCCGCTCGAAGGCCGTGGGGGTGGGCCGCCCGGGCAGGAACTCCTTGATCTGCCGGGCGCACTCCTCGGGAGCGGTGTCGGTGGTGTCGCACTCGATGTCGTAGATCCCATGGGCGTGCACCTGCGCCAGCTGGCCGGCCGCCAGGCCCAGCGGGCGGTCGCCCCGGGCCTGTTCGCGGCGCGCCAACTCCTCGGGCGAGCAGCAGACCCCGACCAGGACGACGTTCTCGGGCGGGAACAGGTCCAGGCAGTCGCGCAGCCGCCAGGGCTCGCTCAGCACATGGTCCACGATGACGGTGTTGCCGGCCGCCGCCATCCCGGCGACCGCGCGGTGGAAGCCCCGCCAGGTGCGCAGGAGGGTGGCGCGCAGCGCGTCCGGCGTCAGCTCGTGGCGCGAGCGCATGCGGTGGAAGGCGTCGACGGGCAGATGGAAGCACGGCTCGTCGAGCGTGTGCAGCAGCGCCTCGGCCAGGCTCGACTTCCCCGAACTCGACGTGCCGTTCAGGAAGACGATCAGCCCGGACTCCGGGGCGGGCAGGTCGGGCAGGGGCATCCGGGGCACCTCAGAACGGGTAGGCGGCGGGCGTGGCGCGCACCGTGGTCCAGCGGGTTTCGGTGAAGGCGTCGAGGTTGGCCTCGCCACCGAAACGGGAGCCGGTTCCGGAGTCGCCGAGACCGCCGAAGGGGGCGATCGGTTCGTCGTTGACTGTCTGGTCGTTGATGTGGACGAGGCCGGTGGGGACGCGGTCGGCGAGGTCGAGGGCGCGGCGCAGCACCGCGGCCCGCTCGGAGTACGGCGCCTTGCCCCAGGCGCGCTGGGCGCGGGCCGCGGTCAGCGCGGCCCGCTCGACGTCCGAGGGGGCGGCGAGTGTGAGCGTGCCCAGCACCTCGCCCGTCGCGGGTTCGATCACCGCCGTCTCGCCGCCGTGCAGCAGGCGCCGGCGCGCCGGGTCGAGCAGGGGCATCGGGCAACCTCCGGGCCGGGCGGGGCAGCTGACGGGGCACGGCTTCCGGCAACGGGGACGAGACCGGCAGCGGGAACGAGAGCGGCGACGGGACGCGAGCGGCGACGGCACCGGGCACGAGTCTGCCCGTGTGCGCCTCATGCTGCCGTACGCGCCGTGCCGCGGGCGGCAGACGTACCGGGAAGGACGCCGACCGGTCAGCGTTCCATGACGAGCGCGAGCCCCTGCCCCACGCCGATGCACAGCGCCGCAAGGCCGGTGCCCGAGCCCCCGGCGGCGAGCTGGTGGGCGACCGAGCCGGCGAGGCGGGCACCGGAGGCGCCCAGGGGGTGGCCGATGGCGATGGCGCCGCCGAGCGGGTTCACCACGGACGGGTCGAGTTCCGGCCACTGGCCGATGCAGCCCAGCGCCTGGGCCGCGAAGGCCTCGTTCAGCTCGAAGGTGGCGAGGTCGGCGAAGCCGCGGCCGGACCGCTCCAGCGCGCGGCGCACCGCCTCCACCGGCCCGAGGCCGAAGAGCTGCGGCTCGACGCCGGTCACCGCGCTCGCGCGGATCCGGGCCAGCGGCTCGCGCCCGGTGGCCCGCAGGCCCTCCTCGTCGGCGAGCAGCAGCGCGGCCGCACCGTCGTTGAGCGGTGAGGAGTTCCCGGCGGTGACCGTGCCGCCGGCCGTGCGGAACACCGGCTTCAGCTTGGAGAGCGCCTCCAGGGAGGAGCCTTCGCGGATGGTCTCGTCGCGGTCCAGGTCCACGCCCGGCAGCGGTACCACCTCGGCCGCGTAGGCTCCCTCCTGCCAGGCGCGTACCGCCTTTTGATGGCTGGCCAGCGCGAAGACGTCCTGCTGCTCGCGGGTGATGCCGTGCTGATCGGCGATCTGCTCGGCGCCCTCGCCGAGCGACACCGTCCACTCCGGGCGCATCCGGGAGTTGACCATCCGCCAGCCCAGCGTCGAGGAGAACATCTCCTGATGGCCCGCGGGGAAGGCCCGTTCGGGCTTGCGCAGCACATACGGCGCGCGGCTCATCGACTCCACCCCGCCGGCGACCGCGAGGTGCGCATCGCCGTGCGCGATGGCGCGGCCCGCCTGGATGACCGCCTCCAGACCGGAGCCGCACAGCCGGTTGACGGTCACGCCGGGGACGGTGACCGGCAGCCCGGCCAGCAGCACCGCCATCCGTGCCACGTTCCGGTTGTCCTCCCCGGCGCCGTTGGCGTCGCCGAAGCAGACATCGTCGATCCGGGCCGGGTCGAGGTCCGGTGTGCGCTCCACCAGGGCCTTGAGCACATGGGCGGCGAGATCGTCGGGCCGGACCCCGGCCAGCGCGCCGCCGTACTTGCCGACGGGGGTGCGTACCGCATCGACGATGTAGACATCCCGTAGGCGATGGTCGGTCATCAGGCGCTGTCCTCGCTGTCCCGGCTCGGCGGTCGACGGACGGTACGAAGATCGCCACCCGTCGCCCCGAGTCTTTGCCCGCCGGTGTCCGCTGTCAACGGGGTCCTCGGTCACCTTCCCCGCGACCGGCCGCATCGGACGCGTCCGGGGCGGCCGGTGGCACCGGCCCGCTCGGACGTCCGCGAGCGGTCGTGCCCCTGCGGGTCCCGGTCGGTGGTCTCGTCGGCCGCGTAGCCGCCCGCGCCGTCGACCGCCGCCCGCGCCCTGGCCGGCGCCGCCGCGACGTCCTTGGTCTGCACGGTGAGGGTGCCGATGTCGCCCTTTCGACGGTCCGCCGCCGGCCGCGGTTGCCGTCCGCGGATCGCGATCCGGTCACGGTCCCCTCGGCGCGCTCTGAGAGAGTGGGGGCATGAGCGCAGCGCACACCGTTCCGGGCGGCGGGCCCGGCAGCATCGGCCATGTGGTCGTCGTCGGAGGAGGCATCTCCGGACTGGCGGCGGCGCACCGCCTCCTCGACGGTGGCGCCCGGGTGACCGTCCTGGAGGCGTCGGACCGGCTGGGCGGCAAACTGCGCGCGGGCGATATCGCGGGCGTTCCGGTCGACCTGGGCGCCGAATCGATGCTGGCCCGACGGCCGGAGGCGGTCGACCTGGCCCGCGCCGTCGGACTCGGCGACCGGCTCCAGCCGCCCACCACCGCCAGCGCCCGGCTGTGGACCCGCGACGCGCTGCGCCCGATGCCCAAGGGGCATGTGATGGGCGTTCCCGGGGACCTCGCCCCGCTCGCCGCCTCGGGTGTGGTCTCCCCGGAGGGGCTGGCCCGTATCGAGGAGGACGCCCGGCTGCCGCGCACCGAGGTCGGCGAGGACGTCGCCGTCGGCGAGTACGTCGCCCGCCGCCTGGGCCGCGAGGTCGTCGACCGGCTCGTCGAGCCCCTGCTGGGCGGGGTGTACGCGGGCGACGCCTACAAGATCTCGATGCGCGCCGCCGTGCCCCAGCTGTTCGAGGCCGCGCGGAGCAGCCGTTCGCTGCTCGACGGGGTGCGCGGCATCCAGGCGCGGGCCGCCGCCGCGACCCATGTGACCGGTCCCGCCGCGACCGGCTCCGCCCAGGACAAACCGGTCTTCATGGGCATCGCCGGCGGCATCGGGACGCTGTCGGACGCGGTGGCCGACGCCGTGCGCGCCAAGGGCGGCGAGATCCGCACCGGCGCGCCGGTCACCGCCGTGACGCGGTCGGCCGACGGCTGGCGCGTCGTGGCCGACGAAACGCCGCTGCTCGCGGACGCCGTCGTGCTCGCCGCGCCCGCGCCCGCCGCGGCCCGTCTGCTCGCCGCCGTCAGCAGGCCCGCCGCCGCCGAACTCGCCGCCGTCGAGTACGCCTCGATGGCGCTGGTCACCATGGCCTTCCGCCGCGCCGACCTGGAGCGGCGACTCACCGGCAGCGGCTTCCTGGTCCCGCCCGTGGACGGCCGCAAGATCAAGGCGTCGACCTTCGCCAGTAACAAGTGGGGCTGGATCGGCGACGCCGACCCGGACCTCTTCGTCCTGCGCACCTCCCTCGGGCGCTACGGCGACGAGGAGGACCTCACGCGCGAGGACGCCGAGCTGATCGCCTTCTCCCGGGCCGACCTGCGGACCGCGGTCGGGCTGACCGCCGCGCCGGTCGCCGCGAAGGTCACCCGCTGGGCCGGCGGGCTGCCCCAGTACCCCGTCGGGCACCTGGCACGGGTGGCCCGCATCCGCCGCGCCGTCGCGCAGCTCCCGGGCCTCGGGGTATGCGGCGCGCTCTACGAAGGTGTCGGCATCCCGGCCTGCATCGCCTCGGCCCGCAGGGCCGCCGACGACATCCTGGACACCCTGCGGCCGCACGCCCGGCCCGGCGAGTGAGAATGGACGACATGACAGACGCTTCCACCCCCGCATCCGCACCGCAGACGCCCGCGGCGCCCGAGAAGGCCCCGAACGCCGGCAAGAAGGCCAAGGACCTCAACGAGGTCATCCGCTACACCCTGTGGTCGGTGTTCAAGCTGCGCGACGTCCTCCCCGAGGACCGCAGCGGCTACGCAGACGAGGTCGAGGAGCTGTTCGCGCAGCTGGCCGCCAAGGACGTGGTGGTCCGCGGCACCTACGACGTGTCCGGCCTGCGCGCCGACGCCGACCTCATGATCTGGTGGCACTCGGAGAGCTCGGACGCCCTGCAGGAGGCGTACAACCTCTTCCGCCGCACCCGGCTCGGCCGCACGCTGGAGCCGGTGTGGTCGAACATGGCACTGCACCGCCCCGCCGAGTTCAACAAGTCGCACATCCCGGCCTTCCTCGCCGACGAGCAGCCGCGCGCCTACGTGAGCGTCTACCCCTTCGTGCGCTCCTACGAGTGGTACCTCCTCCCCGACGAGGACCGCCGCCGGATGCTCGCCGACCACGGCAAGATGGCCCGCGGCTTCCCCGACGTGCGCGCCAACACCGTGCCGTCGTTCTCGCTCGGCGACTACGAGTGGGTGCTCGCCTTCGAGGCCGACGAGCTCTACCGCATCGTCGACCTGATGCGTCATCTGCGCGGCTCCGAGGCGCGGATGCACGTCCGCGAGGAGATCCCGTTCTACACCGGGCGGCGCAAGCCGGTCGCCGAGCTGGTCGCCGGCCTGGCCTGACCCGTTGCGCACAGCGCTGTGGGCCGCCCCCCAGGGGACGGCCCACAGCGCTTTCTCCGGCGGGTCGCGCTACTTCCCGGGCCGGGCGCCCGGCCGCGCCAGCTGCGCCCGGTTCGCCGCCTGGCCCGGCACCGGCTCCGCGTGCGGTGCGCAGTACACCCGGTGTGCCGGGATCTTCCCGCGCAGCAGGTAGTCCTCGGCGTACTTGCTCACGCAGTCGTTCTCGCCGAACGCGATGCCGTGGGTGCCCGAGGCGTTCTCGGTGACCAGCGACGAGCCGGGCAGCCGCCGCTGCAGTTCCACCGCGCCCTTGTACGGGGTCGCCGCGTCCCGCTCGGCCGCGAGCAGCAGCACCGGCGGCAGCGCACCCGGCTCGGTGTGGATGTCGAGCGGTCCGTGCGTCCCCAGGAGCAGGTCGTCCAGCCCGGTCCCGGCGGCGTGGCCGGCGGTGTCCAGCAGCTCCTGCGCCACGCCCTGTTCCGCGGAGTCGGCGCCGGCCGCGTCCGACTCCGCGCGCTCGGGCCAGAAGGCGCACGGCAGGTTCATCCAGGCGTTGTCCCAGGTCTCGAACGGCGCGATCCGCGCGATGTCGCTGTTGTCCCGGTCCCAGGTCTGCCATGAGCGCGGCCAGTGCGCGTCGTTGCACTCCACCGCGGTGTAGACGGCGTTGGCGTTCTCCTCGTCCTTGGCGGTGCGGGCCTGGGGCATGGCCTGGGAGACCAGCTGCTTGGGGTTGCCGTGCAGGTAGCCCGAGAGCGCCTCGGCGCGCAGCGGCCAGAAGGCGTCGTTGTAGCCGGTCTTGAGGTACGCCGCCTGCAGCTGGCCGGGGCCGATCTTGCCGTTGACCGGGTGGCGGCGCAGCTGCGTGACGGCCTTGTCGTACGACCGCTGCACCTCCTGCTTGGACGTGCCGAGGTGGTAGTGGTGGTCGTGCTTGGCGACCCAGCGCAGCCAGTCGCCCCACCGGCGCTCGAAGGCGATGGACTGGTCGAGGTTGTTGCGGTACCAGATCTGCTGGGGCGCGGGGTTGACCACGCTGTCGAAGATCATCCGCCGGACGTGGCCGGGGAAGAGCGTCGCGTAGACCGCACCGAAGTACGTCCCGTACGAGGCGCCCATGAACGTCAGCCGCTTCTCGCCGAGCGCGGCCCGCAGCATGTCCAGGTCGCGGGCGTTGTTGACGGAGTTGTAGAACGGCAGGTCCGCCCCGGCCCGGCGGGCGCAGCCGCGGGCGTACTTCTTCGCCTCGGCCACCTTCTTGCGCTTGTAGGCCGCGTCGGGCTGCGACCGGCTGTCGGTCGGCGCCTTGGCGAACTCCTCGGGGTCCTGGCAGGACAGCGGCGCCGAGCGGCCGACGCCGCGCGGCGCGTAGCCGACGAAGTCATAGGCGCGGGCCAGCTTGTTCCACTTGGGGAGCCCGCCGTAGAGGGGGAACTCCAGGCTGGACGCGCCGGGGCCGCCGGGGTTGAAGACCAGGGAGCCCTGCCGCTCGCCGGGCGAGGTGGCGCGGATCCGGCTGACCGTGAGGTGGATCTTCTTGCCGTCCGGCCGCGCGTAGTCGAGGGGGACGGTGAGCTTGCCGCACTCGACGGTCGACGGCAGATGCTCCACCGGCGCGCACCGGCCGAAGTCGATGCGGTGTGCCACGGGCGCCGGCGGTGCGCCGGAAGCGCGCGGGGCGCTGCCCGCCGGGGCGGTGGCGACGGCGGTCACGATCAGCGATCCGATCGTGCCGTACAACGCAAGTGCTCTCACTGGCCGTCCCTTCGTGTGTGCATACAAAAGGGATATTTGAGGCGGTCAATGCCGATGTAAAGCACATGGTGCCGGTGTCGGACGCTATGCCCCGGAAGAGTGGAGCGCGGCGCGCAGGCTGGGGTCGGTGAGGGCCATGGGGCCGTGCAGCGCGAGTCTGGTGAGTGCGGCGGAAGTGGCGGGGGAGGCGGGGGAGCCGGCGGCGGGCAGTCGCCGTTCGCCCGCGTCGGTGGCCCAGTCGCCGTACGGATACAGCTCGAAGCGGGCCAGGGCCAACGTGCCGAGGGTGAGGACCAGCGGGAGCGCGAACCAGCCCAGCGCCAGCCCGACGTCCGCGCCGGAGGGCGCCAGCCAGTAGGCCGCCGCGGCGGACAGCACCACCAGCAGGGCGGCGGCCCGCAGCTGCCGGACCGCGCTGCGGATGCCCGGCCGGGCTCCCTCGGGCAGCGCGAGCCCGTCGGCCACCAACCGGTCGGCCACCGCCCGCACCGCGTCGTCGGCGATCAGGGCCTGCCGCACCGCGGGTATCTGGCGCTGCCCGTCGGGCCCTATGGCGGTGAGCGTGGCGCGCTCCACGGAGTCATGGCCGACCGGGTCGACGACGGTGGCCCAGCCGGTGTGGGCCAGCAGCAGCCGCCGCTGCTGAGCCATCAGCACCAGCACCACGTCGGCGAGCCGGTGCGGACCACCGGAGAGGTAGGCCATCTCGTACAGGGTCAGGCCGGGCTCGGACCCGTCCGCGGCGGCCGGATCCGACGCGGGGTCGGGGGCCGGCCGCCGGGCCGGTCCGGAGGTGCGGGCGGAGACGACCGCCGCGCGGCAGACCCGCGCACAGGAGAGCACTGCCGCCACACAGGCGACGAGCAGGAACAGGAGCCACATAGGCAGAGTTCATACGGGAGGGTCCGTCACCGGCGCCACGCATTTCCTCCACATGTGAGGCACCGCACGCGCGGTGGCGGTGAACCGCACGCGCGGTCACCGCCCACCGCGCGTCAGCTGCCGCCGCAGCCGCCCCCGCCCCCGCAGCTCGAACCCCCGCCGCAGGACGAGCCGCCGCTCGAACCGCCCCCGCACGACGACCCCGCGCCGCAGGACGAACCACTGCTGCCGCACCCGGACCCCGAGCCGCCGTCGGACCCACCGCACCAGGAGGCGTCGCCCCCGGAGCCGCAGGACGAGGAGCTGCCGGACGACGAGGACCCGCCGCCCGAGGCGGCGGCCGCACCGGCCCGCTGTGCCTCCTCGAACTGCTGGCGCAGCAGCTCGTCCACGATCAGCGCCGTACCTCCCAGCGCCACCACCTGCGCGGCGGGCTGCCAGGCACCGCCCACGCCGCCCTGCGAGCCGGCCGACACCGCGGTGCGCAGCGCGACCGACCCCGCCTTGGTGATCCGCTTGCGAAGCGCCGCATGGCACAGCGCCCCCACCACCACGCCGCCGATCAGCGCCGGTACGACACGCAGGGCCACCGGCACCTCGTACCCGTCGTCCGCGCTCGCCCCGGCGATCGAGAACACCACCGCGGCGGCGAACAGCACCGCGCACGCCGTCATCTGCGTGCGCGCCCACCGGCGCCAGCCCCGCCCGAGCCGCGGCGGGCGCAGCAGCCCGCGGGCCGCCAGCCGGTCGCCGACGCCCTGGACCGCCGGGCTGCGCATCGCCTCGATACGGACCGCGGCCAGCGCCCCGCCGGGCGTCCGCAGGACCGCGTCCACCACGGCCGCCTCGACCGCGTCACGGGCGGCGGCACCGCGTACGGTCACCACGCCCGGCCCGCCCACCGTCAGCAGCCCGTCCTCGTGCATCCCGGCGACCGCGGCGTCCACCACCCGCCCGGGGCCGCCGGCGAGGAACGCCGACTCCCACACGTTGTGCGTCAGCGCGTCGCCCCTGGTGGCCGACGGCGTCCGCAGCCGCACCGCCACCGTGCCGAGGACGAGCAGCAACGACGAGAGCCCGACCGCGGCGTACACCCACTGGGTGAAGGACATCGCGCTCACCCCCTGCCCCATATGTCGCGCACGGCGCGCGCCAGGCGGGCCGCGGGCCGGGCGGACGGCGGCTTGGGGCCCGCACGGTCGCGCCACCAGCGCGTCAGCAGCTGCCGCGCGGCCGGATCCGCGGGACGGTCCTGGGCCAGCAGATGCGCCGCGAAGTCCAGCGCGTCCTGGCGGTAGCCGCCGGCCATCGGCCGGTTCCGGGCGTAGTCGGCGAACGCCGCCCGGAAGTCCGCGCCGAGGATCTCGGGCAGCTCGGGTGCGACCTTGGCGACGACCGCGGCGCGCTTGGCGGTCAGCGCCCGGCTCTGCACCCGCAGCCGGGTGCGGTCGAAGCCCTCGGGCGCCGGCGTCCCGGCGACCAGCGCCGACAGCAGCGCGGTCTGCGCCAGCGCCAGCCGCTGCCGCGCCGCGTCGGTGCCGGTCGCCTCGTCGGTGCCCGGGCCGGGGAGCGTCATGGTGTCCGGTACGGGCTCAAGCCGCCTGCGCATGCCGGGCCTCCTTCAGTACGGTGCGGATCGCGTCGAGTTCACCGGCGAGCTCCCCGCCCTCGGGGAAGTCCTCATCGCGCTCCAGCAGCACACCGGGCGGGGCGGTCCGGGCACACAGCTCCGCCAGCACGTCCAGCACCGGCCGGGTCACCGGATGGGCATGGCTGTCGTGCCACACCCCGTCGCGCTCCACGCCGCCCGCGACATGGACGTACGCGATCGCCTCGACCGGCAGCTCGTCCAGCGCGACCGCCGGGTCCTCGCCCCGGTTGACGTGGTTGGTGTGCAGGTTGGCGACGTCGATCAGCAGCCGCACCCCGGTCCGCTCGACCAGCTCGGACAGGAACTGGCCCTCGGTGAACTCCTCGCCCGGCCAGTTGACGAGCGCGGCGATGTTCTCCAGGGCCAGTGGCACCGGCAGCGCGTCCTGGGCGATCCGGACGTTCTCGCAGAGCACGTCCAGCGCGTCGCGGGTGCGCGGTACGGGCAGCAGATGCCCGGCCTCCATCAGCGGCGAGGCGGTCAGCGGCCCGCCGGCCCGGACGAACGCGATGTGCTCGGTGACCAGCGGCGCGCCCAGCGCCTCGGCACGCTCGGCGAGCGCGGTCAGGCGGCCGGGGTCGGGGCGGTCGGCGCCGCCGAGGCCGAGCGAGACCCCGTGCGGCACCACGGTCGTGCCGCGCTCACGCAACTCCCGCAGGGCGTCCGGCAGATGGCCCGGGCAGATGTTCTCCGCCACGACCTCGACCCAGTCCACCCCGGGCAGCTCCGCGATCTCCGCGGCGATTTCCGGCCGCCAGCCGATTCCCGTACCAAGGCGCTCCATGCGCTTCATGGCTCCCCCTATCGCTCCGTGGTCGGGGTACTCATGGCCCCGTCAACAGGGGCCAAACCCTGCACCGGCCGAGTTCAGAGGTTGATTTGAGCTTCCCGCACGCCCCGCCGGCGCCCCCGCGGCAGTCAGCGGGCGGTCTCGAACCCCACCGCGGCGCCCAGCGCCAGCAGCACCCCGCCGGTGGCCTGATCCAGCCGCCGCCGTACGCGCGGACGCTGGAAGACGGCCCGCGCCCGGTGGACCGCGAACGCGACACCGCCCAGCCACAGCATGCCCAGTGCGGCATGGACGGCGACCAGCAGCAGCGTGGTGGCGACCACCGGCGCACCGTGCGGGATGAACTGCGGCAGCAGCGACATGTAGACGACCCCGACCTTGGGGTTCAGGACATTGGTGAGCAGACCGGTACGAAACGCGCCCAGGGGCGTCGTCGGCGCCTCCCGACCCGCGCCCGCGGCCATGTCCCGACCCGTGCCCGCGGCCGCTTCCCGCCCCGCGCCCCGCCCCGAGTCCGCCGTCTCCGTGCGCCCGGCCGTCCGCATCCGCCGGGCGCCGCGCAGCGCCTGCACCCCGAGCCACATCAGATACAGCGCCCCGGCCACCCGCAGGACGCGGTACGCCGTCTCCGAGGCCGACAGCATCGCGGTCAGCCCGACCGCGCCGGCCAGCCCCCACACGAAGCACCCGGCGGCTATGCCCAGCGCGCTGCACAGTGCGGCGCGCCGCCCCGAGCCGAGCGCGGTCCGCAGGACCACCGCGAAGTCGGGGCCGGGGGAGACGGTCAGCAGCGCGGCCACGGCGGTGAACCCGAGGAGTGAGGCGAACATGGCCCCACCGTACGGTCCGGCCCGGCCCTCCCGCCCCGCGGGGCCGTCGCGTCGAGGACGGCCGAACGCCCCGGCTCCCGGCGCGTGTCCGGGATCACAGGCGGGTTCGCCGGACGGCCGGAATGCGTGGACGGCAGCCCTGGTTGGCAATGCACGCATTCGATGCATGTGCACATACCGACCGGTACCTACGAGGAGCACTCCGTGACCGTCACCGCGTCCGCCGCCTCCCGCGCGGCGGAAATCCTGTCCCGCCCCGTCGCGCTGAACGGCCTGACCGTTCCCAACCGTATTGCGATGGCGCCGATGACGCGCATGTTCTCGCCGGGCGGTGTCCCCGGTGAGGACGTGCGGTCGTACTACGCGCGCCGCGCCGCCGCGGGGGTGGGCCTGATCGTCACCGAGGGGACCTACGTCGGCCACGAGTCGGCCGGGCAGAGCGACCGCGTGCCGCGGTTCCACGGCGAGGAGCAACTGGCGGGCTGGGCGCGGGTCGCCGACGCCGTGCACGCGGCGGGCGGCACGATCGTGCCGCAGCTGTGGCACATCGGCATGGTGCGCAAGCAGGGCGACCCGCCCTTCGTCGACGCCCCCGCCGTCGGCCCCTCCGGCATCCGCGTCGACGGCACCGAGGGCGCCGGCAAGGCGATGACCCGGAGCGATCTGGACGATGTCATCGGCGCCTTCGCCGAGGCCGCCGCGGCCGCCGAGCGCATCGGCTTCGACGGCGTCGAACTGCACGGCGCCCACGGCTACCTCCTCGACCAGTTCCTGTGGGCGGGGACGAACCGCCGCACCGACGCGTACGGCGGCGACCCCGTCGCCCGTACGAAGTTCGCGGCCGAGATCGTCGCCGCGGTCCGCGAGACCGTCTCGCCCGACTTCCCGGTGATCTTCCGCTACTCGCAGTGGAAGCAGGAGGCGTACGACGCGCGGCTCGCCGAGTCCCCGGAGGAGCTGGCGGCGATCCTGGCCCCGCTCACCGACGCCGGCGTCGACGCCTTCCACGCCTCCACCCGCCGCTACTGGCTCCCGGAGTTCGAGGGCTCGGACCTGAACCTGGCGGGCTGGACCAAGAAGCTCACCGGCCGCCCCACCCTCACCGTCGGCTCGGTCGGTCTCGACGGCGACTTCCTCCGCGCGTTCGCGGGCGAGGGGTCCGGGGTCCAGGGCATCGACAACCTCCTCGACCGGCTGGAGCGCGACGAGTTCGACATGGTCGCCGTCGGCCGCGCCCTGCTCCAGGACCCGGAGTGGGCGACGAAGGTCCTGGCCGGCCGCTTCGACGAGCTGAAGCCGTACGACGCGGCGGCGCTGAAGACGCTGAGCTAGGGGGCGTACCCCGGGCCCCGCCCGCGCACTGGACGACGCACCTCGATCGCCGTGTATGATCATGGTGTAACTCCGGCCCGCGGGCGGGAGTCACGCGTCTGTGGTCCAAGGAAAGACGTCCACCAACCGGTGGGAGATGCAGGTGCAAGGCCTGCCGGGCGCTCCGCAAAGGGCCCCTTCCTCATAAGAGGAGGGGGCCCTTCTGTGCTTCCCGGGGGCGCGGCCGTCCCGGCCGCGCGCCTCGGCCTGAGGGCCGGGATCGGGGCGAAGTCTCCTCCACCGCTCGGCGGAGGGTGTTCCTTCTGCGGAGCGAGGCGCGGCGAAGGGGCCGAGAGGACCGTGGAGAGCAGCGGGGACGGGCAACTCCCGCCTGCCGCACCGCATCCGATCCCTCGCCTCACCCCTTGGAGGAAGCATGCCCGCACTGCGCCGCCCCCTCGTCATGGCCGCCACCGCACTCGCCGCGGGTACGGCGACCGTGCTGACCCTCGGCATGCCGGGGCCGGCCGCAGCCGCCGGCAGTGGGCCCGGGGCCGCCCGGCACACCGTCGAGGAACCCTCGCTCAAGGGCTCCGCCAAGCTCAAGCGCCAGCCCGGTGACAATGTGCACTTCACCATCGACGCCCACGGTTTCGCCGATCAGGCGCGCGGCACGTTCCGCGTCAGCCACCACTTCGGCAAGGACTGGGGCGGCTACTTCAAGGGCCGTATCGACTGCCTGGTGACCGGCGGCCCGGTCGCCGTCGCCACCGGCATCGTGACCGAGTCGCACTTCAAGAACGTGCCGGGGCTGCCGCGGATCGGTGATCTCAAGGGCAAGCGGTTCGGCTTCACCGTGCTGGACAGCGGCAAGAACGACCGGCTCGGCTACAGCTGGGCCATGGACGGCCTGCCGAAGAAGAGCGTCGGCAAGTGCCTGGGCTCCGCCCCCTTCGAGACCCTGGAGAAGGGCGACTTCCATGTCGCCCACTGGATGCCGCCCCGCCCCGCCGCGGGGTGATCCACCGACCGCGCATCAATTCACTGTTCACCGGGCCTCCCACGGACCAGAATCAAGGGTCACTACCAGGAGGAACCGAGAAGAACATGAGCCAGGCGACCCTGAACCTTCACGAGCTGCTGCCGCCGCGGGAGTTGACGGCCGCCCTCGACGCCGGGCACGTCACCCGCAAACGGCACCCCGAACTGCCGCTGTCCCTCTACACGTACACCAGGACGGCCCAGTACGAGCGCGTGTGGAACAGGGTGACCATGCGCTGCCGCGGTCTGGTCGCCGACGACGCGACCGGAGAGATCGTCGCGCTGCCGCTGCCCAAGTTCTTCAACGTCGGCGAGCACGAGGCCGGTCAGCCGTACGCGCCCGCCCTGCCGGACGAGCCGTTCGAGGTGTACGACAAGGTCGACGGCAGCCTCGCGGTGATCTTCCACTACGCCGGCCGCTGGCACGTCGCGTCCAAGGGCTCGTTCGTCAGCACCCAGGCGACCTGGGCCCAGCGGCTGCTCGACGGCAGCGACACCGCCGCCCTGGTGCCTGGCGTCACCTACCTCGCCGAGATCCTCTACCCGCAGAACCGCATCGTCGTCGACTACGGCGACCGCCGGGATCTGGTGCTGCTCGCCGCCCTCGCCAAGGACGGCACGGAGATACCCCTGGCCGACGCCGCGGCGTGCTGGCACGGCATAGGCTCGGTCGTCACCGTCTGGCCCGCCATGCCGCTCGCCGAACTGCTCGCCCTGGCCGAGGCCAACCGGCTCCCCGGCGGCACCGCCGCCACCGGCACGAACGCCGAGGGCTTCGTGCTGCGCTTCGCCTCGGGCGTACGGGCCAAGGCCAAGCTCGCCGAGTACGTACGGCTGCACAAGGTGCTCACCGGCGTGACGGAGCGGGACATCTGGCGCGGCCACGGCATCCAGCGCTTCGCCGGTCTGCCCGCCAAGCAGGTGGCCCAGGCGCTGGGTTGCGCGGCGGCCGACATCGAGGCGTCCGGCGGACGGCCTCTGGACGCGCTGCTGGAGCAGGTGCCCGACGAGTTCGACGCCTGGGTGCACGAGGTGATCGCGCGGATCGAGAAGAACGTGGCCGAACGCGAGCACGCGATCGACGAGGCGTACCGGTCCCTGGCACACCTCGCCGGCGACCGCGGCGCCTTCGCCCGCGCCGTGCGGGAGCTGCCCGACGCGGCCGTCCGCCCCGCCATGTTCCAGCGCCTGGACGGGCGTCCCACGCAGCTGGTGACGTACCGTTCCTTCCGGCCGGAGGCATCCGACCCTTTCAAGAACGACGAGGAGAACTGACCGTGCCCGAAGTACACGTCATGACGGGGCTCCCGGCCTCGGGCAAGACGACCGCCGCGCGCAGGCTGCAGGCGGAGTCCGAGGGCCGGATGCGTCGGGTCAACCTCGACGACCTGCGGACCATGCTCGACATCCCGGCACCGGAGCGCCGGTCGTATGCGCACGAGCAGACCGTGCTGGCGATCCAGGACGCGGCGGTACGGGCCGCCGTCGACGACGGCTTCGACGTCGTCGTGGACAACACGCACCTGACGCCCCACATCCCCAAGCGCCTGAAGGCCGCCGTGGCCGGACAGGCCGCCTTCGTCGTGCACGACTTCACCGACGTCCCGGTGGAGGAGTGCATACGGCGCGACGCGGAGCGGGAGCGGACGGCCGGTGAGGAGATCATCCGGCTCCTGGCCGACAAGCACGCCAAGGCCCGGCAGGGCGGCTGGCGGCTCACCGCGGAGTGGTTCAACGACGAGGTGCCGGTCGAGCCGTACACCGCCGACCCGGCCCTGCCGGCGGCGGTGATGTGCGATATCGACGGCACGCTCGCCATCAGGGGCGACCGCGGACCCTACGACTTCTCGCGCTGCGGCGAGGATCTGCTCAACGTCTCGGTGCGCGACGCCCTGCGCTCCTTCCAGCGCGCCGACCGGGACGTCATCGTCCTGCTCTCGGGGCGCGGCGAGGAGCACCGCCGGCTGACCGAGGAGTGGCTGCGCCGGCACGACGTCCCCTACGACGAGCTGTGGATGCGCGCCGCCGGCGACGGCCGTCGTGACGACGTCGTGAAGGCCGAACTCTTCGACCGCCACGTCCGCCACCGCTTCGCGGTGCGCGTCTCCCTCGACGACCGCGACCGCGTCGTCGCGGTCTGGCGCCGGATGGGCCTGCCGACCTGGCAGGTCAACTACGGCAACTTCTGAGCCGGTTGTCCGACGTCCGGGCCGTACCCGGGTCCGGGGACACCGCGTGCCGCAACGGCGACTCGCCCGAAGCCGCCGCCTTCGGCGCGGCCGCGTGCCATGATCGTCGGCGTAACGGAGCCCAACCGAACCACGCCGAACGGAAGGACGCCATGCCCGCCTACGCCATAGCCCATCTGCAGGAGGCCGCTCCGCACCCGGAGATCGCCGAGTACATCGAGCGCATCACCGCGACCTTCGAGCCGTACGGCGGCCGCTTCCTCGTGCACGCCTCGCAGCACGAAGTGAAGGAGGGCAGCTGGCCCGGGCACGTCGTGCTGATCGGCTTCCCCGGGATCGACGAGGCGCGGGCCTGGTGGGACTCGCCCGCGTACCAGGAGATCGCACCGCTGCGCTCGCGGCACATCAAGGGCGACATCATCCTGGTCGACGGCGTCCCCGAGGGCTACGACCCGAACACCACCGCGCAGGCGCTGCGGGAGGCCATGTCGGCCGAGTAGTGCCCCAGCCCTCGGGCGCGGGCCGGGAACCGCATCCCGGGGCCGGGGACGAGGCCGTTTCGGGTGGGCCGGTGGGGCGGCCCCGATATTCGGTGGGGGTGCCTACCGGCCCTGCGGCATGATCGACGCCTATGACCCTCGTTCTGCCACCCCGGCTCACCGCCTCGGCGGAGGCGGTGCGCGACGCCGCCCACCGTCGTGGTCTGCGCACCGTGCAACTGCCCACGTTCGCGGTGCCCGACGGACTGCGCGCCGGGCATCTGCACGCGGGGCCGAGCTTCGCCGACGTCGTGGCACCCGCCCTCGGCATCGCCCTGTTGCAGGCGCCCGAGGACTGGCTGGCGCGCCTGCCCTACGACTACACGCGGCGCGAGGTCCTCGCCATGCCGATCCGCGAGGCATACGAGCTGCGGCGCCCCGCGTTCGTCAAGTCGCCGAACGACAAGGAGATACGGGCGGTCGTCTACACCGACGGCTCCCGGCTGCCCGGTCCGGACCAGCTGGACCCGCAGACACCCGTGCTGGTCAGCGACGTGGTGGAGTTCACCGCCGAGTACCGGCTGCACCTGCTGGACGGCGTGGTGCACACCGGCAGCCAGTACGCCGAGCGGGGAAGGCTGCGCCTGGGGCCGCTGCCCTCCGACGCGTCGGCCTTCGGCGCGGAGCTGCTGGCCGCTTACGGCCACACGCTGCCCACCGCCATCGTCGTCGACGTGGGAGTGGTCGACGGACGCTGGGCGGTGGTCGAGGCCAACGCCGCCTGGGCGAGCGGCATCTACGCCGCCGACCCGCGACGAGCCCTTGACGTCATCCTCCGAGCCGCCGGCCCGATCGGCGCTGTCGGCACCCGCGACCGGCCCTACCTCCGCGGCTGTGGCTCCGTACCCCGGCCGCGTCGGTGACCAGGGCGCCCTCGTCAGGCTGGTGAACAGCACCGACCGCGATGAGGAGGCCCTCTTCAGCGGCACAGGGCCGCATCCACGACACCCTCAAGGTGCTTCGTGGCCACCCCCTCGGCCGGGACGCTGGTCACCGCGATGTCGACGGCGCGGCCGTCATCGGTGACGCCGCCCCGGGTCTCGTATCCCGTGATGTCACCGCCGTGGCCCCAGTAGACACCGCCGCACGACAGCGGCCTGCTCATGAGCCCCAGGCCGTAGCCGGCGCCGGTGTCCCCGATAGGGACGGTGGTGCGCATCTGGGCGAGCTGCGCCGCCGGGAGGAGGCGGCCGGCGAGGAGCGCGGTGGAGAACCGGTTGAGGTCGGAGTTGGTGGAGATCATCTGGCCTGCCGCCCAGCCCGCGGACGGGTCTATCTCCGTGACATCGCGCAGCGGCGCACCTGCCGAATCCTGGTGGTAGCCCTTGGGATGGGGTTCTCGGATGGCCATGTCACCGGGGGCGGGGAAGGAGGTGTGGCGCAGCCCGATGCGCTTGATGACGCGCCTGTCCACCTCTTCGGCGAGGGGGCGGCCGGTGACCTTCTGGACGATCAGGCCGGCCAGCACGTAGTTGGTGTTGCTGTACTGCCATCTGGTCCCGGGGGCGGATTCGGCACGGTGCCGGAGTGCGATGTCCAGGAGGTCGCGGGGGTCGAAGTACCGGTGCTGAAGGATGTCGTCCTCGATGTCCTTCTCGTAGTCGGGAAGTCCGCTGGTGTGCTGGAGGAGTTGGCGGACGGTGATGCGGCGTCCGTCGATCCCCTGTCCGCGGACGAGGCCCGGGAGATAGGTGTCGACGGGAGCGTCGAGACCGATCTTCTCTTCGCCGACCAGTTGCAGCACGACCACCGCGACGAACGTCTTGGTGTTGCTGCCGATCCGCACCTGGCCGTCCCTGGGCACCTTCGAGCCGGTCGCCAGGTCGCCGACCCCTGCGGTGTAGGTGCGGGTGCGGCCTCCGTGGTGCGTGACGCTCGCCAGCGCGGCGGGCAGGCCGTCGGTGCGCACCAGTGCGTTCAGGCCCTGCTGGACGGTGTCCGGCCCGGCGACGGCGGACGCCGCGGGCGGCGCCAGGGCCCCCGTCGTCAGGATGCCGCAGGCCACCGCGACCGCGATCGGCACGGCTCCGGGCCGACCGCTCCGCTGCCGTCCGGAGGAACGGAACCTCTGCCATGACTGCGCACGCACGAGTCAACTCCTGTGGAATCGTCGGGAGATCGGCGGTATCTGCCAGACCCAACGATTCCGGACACGGTCGCCCGGGACGATCCTGCTGACCACCCGGCTCGGGTAGGGCTACCCCCCCCACATACGCCACGGCGGCGCCGGGAGAGCCGGCGCGCCGGAGCCTGGAACGCCGGGCCCCGACCGTCTCCGACCCGTAGGACACGCCCTACGGCCGTCGCTCCCCGGGGAGAGGACAGAACCGGCTGCCCCCTTCGACCGCAACGGTCTTCCCCGGGGCGATCTCCGTGAAGCCCGCATCGTGCACCACGGGCAGCCCGCTGCGGGTCAGCGCCTCCCAGTGCGTACGGTCCGCGGACCGTACGGCCAGGGGGAACCCCGCCGCGCGCCAGGATGCCCGCTCCTCCTCGGACAGCTCCCACCACGCCAGCTGGGCGCCATGCCCGACCTGCGCCATCTCCTTGCCCGCCGACATCTCCAGCTCGGGGTTGAGCCACAGCACCGGCACCCCCTCGGCCGGCGCCGCCGGGGGCTCCGGGTCGTCCAGCTCCGTGCCCGAGACCTGGAGCCGCGCCAGGTCCTTCGGCCAGCCGTCCAGCGGCACCGGCGGATAGACCCGCACCTCGGCGCGGTCACCGCCGACCGTGATGCCCGGCAGCGCCTCGGCCCGCCGCCACTCCGCGCCGCGCGCCCGCCGCACCACCTTCCGGATCCGGGCGTCCTGCCAGGCCCGCACCGCCTCGGCCCATTCGCCGTCCCCGGTCGACCGCTCGTCCGACAGCAGCACCAGCACCGCCCGCGCGGCGGTCTCCAGCGCGTCCGTACGCGCCGGCGGCTCGGCCCGCTCGATCCGCGCGACCAGCGGCAGCACGAACTGCGGCGCCGCGTCCCGGTCGGTCTCTGCCTGCCGGAGCGGGCTGCTGGAGCTGTTGCCGGGCTGCCCGGCGGTCTCGGTGCTGATCACCCGACCAGTCTGCCAGCCGCCACCGACAACGCCGGCGCGGGCCTCGCGGCCCCCAGTGAGGCCGGTACGGGCCGGCCGCCCGCACTGGCCGTCGGGCGGGCAACTGAGCCCGAAGGTCCCCGGGTTCGCGCCGTACCCGGCTGAGCGCGGTGCGTACCCGCAGGCGCACCGGGCCCACGCTCCGGCTACCGTCGGGGGCGGCACGGCGGCACGGCAAGCCGGCGGCGGGGGAAGGCGGCGGAGCGGATGAGGCTGGACGGGGTGGGGCGGCGCTACGGGGTGCGCGGCCCCTGGGTGCTGAAGGATGTCGATCTCGACGTGCCCGCGGGAGCGCTGCTGCGCTTCGAGGGGACCAACGGCAGCGGAAAGTCCACTCTGCTGCGGCTGTTCGCCGGTATCGACCGCCCCAGTACCGGGCGGATCACCGGCCGGCCGCGCAGCGCGTACGTCCCCGAGCGCTTTCCGGCCGCCATGCCCTTCACCGCCGTCGGGTACCTCACCCACCTCGGCCGCATCCACGGCGTACCCGGCCCGGAAGCGGCCCGCCGTGCCGCCGAGTGGCTCGAACGCTTCGGCGCCGCCGGGCACGCGCATACGCGGCTGGCCGAGTTGTCCAAGGGGACCAGCCAGAAGGTCGCGGTCGCCCAGGCGCTGCTCGGCGAGCCCGAACTCCTCATCCTGGACGAGGCATGGACCGGCCTGGACCGCGGCGCACGCGAGGTACTCGACCGCGCCGTCGCCGAGCGGGTCGCGGCCGGCGGCACCGTCGTCTTCGTCGACCACGACCCGCACCGGTTGGCCGGCGCGGCCGACGCCCGCTATCGGGTCGTGGCGGGGCGGCTGCTGCCCCAGGAGGAGAGCGGTGGGCCCGGCGCGGGCGCGGCGGCGGCGAGCGGTCCGCGAGTGATCATCGAGGTGGAGGGCCCACCGGGCAGCGTGCCCACGCCCGATGGGGCGGCGGCGCTGCCCGGTGGCGGGTCCGGGCAGCCCGGTGGTGCGGCACGGCTTCCCGGCGGACCGGAGATCGCGCCGGGCCCGGACGGCATGCTCCGGCTGACGGTCGCGGCCGCCCACTCCGACGCCCTGCTGCGGGCCCTGCTCTCCGCCCGTCCGCCCTGGCACATCCGCTCGGTCGCCCAAGCCCCGGGACAGGCCGAGATCCCCGCCCCGTCCGCCCCGACTCCGACACCCTGAAGAGGCCCTCCCCGTGATCGCGCTCCTCCGCTACCAGGCCGCGCTGCTCATCGGCTCGCACCGCTGGCTGCCGCCGGTCATCTGCTACGCCGCCTTCCTGGCCATCAGCCTCCAGAGCGGCGGCCCGATCCTGGACGCGTTCGGCTACGCCGCGGGCGGCCTGCTGCCCGTCGCGGTCTGGCTCACCCGGATCTGTGTCACCAACGAGCCGCCGGCCGCCCGCAACTGCGCCGCGGCCGCCGCCGGGCCCGGCCGGGTGCACCTGGCCGGTGTGCTCACCGCGGCCGGTGCCGGGACGCTGCTCGCGCTGCTGGGTACGGCGGCGGCCGTGCTGATGTCCGACCCGCGCTCCACCGACCACCAGGTGGCCGTCCCGGTCCTGCCCGCGGCCGCCGCGGGGCTGCTCGCCGCGCTGGCCTGCCTGCTGATGGGCACCGCGATCGGCGCACTGTGCAACCGGCCGGTCCTGCGCAGCCCCGCCTGGAGCATCCCGGCGGGGCTCACCGCCGCACTGCTCCTGCTCGTCCTCGGTGCCTCGCCCGCCAACGCCGCCGTCACCGGCCTGGTCACCGGCTCCGTCCACGGCACGATCAGCACCCCCTGGCTCCCGCTCGCCCTCACCTTCCTGATCGCGGCCGCTGCCACGGCCGCCGCCTGCGCCCTCAGCTCCCGCCGCGACTGACCCGCGCGGGGCGCGCGCCGTACGGCAGCCGCCGCTCCCTACGGGCTTCCCCGGCCGGGGAGGCGCGGGCGTACGCTCGGCACCATGCCAGGCACCGACGACCACCCGACCACCACCGCGGGCACGACCACGAGCGCCGCCGAGGCACCGACCGCCCCCGCGCCCCGAGCCGACTGCCTGCACTGCGGCCGTCCCACCGAGTACCCGGCCGACCGCCCCGGCATCGTGCTCTGCCCGGTGTGCGCATGGCAGGAGGCCCAGCGCACCGCCTGCTCGGGGTGACCGGCCGCCGCACCTCCGCCGCAAGCGCGCCGCAACGCGACCGGCCACCCCATGGTCAGCCGGGTGTCGCCCTGTCGGGACCGGCCCGCCGCGTCAGTGCCGCCAGGGCCCGGTCACCGCGAACGTCGTCCCCGGTGTGTAGCAGTTGACGTACATCGTCCGGTGGTCGGGGGAGAAGGTCACGCCGGCGAATTCGCCCCACTCCGGCTTCTGCGGGGTGCCGATGTTCTGGCGGCCGCGCGCCATCGCATAGACCTCGCCGTGCCGCGTGAGGCCGAAGACGTGCTGGGCCCCCTCGCCGTCCTCGCAGACCATCAGGCCGCCGCTGGGCGCCAGGCAGATGTTGTCGGGGGACTCGCCGGGGAGCTGCAGATCGGTGTCCGGCCCGAAGACGACGACCTGGGTCAGCCGCCGCCGCTTCGGGTCGTACTTCCAGACCTGGCCGTAGTGGTCCGCCGCCGAACCGTCGGCGCGGTGGGCGAAGCTGGAGACGAAGTAGACACAGGAGCCGCCCCAGTAGCAGCCCTCCAGCTTCTGGGCGTGGGTGATGCCCCGGGGGCCGAAGTCCTGGAAGCGGACGGGGGTTTCGCGGGCGAGCGGGTCGGGGACGTCCACCCACTCGACGTGGTCGAAGGCGGTGCCGGGCTCCTGGATGGTGGACAGGTCCGGCACTCCGGGGACGCGCAGCGCCTGCAGCCGGCCGCCGGCCCGGAGCGAACCGCGCCCGCCCATCGGCTTGTTCGGCAGAAAGCGGTAGAAGAGCCCGAACGGCTTCTCGAAGGCGTCCTCGGTCTCGTAGACCGCGCCGGTGCCCGGATCCACGGCGATCGCCTCGTGCTGGAAGCGCCCCATGGCGGTCAGCGGGACGGCTCCGGTGCGCCGGGGGTCGTACGGATCGACCTCGAAGATGAAGCCGTGGTCCTTGGTGTAGTTCTCCTCGCCGGCCCGGAACTCGGTCTCCTCGCAGGTCAGCCAGGTGTTCCACGGGGTGTGGCCACCCGCGCAGTTGGTGGAGGTGCCGGCGACGGCGACCCGTTCGGAGCGCACGGTGTTGTTCCGGTCGAGCTCCAGGGCCGTGCAGCCGCCCTCGCCACCGGGGTCGTACGTCAGGTCGGGGACCCGGGGGACGGCGGAGCGGGACCCGGTGCGGTTCTCGTGGTTGCGGACCAGGTAGGTGGCGCCGTGGCCGCCGGGGGAACCGGGGAAGGCTGACATGCCGTCGCAGTTGCTGGGCACCCTGCCCTCCCCGGAGAGCAGCGGGTCGCCCTCCTTGGAGAGGACCTTGTACCGGAAGCCCTCGGGCAGATCGAGCAGTCCGGCCGGGTCCGGGACCAGCGGGCCGTAGCCGTGCCGCCCCATCCCCTGGGCGGTCGCGGTCCCGGCGAAGATCTCGGTGACGCTCCCGGAGAAGGCCAGCGAAACCCCCAACGCGCCGGCTCTCGTCAGTATCTGACGTCGTGTCGCAGACATGGGCAACTCCCTGTTGGCGGACAGGTGACGTAACCCGCTCGTGTGTACCACGCACCCGCGCCGCCGGGAACCAGGCTGCGCGGGACGGTCACTCTTCCCGATCCACCAGGGAGTCGGCGGTCCGTGAGCCGGCCCGGCCGTAGTGCGCGATCAGCGGGAGGAACACCTCGTCGACCACCGCGGTGACATCGGCTTCCGAGGGGGCGCGATGGGTGATCAGCATCCCGCCGGCCACGAGGGCTACCGGAAGGGCGGCGACCCGGGCGGGGATCCGGGACGGATCGAGCTCGCCGCGCCGGGCCGCGCGGGCGAGCACCCCCGCCATCGCGCCCCCGTCGGTCTCGCGTGAGCGATCCGCCAGGAAGTCGTCGAGGTCGGTGCCGCGGGTCCGGCTGTCGGTGAGCACCTCCAGGACGGGGGTCATCGCCGACAGCCGGGTGGTGATCTGATCGAGCAGTGCGAGGACGTCGGTGCGCAGCGCGCCGGTGTCCGGTGGCGGCGGGGGCAGTGGCGGCGTGCGGTGCCGCAGGGCGGCCAGGGCCAGATCGCGGCGCTCGGGCCAGCGCCGGTAGAGCACCGTCCGGCTGGTGCGGGCGCGGGCGGCCACGCCCTCGTACGTCAGGTCGTGGTAGCCGACGGCGAGGAGTTCCTCCCAGGCGGCGTCCAGCAGGGCGGCTTCCAGCGCGGCGCCCCTGCGCCGGCGCCCCTGCGCCGCACCGTTCACATCTTTAGGCACAGCATGTATCTTACGTGGAAGATAAGATACGCGACGAACCTTAAGGGGAGCCATGCGTGGCAAGGGCGTGCAGTACGACACCGGAACCTTTCCGAACGGCGACACCACGAACCCCCGCTTCACCCCCGGCCTCGCGGCGCGCGACATGCGGGCCATCGCCGAGGATCTGCACTGCAACACCGTGCGCATCACCGGCGGCGACCCCGGGCGGATCAGCGCGGCGGCCGAGGCCGCGGCGGAGGCCGGGCTCGCGGTCTGGTACTCGCCGTTCCCCTGCGAGATGACGGAGGACCAGCTCCTGCCGTACTTCGTCGAGTGCGCGGACCGGGCCGAGGAACTGCGCCGCGCCGGGGCCGATGTCGTACTGGCGACCGGCTGCGAGATCAGCATCTTCAACCGCGGCTACCTGCCCGGCGAGACCTTCAACGACCGTTTGGAGCCGCTGCGCGCCGCACCGGAGGTGCGCGAGAAGGCGCTCGCCGCGATCCCGGAGCGGGTCAACGACTTTCTCGCCGAGGTGGCCGGGGCGGTCCGGCCGCGGTTCGGCGGTCCGCTCAGCTACGCGTCCATCCCCATCGAGCACGTCGACTGGACGCCCTTCGACCTCGTCGGCGTCGACGCGTACCGCAGCTCCCGCAACGCCGACACCTACCGCGAGGACCTGCGGGCGTACTTCGCGCACGGCAAGCCGGTCGTGGTCACCGAGGCCGGCTGCTGCGCCTACCGGGGCGCCGGCGACATGGGTGCGGCCGGCTGGCTCGTCGTCCAGCCGGACGGCACCGTCACGCCGGGGACCGTGCGGGACGAGGGCGAACAGGTCCGCTACATGGACGACTTGCTGCCGCTCTTCGAGGAGGAGGGGGTCGACACGGCCTTCTGGTTCAGCTTCGCCTGCTACGCCCTGCCGCACCGCAAGGATCCGCTCCGGGACGCGGACCTGGGGTCGTACGGCATCGTCAAGGTGCTGGACGGGGAGCGCGGCGACGCCGCCGCGCCCTGGGAGCCGAAGGAGGCGTTCCACGCCCTGGCCCGGCACTACGGGAAGCCGTAGCCCCCTTGCCGGATCGGCCGGGCAGGGCCCGGAGTGCCGCTACCCCGCCTCGCCGGCGACCAGCGGCTTGGCGTCGCGGGCCAGGGCCGTCAGGCGGGAGATCGCCCGGAAGTACTTCTTGCGGTAGCCGCCGCGCAGCATCTCGTCGCTGAACAGCTCGTCGAAGCCCTTGCCGGAGGTCAGTACGGGCACCTCGCGGTCGTAGAGCCGGTCGGCGAGGACCACCAGGCGCAGCGCGGTGGACTGGTCGGGGACGGCCTGGACGTCGGTGAGGCAGACCGCCTCGATGCCGTCGCACATCGCGCCGTAGCGGCTGGGGTGCACCTTCGAGAGGTGGTCCAGCAGGGAGGGGAAGTCGTCGAGCGAGGCACCGGGCGTGCGGTAGGCGGCGCGGGTGACGGTCTCGGTGTCGTACGGGGCGGGGGCCTCGGGCAGACCGCGGTGGCGGTAGTCCTCGCCGTCGATCCGCAGCGGACGGAAGTGGGCGCTCAGGCCCTGGATCTCGCGCAGGAAGTCGGCGGCGGCGAACCGGCCCTCGCCGAGCTTGCCGGGCAGGGTGTTGGACGTGGCGGCCAGCGCCACGCCGGCGTCCACCAGCTTGCCGAGCAGCGTGGAGACCAGGACCGTGTCGCCGGGGTCGTCCAGCTCGAACTCGTCGATGCACAGCAGCTTGTGGTCGCCGAGGGTGCGCACGGTCTGCTGGAAGCCGAGCGCGCCGACGAGGTTGGTCAGCTCGACGAAGGTGCCGAAGGCCTTGCGTTCGGCCGGGGCGGGGGTGGCGTGCCACAGGGAGGCGAGCAGATGGGTCTTGCCGACGCCGTAGCCGCCGTCCAGATAGACGCCGCGCGGACCCTTGGGGGCCACCGGCTTCCTGGCGAACCAGCGCCGCTTGGCGGTGCCCGCGCCCGACCCGGCGTCGATGCCGTCCGCGAAGTCGCTCAGAACCTGGACGGCCTCGGCCTGGCTGGGCTGCCGGGCGTCCGGGATGTAGGTGTCGAAGCGGGCGTCCTGGAAGCGCGGCGGCGGCACCATCTCGGCGACCAGGCGGTCGGCCGGGACGTGCGGGGCGCGGGAGGTGAGCGCGGTGGGCGCCATATCGTCCCCGTCGGCCGGCGGTCCGGCGATCGGGTCGGGCTGCGGGGAGGAGGGCTGGGAAGGTGACACAGCCGTCCAGCCTATCTCCTCGGCGGTATCCGCCGGTCCGCCGAGCGAGGCATGTCACACTGCCGCCATGCGACGCCTGTTCCCCCTTCCCGCCCCGCCAGCGACCCCCCTCGACGGCACGGACGCCGTGGCGCCGCCGCCCGGTCCCACCGACCGGGAGTGGACCCTGGACGAGCTGGCCGACGCCTATGCGTATCCGGCGCCGGACGATCCGGCGTACGCGCGGCGGGGCGGATGGCTGCGCGCCAACATGGTGTCGTCGATGGACGGCGCGGCGCATCACGAGGGCCGCTCGCAGCCGCTCTCCAGCGACGCCGACATGCGGATCTTCGGGGTGCTGCGGGCGCTCGCTGATGTCGTGGTGGTGGGCGCAGAAACGGTACGGCAGGAGGGCTACCGGCCGGCCCGCGCCCGGGAGGCGTTCGCCGCCCGCCGGGCCGCCGCGGGCCAGGGCCCGGCCCCCGCCATCGCCGTGGTCACCGCCGGTCTCGGGCTGGACTTCGGCCTGCCCCTGTTCACCGAGCCGCTGGTCCCCACCCTCGTGCTCACCGGTGCGGGCGCGCCGGCGGACCGGGTGGCGCAGGCCCGGGAGGCGGGGGTCGAGGTGCTCTTCGCCGGTGAGGGACTGGGCGTCGATCCGGCCCGGGTGGCCGGGGTGCTGGCCGGGCGGGGCCACGCCCGGCTGCTCACGGAGGGCGGACCGCGGCTGCTGGGGCAGTTCGCGGCGGCCGGAGCGCTGGACGAGATGTGTCTGACGCTGGCTCCGGTGGTCGCGGTGGGCGCCGCGCCGAGGATCATGAACGGACCCGCGGTCCAGGTACCCGAGCGGTTCGCCCTGGCCTCCGTATTGGAGGAGGCCGGGTTCCTGTTCACTCGCTACCGTCGGTCCTGACAAACAGCGGAATTATCTGTTCCGCTTAGCTTCCTTTGGGCACACTAAAAGCCAGCAGCCCTGTGTGGCGACGGGGCAGGATGGTTTCTGTCGGGTACCGCGAACCGCAGTGCCCCCAAGTCAAGAAGGGCGTCCGTCGTGTTCACGAGCGTATTGATGATCGAGAAGCCACTGACGCCCGCCGACGTGGAGTTTGTGACGACCCTGCACGGCGACGACCCGATGTCGTTCGTCGTCCTGATGCAGCCGCGCGGCAAGCAGGACGTCCTGCTGCGGGCCATCGACGACGTCGCCCTCGGCGAGTTCGACGACGCCGTGCGGGAGGGCGAGGAACCGGGAGGCAGAGCAGCGGACGCCCCCGCCGACCTCGCCCTGTCCCACACCCTGCAAGCGCTGCGCGACGCGGGCGCGGAGGCCATCGGGCAGGTGGTCGAGGCCCATCCGCTGGACCTGCTGCGCTCCGTCGTCGACGAGACCGGGGCGGACGAGGTGATCGTGCTGACCACCCCGCACTTCGTCGAGGAGTTCTTCCACCGCGACTGGGCCTCCCGTGCCCGCCACAAGGTCGGCGTCCCGGTGCTCAAGCTCTTCTCGCACGCCGCGGACGACCAACCCCAGGGGTCTGCCTGACGTCGCGTGCGCGGTCCGACCTCGCGTGCGGGGTGGGGGTACGCCACCCGGTTGGCGTACCCGCACCCCGCACGGGTGTACGGGGCGGGACGCACCGCCCCAGGGGCCGTCGGGAACAGTGCCGCAGTGGCCGTCAGGAACGGGCGCCGACCCCTGGACGCAGCCGCCCGTCCCGCACCTCCGCGATCTCGTCGGCCGCGCCCAGATGCGCGGGGTCGTGGGTGACCAGCACCGTCGCGGTGGCGCGCTGATGGGTGAGGGCGAGCAGCAGATCCAGGACCGCGGCGCCGCGTTGGTGGTCCAGCGCGCTGGTCGGCTCGTCCACCAGCAGCACGGCGGGATCGTTCATCAGCGCCCGGGCGATGTTGATCCGCTGCCGCTGCCCGCCCGACAGCTGGTGCGGGCGCCGATGGGCCTGTCCGTCCAGCCCGACCGCCGCCAGCAGCTCCAGCGCCCGGGATCGTGCCTTACGGGGCGAACGGCCGTCGAGATGGGCCATCACCTGCAGCTGCTCGACCGCGGTCAGCGAAGGCAGCAGATTCGGCTGCTGGAAGACCGTGCCGATCGTGGTGCGGCGCAGCGCCGTCAGCTCGCCGCGGCCCAGGCCCGTGGTGTCCGTACCGTCGATCACCACCCGCCCGCTGTCCGGGCCGATCAGCGTCGCGGCGACCGCGAGCAGACTGGACTTGCCGGACCCGGACGGCCCGATCACCGCGGTCAGACACCCGGCGGGCACGGACAGCGAGACCTCGTCCAGTGCGGTCAGCCGGGCGCCGCCGTCGGGGTAGGTGAGGGTCACATCGGTCAGTTCGAGGCTCATCGGGCACTTCCCAGGGCGGTCAGCGGGTCTACGGACGTGATGCGGCGGATGGACAGCGCGGCGCCCACGGCACCCAGCGCGATCATGACCAGGGCGGGGATCAGCACGGTGGACGGATCGAGCACGAACGGCACCGCGCCGCCGATCCCGGCACCCACCCCCGCCGCCACGGCGGTGCCCAGGCCCGTACCGATCACCAGCAGGACGACGGCCTGGCCGAGCGCGTCCCGCAGCAGAGAGCGGGTCGAGGCGCCCAGCGCCTTCAGCACGGCGACATCGCCGCTGCGCTGGATCGTCCACACCGTGAAGAACGCCCCGATGACCAGCGCGGAGATGGCGAACAGAAAGCCCCGCATCAGCTGCAGCGAGCCGTTCTCGGCGGAGTACGAGCCGATCGCCCGCAGTGCCTCGTCGGTCGTGACGGTCCGGGTGCCCAGCTTCGTGTCGGCGGCCGCCAGATCGGCGCTCCCGGTGGTGGACAGGGCCAGCACGGTGGCCTCCGTGGCGGGAGCGGAGCCGCGGCCCTGGCCCCCGGTGGCGCCCGACAGCCGCGCCCAGTCACCGAGCGCCGTCCAGACCACCGGGGTGTGGCTGTACATCGCCGCGCCCGACACCGCCGCGACGCGCAGCGTACGGCCGCCCAGCGTCAGCGACCCTCCGGCCCGCACCCCGAGGGACTCGGCGGCCGTCTCCGACAGCACCACCGCACCCTCGGCGACGTGCCCGGTGGCCGGGCCCAGCCGCGAACCCGGGCGCACCCCGAACGCCGACACCGCGGCCGTCCGCCCGTCCGCACCGGCCTTCGCCGTGGCGATCCCCAGCGGCTCGGCGGACCGCACGCCCGGCACCCGGGCCCACTGCCGTACGGTCCGCTCCGGCAGCCGCGAATCGGTGAAGGCGACCTTGCCGTCCCCGGCGGGTGCGGAGAACACCAGGTGGTCGGCGGGAAGTGCGGTGATCGCCGAGGTGTTCTCCCGGCCCAGGCCCGCGGTCAGGCCGGACAGCAGACCCACCAGCACCGTGATCAGCACGATGACGGTGCCCATCAGGGCGAACCGCCCCTTGGCGAATCTCAGGTCTCTCCAGGCGACGAACACCGGCTCTGCTCTCCTCGGATCCGGGCGCCGGACCCACTGCCCGGCGGCTGGTGTCCACCGTCGCCTCCCGGGTAGGGCCCCGACATCGCGCCGCGGAGTGGTTCACCGGCGTCGAAAGGTGCGCCCCGGGATCAACCCTTCGATTGATGCCGCAGGTGAAAGTGGCCCTTAGCCTGAAGAGGCCGTGACCGAAGAAGCCGTGACCGATCACTCCCTCACCCCCGCCCTGCGGGTCCTGCGCAGCTGCCTGCATCTGATGGTGGCCGCGCTGCTCGGGCTCGCCGCCGCTCGCGCGCTCGCCGACCACAGGCCGGACGCCCCGGCCGTCATCGCCACCGCCCTGGCGCTGTTCGCCGTGTACGCGATCGGCCCCAGGCTGCCCCGGCTCCGCAGCTCCGCGGGCGCCGCCGCCCTCTGGCTCGGCGCCGTGGGCCTCCTCTGGCTGGTGCTGCTCGCGCTCACCCCGGACGGCGTCTGGCTGGCCTTCCCGCTCTTCTTCGTCCAGCTGCACCTGCTGCCGCTGCGCTGGGCGCTGCCCACCGTCGCGGCCACCACCGTCCTCGCCGTCGCCGGATTCGGCTGGCACACCCACACCCTGAGCGTCGGCACGGTGCTCGGGCCCGCCCTGGGCGCCGCCGTCGCCGTCGCCGTCGTCCTCGGCTATCAGGCCCTCTACCGGGAGAGCGAACAGCGCCGCCGCCTCATCGAGGAGCTGACCGCGGCCCGCAGCGAACTCGCCGCGGCGGAGCACGCCGCCGGTGTGCTCGCCGAGCGCGAACGGCTGGCCCGCGAGATCCACGACACCCTGGCCCAGGGCCTGTCCAGCATCCAGCTGCTGCTGCGGGCCGCCGAACGCGCCCTGCCGGAGCGGCCCGGCACGGCCCTGGGCCATGTCCGGCAGGCCCGTACCGCCGCGGTCGACAACCTCGCCGAGGCGCGCCGCTTCGTCCGCGCGCTGAGCCCGCCCGACCTGGAGGCGGGGACGCTGCCCGCCGCCCTGGAACGGCTCTGCGCCACCACCGCCCGTACGTCCGGTCTCGCCGTGCACTGCCAGGTCTCCGGCGCCCCCACCGCCCTGCCCACCCCGCACGAGGTCGCCCTGCTGCGCATCGCCCAGTCCGCGCTCGCCAACACCGTGCAGCACGCCGCCGCCGACCGCGTCGAGCTGACCCTCAGCTACATGGACACCGAGGTCGCCCTGGACGTCGTCGACGACGGCGCCGGATTCGTCCCCGCCGAGGTGCCCGCACCGGGCTCCGCGGCGGCCTCCGGCACCGGCTTCGGCCTCGCCGCGATGCGCGCCCGGGCCCGCGCCCTCCAGGGCACCCTCGCCGTCGAGTCCGCCCCCGGGGAGGGCACCGCCATCGCCGTCACCCTGCCGTGCACCGCAGCACCCGTCACCCCGGAGGCCGCCTCGTGACCACCGCGGACTCTCCCGGGACGCCGACTTCGCCGCAGGGCGGGGCCGACATCATCCGGCTGCTGCTCGCCGACGACCACCCCGTCGTACGCGCCGGGCTGCGCGCCGTCCTGGAGACCGAACCGGACTTCGAGGTCGTCGCCGACGTCGCCACCGCCGAGCAGGCCGTCGAGCTCGCCGCGGGGCGCGACCTCGACGTGGTCCTCATGGACCTCCAGTTCGGCGGCCGGATGCTCGGCTCCCAGGCCACCGCCGCGATCACCGCCCGCCCCGACGCCCCGAGGGTCCTGGTGCTGACCACGTACGACACCGACGCCGACATCCTCGCCGCCATCGAGGCCGGCGCCACCGGCTACCTCCTCAAGGACGCCCCGCCGGAGGAACTGGCCGCCGCCGTGCGCACCGCCGCCGCCGGCAAGTCCGCGCTCGCGCCGACCATCGCGCTGCGCCTGATGGACCGGATGCGGACCCCCGCCACCGCGCTCTCCCGCCGGGAGACCGAGGTCCTCCAGCTCGTCGCCGACGGCCTGTCCAACGCCGCGATCAGCAAGCAGCTCTTCCTCAGCCAGGCGACCGTCAAATCACACCTTGTTCACATCTACGCCAAGCTGGGCGTGGACTCGCGCACGTCCGCGGTCGCCACCGCCACCGCCCAGGGCCTGATCCGCCGCTGAACAGCGGCCCGCGGACCCCGGCCGGGGTCCGCGGACCGGCGCTGTCGGTGCCGGGTGCGAGAATCGTCGGCAGCACGAAGAACGACAGCAGCACCGCTCGCGATGATCGACGATCAGGGAGACGCACCATGGCACCCGCCATCCCAGCCTCGATGGAACGGCCGCACTTCATCGGCATCGGTGGAGCCGGCATGTCGGGCATCGCCAAGATCCTCGCCCAGCGCGGCGCCCAGGTGGCGGGCAGCGACGCCAAGGACTCCGCGACCGCCCAGGCCCTGCGCGACCTCGGCGCCACGGTCCACATCGGCCACGCCGCCGGGCATCTCGCCGCCGACGCCACCAGCGTCGTGGTCTCCTCCGCGATCCGCCCCGACAACCCCGAGCTGGCCGCCGCCCATGAGCGCGGCATCCCCGTCGTGCACCGCTCCGACGCCCTCGCCTCCCTCATGGACGGCCTGCGCCCCATCGCGGTGGCCGGCACCCACGGCAAGACGACGACGACCTCCATGCTCGCCGTCTCCCTCGGCGCCCTCGGCCTCAAGCCGTCCTACGCCATCGGCGGCGACCTCGACGCCCCCGGCTCCAACGCCGAGCACGGCACCGGCGAGATCTTCGTCGCCGAGGCCGACGAGAGCGACCGCAGCTTCCACAAGTACGCCCCCGAAGTCGCCATCGTCCTCAACGTCGAGCTGGACCACCACGCCAACTACGCCTCGATGGACGAGATCTACGAGTCCTTCGAGACCTTCGTCGGCCGCATCCGCCCGGGCGGCACCCTGGTCATCGCCGCCGACCACCCCGGCGCCCGCGAGCTGACCGCCAAGATCTCCGGCCGCTACGACATCGAGGTCGTCACCTACGGCGAGTCGCCGGACGCCGACGTCCGCATCCTCAAGGTCAACCCCCGCGGCCTGACCAGCGACGTCACCGTCACCCTGACCAGCGGCAAGATCCTGACCTTCACCGTCTCCGTCCCCGGCCGGCACTACGCCCACAACGCCGTCGCCGCCCTGGCCGCCGGCGTCGCCCTGGACCTGCCGCCGCACAACCTCGCCTCCGCCCTCGGCAAGTACACCGGCGTCAAGCGCCGCCTCCAGCTCAAGGGCGAGGCCGCCGGCGTCCAGGTCATCGACTCCTACGCCCACCACCCCACGGAGATGACCGCCGACCTGGAGGCCATCCGCGGCGCCACGGAGGGCTCGGACAGCCGCATCCTCGTCGTCTTCCAGCCGCATCTCTTCTCCCGCACCCAGGAGCTGGGCGTGGAGATGGGCCAGTCGCTGGCCCTCGCCGACGCCTCCGTCGTCCTGGACATCTATCCGGCCCGCGAGGACCCGATCCCCGGCATCACCAGCTCCCTGATCATCGACGCCGCGCGCGCCGCCGGCGCCGACGTCACCGCCGAGAGCGACCAGACCGCCGTCCCGGACGTGATCGCCGGAATGGTTCGACCCGGTGACCTTGTTCTCACCATGGGCGCGGGCGATGTGACCGACCTCGGCCCCGCCATCCTGACCCGCCTGGGCAGCTGAGCTGAGGAGGAGGCACCCCAGATGCCGTACGAGATCGACAAGCCCGATGAGCAGTGGCGCGCCGAGCTGACCCCCGCCGAGTACCAGGTGCTCCGCCAGGCCGGCACCGAGCCCGCCTTCGTCGGCGAGTACACCGACACCAAGACCGCCGGTGTCTACTCCTGCCGTGCCTGCGGCGCCGAGCTCTTCCGCTCCACCACCAAGTTCGAAAGCCACTGCGGCTGGCCGTCCTTCTACGACCCCAAGGACTCCGAGGCGGTCGAGCTCATCGAGGACCGCTCCCACGGCATGGTCCGGACGGAGGTCCGCTGCGCCCGCTGCGGCTCCCACCTGGGCCACGTCTTCGAGGGCGAGGGCTACCCGACTCCTACGGACCAGCGGTACTGCATCAACAGCATCTCGCTGCGGCTGACGGCGGACGAGGGCGCATGACGGCCGACGACGCCTGACGGCCGACGGCGGCCGGCGCCGGACGAGGCGCGGGGCCGGCGGCGACTGGGTGGATCCCCGTCGCCGCCGGCCCCGTCGTCGTCAGCCGTGGGCCGTCAGCCCCGCCCCCTCACGCCGTCATGGCGATGGCCGTCACCACGAACCCGGACTCGACCAGCCACCCCCCGCTGAACTCCGTCAGCTCCTTGCCGTCGACGACGGGGCCGGGAACGAGGAGGCGGGCGGTGAACGTGGCGTCCGTCGGATCGAGGGTGAGCAGCGCGTCCTCGAAGCCCAGCCAGCGCTGGGCGAGGGGGTACCAGGCCTTGTAGACGCTCTCCTTGGCGCTGAAGATCAGCCGGTCCCAGCTGACGTCCGGCTCCAGGACCGCCAGATGGCGGAGCTGGGCGCGTTCCTCGGGCAGGGTGACCAGATCGATGACCCCAGGGTCGTCCACGGGCAGGTTCGGTTCCGCGTCCAGGCCGACCGTGACGATGTCCCGCCGGCGGGCCACCGCGGCCGCGCGGTAGCCGGCGCAGTGCGTCATCGCCCCGACGACGCCGTCCGGCCACTGCGGCGCCCGGTCGCGGCCGGGCAGCAGCGGCGCGGGCGCGAAGCCCAGCCGGGACAGCGCACTGCGGGCGCAGCTGCGTACGGTGCCGAACTCCAGCTGGCGCTTGGGCACGGCCTTGGCCACCAGCGCCATTTCCTCGGGGAACATCTCCGACAGGGGCACGTCCTGAAAAGCCTCGGCGGTCACGATCGGCGCGGGCAGCAACTTGTCGATCATGCGTGGCTCCCGGTGACGCCGGGCGCGACCGCGGCCGGGGCGGGCAGGATCTGGACCGGGCGGCCCGGTTCGCCGGAGCGGCGCTGCCATTCCCGCGGGTAGCCGAGCGACACCTCCTGATGGGGGACGCCGTCGCACATCAGCAGCCGGGGGATGTGCAGATGGCCGTAGACGACGGTGGCGGCGCGGAACCGGCGCGGCCAGTCGGCGGTCGCCTCCGTACCGCACCACAGGGCGAACTCCGGGTACCACAGCGGCCGGGTGGGCTCGCGCACCACGGGCCAGTGATTGATCAGGACGGTCGGCAGGTCCTCCGGGACGGCGGCGAGCCGGGCCTCGGTGGCCGCCACCCGCGCCTGGCACCATGCCTCCCGCGTCGGATAGGGATCCGGGTGCAGATGGAACTCGTCGGTGCACACCACCCCGGCCTCCTCGGCCTGGGCGAGCGCCTCCTGCTTGGACGTCAGTCCCGGCTTGCGGAAGGTGTAGTCGTAGAGGAGGAAGAGCGGGGCGATGACCGCGGGCCCGCCGACGCCCTCCCAGATCGGATAGGGGTCCTCCGGCGTCAGGACGCCCAACTGCCGGCAGATGTCCACCAGATGCTCATAGCGCGCCACACCGCGCAGCTGCACCGGGTCGTCCGGGGGCGTCCACAGCTCGTGGTTGCCCGGCACCCACACCACCTTGGCGAACCGGTCGCTGAGCACGCCGAGCGCCCAGCGGATATCGGAGACGTACTCGCCGACGTCGCCGGCGACCAGCAGCCAGTCGTCCTCGGACTGCGGTCTTAACCGCTCGACGATCTCGCGGTTCTCCTTGTAGCGGATGTGCAGATCGCTGACTGCCACCAGGGTGCCGCGCCCGCCGCCCCGTACGGAGCCGAAAGCGGGCGCGGTGGGGGCTGGGCCGGCGGCGCCGGGTTCTAGGGTGCGGATCTCATAGGTCACCATCGAAGTAAAGACGGTGCGGAGGGCAGAACGAAAGGCGGGGCGGGCGTGCAGTGGCGTCCGTCACCGGGCTGGTGGTGTCGGGGGCGGCGGGGGAACGGGTCGGGCGGCGGAGTGCCCGGACGGCGCGCCGCCGCGCCGGATGCGGGTCGCCAGCCACAGGTCGAAGCGGTCGTCGGGATCGTCGAGGCGGCGGCCGGTGAGGTCCATGGCCTTGTCCAGGCGGTTGCGCACGGTGTGCCGGTGGACGCCGAGCCGGCGGCTGGTGGCGTCCCAGGCGCCGCCGGTCTCCAGCCAGGCCGCCAGAGTGGCGATCAGCTCCTCGCCGTTGTCCGCGAGATCGAGCGGGCCCAGCACCGAGTCGGCGTAGCCGTGCAGCGTACGGCGGTCGCCGAGGTCGAGCAGCAGCCGGCTGGACCGGCTCTGCCGGGCCTCCTCCGGCTCGCCGCTGGACCGGCTGACGGCGAGCAGACCGGCGGCCTGGCGCAGCGACACCCGAACGGCTTCGGGCGCGGTGGCCGAGCCGATGCCCGCCGGGCAGTGCGGCGCGAACCGGGCGAGCACATCGCGGATGTCCAGCTCCTCGCCGACCACCGCCTCGATGAGCCGCCCCGGCGCGCCGCCCGGCGCCGCGTCGGTGACCCGGACCAGACCGCCGGGCATCGCCAGCGCCAGATCGGCGGCCGTCTCCTGGGCGGCGTCGGCACTCTCGTCCCCCGCCGTGTCTCCCGGCGGCCGCCCGGCACCGGCCGCACCGTCCCCGCCCACCGGCTCCACCACGACCCCCCGCACCCGCTCGGCGGTCAGCCCCACCGAGTGCAGCATGTCCCGGGCCCGGTCGGCGGACGGATCCTCGTCGGCCAGCAGCTCCGAGAGCAGCGCCGACCTGCGGCGGCGCTCCGGCTCATCGCGCAGATGCCGGCGCTCCAGCTCCAGGGAGAGCAGCGAGACCAGCCCGGGGACGACCGAACGGGCGGCCTCGTCCGGGCGGCCGGTGAGCAGCAGCAGCCCGCGCAGCCGCCGCGCACCCAGCGGCTGCACCTCCAGCTGCTGCCCCGCGGCCGTACTGGACGCGCTGCCGCGCAGCCCGCGCGTGGCGACCCGCTCGATCAGCTCGCGCGCCTGCGCGGGCGGTGGCTGCGGCTCGCGCCCGCCCGCCGCCAGCAGGCGCCCCAGCGGGTCGAGCACCGCGGCGCCGACCCCGGTCGCGGCCGTCCACTCGGCCAGCATCGGCCGCAGTCCCTCGCCGGCCGCCGCGGCGGCCGTCAGCCGCCGCTGGGTCGCGAACGCCCGGTGCAGCGCCGCACGCTGCTCATCGGCCCGCGCGTCGAAGACCGCCTTGGTGACGGCGATGAACGGCACCTCGTCCGGCACCGTCAGCAGCGGCAGGCCCGCCTCCTCGGCCGCCGCCACCAGTACGTCCGGCGCCTCCTGGTACGGCAGTCCCTGCCCCAGCCCGAGCGCCAGGCACGCGGCCCCGCCCTCGGCGACGTCCCGGACGTAGGCCCGGCAGGCGACCGGCTCCATCGGCAGCAACAGGCCGATGGTCATCAGCAGTTCGCCGCCCTGAAGCCACTTGCCCGGCGTCAGCAGATCCGAGACGGTCGCCGCCTCGACCGTGCGCTCCAGCAGCCGCGGCGGCACCTCGTAGGTGACCGACAGGCGGAGATCGGACCTGGCCAGAAGGTCGGAGATACGCAGGGGCACACCCCCAGTGTCCCTCACACACGGGCGCTACGGGCGCCACGGGCCCGGCACCGCCACCGGCTCTACGGGCTCAGGACCACCACCGACTCCGGCGGCAGCCGCAGCACCCCGTCCGGGTCGGGGAGCCGGGCCGCGGGCCAGCCCGCCAGCGCCTGCAGACCGGTGTCCCGGTCCGCCACCGGGATCTCCGCCGTCGTGCCCCGCCCCAGGTTGACCGCCACCCGCAGCGGGCCGCGCCGCAGCAGCAGCCAGCGGGCGTCCTCGTCGAAGCGGACGTCGGTGTGGCGCGGATCGGTGTCGGTCAGCGCGGGCAGCTCATGACGCAGCGTCAGCAGCGTACGGTGCCAGGCCAGCAGGCGGGCGTGGGGTGCGCGGGTGGGCTCGGACCAGTCCAGGACGCAGCGGTCGCGGGTGGCGGGGTCCTGGGGGTCGGGCCAGTCGCCGCTGTCGCCCGCCCACTCGTGTGCGGCGAACTCGCGCCGCCGGCCGGCCCGTACCGCCTCCGCCAGCTCCGGATCCGTGTGGTCGGTGAAGTACTGCCAGGGGGTGGTCGCCCCCCACTCCTCGCCCATGAACAGCATCGGGGTGAACGGCGAACACAGCACCAGCGCGGCGGCGCAGGCGAGCAGCCCGGGAGGCGCGCCGGCGGCGAGCCGGTCGCCGAGTGCGCGGTTGCCGACCTGGTCGTGCGTCTGGGCATAGGCCAGCAGCCGGTACGCGGGCGTGCGGTGCAGGTCCAGCGGTGCGCCGTGCACCCGGCCGCGGAAGCTGGAGTACGTACCGTCGTGGAAGAAGCCGCCGGTCAGCGTCTTGGCGAGGGCGGCGAGCGGGGCCCGCGCGAAGTCGGCGTAGTAGCCCTGCGATTCGCCGGTGAGCGCGGTGTGCAGGGCGTGGTGGAAGTCGTCGTTCCACTGGGCGTGCAGGCCCTGGCCGCCGCGCTCCCGGGGCGCGGTGGTGTGCGGATCGTTCAGGTCGGACTCGGCGACCAGGAACAGCGGGCGCCCCAGACGGCCCGCCAGCCCGTCCACGGCGGCGGACAGCTTGGCCAGGAAGTGCGGGGTCCGGTCGTCGTGCAGCGCGTGGACCGCGTCCAGCCGCAGCCCGTCGAGCCGGTAGTCGCGCAGCCAGGCGAGCGCACTGCCGATGAGGTAGCCGCGCACCTCGTCCGAGCCGGGCGCGTCGAGGTTGACCGCCGCCCCCCACGGCGTGTGGTGGGTCTCGGTGAAGTACGGCCCGAATTCCGGGAGATGGTTGCCCGACGGGCCGAGGTGGTTGTGCACCACGTCCAGGACGACTCCCAGGCCGAGGCCGTGCGCGGCGTCCACGAACCGCTTGAACCCGTCGGGCCCGCCGTACGGCTCGTGCACCGCCCAGGGCGCGACCCCGTCGTACCCCCATCCGTGGGTGCCCGGGAACGGGCAGACCGGCATCAGCGAGACATGGCTGATCCCCAGGTCGGCGAGGTGCCGCAGCCGCGCGGCCGCGGCGTCGAAGGTGCCCTCGGGGGTGTACGTCCCGATGTGCAGCTCGTAGAGGACCGCGCCGGGCAGCGGGCGGCCGGACCACGGATGCCGCCAGCCGAACCGGTCGTGCTCGACGACCGCGCCGGGCCCGCCGGGGCCGTCCGGCAGCCGCGCGGCGCGCGGATCGGGCCGCGGCGGCCCGCCGTCGAGCCGGAAGGCGTAGCGGTCGCCGTCGCGGGCCGGCGCCTCGGCGCGCCACCAGCCCGCGCGGTCGCCGTCCCGCTCCAGCGCGACCGGTGGCTCCCCGGCCCGGTCCCCCGCCCACTGGAGAACGACCTGCCCGGCCCTCGGCGCCCACACCTCGAACAGCACGGCCGTCCTCCTTCGATCGCGGCGGTTCCCACGAGCCAAGCATGCCGCCGCCCCGCCGGACAGTCCGGCGGGGCGGGCCGGGCCGACAATGCGCCAACGTGCTGGGCCGTTCCGGGGAGCCGGCCGACGTGACCGGGTCGACCGCCCCGCGCGCACACATCGCCTGGACAGCGGCTCGCGGTGGCCGGACAATCACGGCATGACTTCGCTGGAGTTCCCCGCGCGCCCCGCGCGCCCGTCGGATGCCGACCGGGAACGCGCCCTCGATCTGCTGCGCGACGGCGCGGCGCAGGGACGGCTGTCCCAGGACACCTTTCTGCGGCGCCTGGAACTCGTCCTCACCGCCCAGCAGCACTCCGAACTCGACCTCGCCACCGCCGACTTGGAGAGCCGCGGCAGGATCCAGGGCACAGTGCTGCGGATGGTCGGCCGGGTGTCCGCCTTCCACATCAGGGTGCGCAGGGCCTGGCGCACGGAGCGGCTGCCCAAGCTCCTGCTGCCGGAGCCGGGACCGTTCCCCCTGCTCATAGGGCGGGCGCCGGGGGCGGGTCTGCGCCTGAACCACGAGACGGTCTCCCGCGCCCACGCCGAACTCCGCAGCGCCGGCAAGGGCTGGATGCTGCGCGACCTCGGCTCGACGAACGGCACCTGCGTCAACGGCCGCCGGGTGGTCGGCGAGGTCCCCGTCGGCCCCGGCGACCACATCACCTTCGGCAGGGTGGACTACGTACTGACGGAGCGCTAGGGGTGCCCTGGGGCCCTGGGGGCGTGCCTAGGGGTGTATCTCGGGGGTGTGCGAACGCATTCCCTAGGGGTTGCGAGGGCCCCCTGCGGGGCCACAACGCGGGGGCCGGGGCGGGTATTCCCGTGCAGGGGTCAGGGCGGGCCTTCCCGCGGCGCACCGGCCACGCGACGATGATGCGCCGGCCACGCGCTGGTGATGCGCCGGGCGCGCTACTCGATGGTCAACCCGAGGCCGTCCGCCAGCCCCTTGGCCTGCGCGGGCGTCGTGAGGACCATGAAGCTGTCGTAGCCGCGGTTCGGCTCGCGTACGAAGTCGACGTAGCGGAACGCGCGGGAGTCGCCGTCGGGGGACAGCGCGGCGATGGCCTCGCAGGCCGCCGCCTGGTCGAAGTAGTCGTAGTTCGCCCCGAAGTGCTCGGCCGGGACGCGGACGCGCCGGCCGTTTCGGGTGAACTCCAGGATGTCGTCGCGGGATCCGCCGATCTCCTCGCCCTCGTGGAGCGTGACGTCGGTGACGGTGACCGCGCCGCCGGTGAGGGCGGCCGCGTTTTCCAAGAGGCCGGCGTAGTCCTGTTCCAGGACGTCGATGTCGTCGACGTGGACCGAGACCGCCACACCGAAATCCTCCAGCGCTCGCGCGGTCTCGTAGGGATCCAGTGCCTCGTGCGCGTAGTGGGCGCACTTCTGGAGAACGCTCCGTACCTTCTCCGGCGGCACCATGCCGATTTCCTGGAGGACCGCTCCCACACCCGCGTACGTCATCGATGAAGTGTTCGACATGGGGTGATCCTGCCAGCCGAGGGCCCCTCCCGTGGCCGAATCCGGCGGGCGGCCGGGGGCTGACCCCAGGGGGTGTCCCTCCGGCCTCCGTGGGCCTGCGGCGCCCGCCCGGCTCGCACCTCGCGGCGTTGGTGTCGCATCGCCCACGGACGCCCGGTCCGTGGGCGATGCCCGCCTTGCGCTCCGCCTCGGCCCTTCAGGCGCGCCGCGGACGCCGAGCCGCATCCGGAGCCTTCGGAACTCCTAGGGCCTGTCCGATGGGTCCTGGCCGGGCCCGCGACGCCTGGCACGGCACCTCGCGGCGTTGCCGAATCATCCCGATAGCTCCGCTATCGAGACGCTCCGGCGCCTTGCGATGCACCGCACCAGACGCCGCGGCCTTTCCGACCCCGACCCATCGGACAGGCCCTAGGGCGTGCCCCCGACCGGCGCCGCGTCCCGCCGTAGCGGGCGGTCGCCCGACGGATAGGACATCCACACCCCTTCGCCGTGCGTCAGCCCCGGCAACAGCCCCTCGACCTCCTGGACATGGCGGGCCGGCAGGGCGCCGCTCAGCAGCCAGGAGCGCCGGCCGCCGGAGGGCTCGCCGAGCTCCGCGCCCAGCGCGGCCAGCCGGGCGGTCACGGGCGCGAGCGCGGCGAGCGGGACCTCGGCCTCGAAGGCGTGGTACGGCTCGTACACCCGCGTGCCGGCCCGCTCCAGGGCCCGCAGCAGCACGCCGGGCGTCACCGCGCGGAAGTGCCCGGCCGTGCTGACCGGGCCGATGAAGCCGGAGCGGGTCAGCACCGCCCGGCAGTCCGTCACCGCCCGACCGTGCGGGCCCCGCCGCAGGGTCGCCAGTACGGTCTCCTCGACGGCCTGGTGGAAGCCGTGCGGAAGCGCCCCCAGTTCGGTCTCGTAGGCGAAGACCGGGCCGGAGCCGCGGGCGCCCGGTTCGACGCGCAGTCCGACCGTGGCCCAGGGCCCCGTGTGGCCGCGCCGGGCGATCTCGTGGAGCGCCTCGCCGACGCCGCACGGCCGCTCCACGCACACCACCCGGCTCGGCGCGAACGCGGCCTCGATGCCGTACTCCTGCCGCAGGGTGGCCGCGATGATCTCCTTCTGCACCTCGCCGTGCAGCAGCACCGACGTGGCGCCGTCGGGCGCCGGGCGGACCTGGAGCAGCGGGTCCTGGTCGGCGAGCGCCAGCAGCGCGGCGCGCAACGCCGCGGCGCGCGCCGGATCGCCCGCCCGGACGAGGGTTTCGAGGGTGGGGGAGGGGAAGAGGCCGGACTCGGTGGGAGCGCCGGTGGGCGGGCCGAGGCGGTCGCCGGTCCGGATGCCCGGCAGCCCGCGGAGCACCGCGATGTTGCCCGGGGTCAGCGGCCCGTCGTCGCCGGGCGGGCGCCCGACGACGTCGAGTGCGGTGATCCGGCCGGTCAGCGGGCCGCCCGCGCCGTCCGGCGTGCCCGGACGGTGCAGCTCGATCCGCTGCCGGGCCCGCAACTCGCCCTCGTAGAGCCGGACATGGGCGGTGCGCTCGCCCCCCGGCGACTGGTGCACGGCGAAGACGGTGCCGCGGGGTGCGGTGCCCGTGACCACCGGGGCCGGTGGGATCAGCCGGACCATGCCGTCGATGAGCGTGCCGACGCCCTGGCCGCCGAGCGCCGAACCGAAGTACACCGGGTGGAGCGAACCGTCGGCCGTGCGCGCGGCGAGGGCGGCGCGCAGCCCCTGCGCGGTGGGCGGCGGGCCCTCGACCAGCTGGGCCAGCACCGACTCGTCCGCCTCGGCCACCGCCTCGGCGATCCGCTCGCGGGCCCCCGGGTCCTCCAGGGTGTACGGCACCGAGCGCGCCCCCGGGGTGCCGAGGCCGGACACCGCCGTCATGGGGACGGCGGCCGGCGTCAGCAGGCGGCGGATGTCCGCGAGCAGCGCCTCGCCCCGGGCGCCGACCCGGTCGATCTTGTTGACGAAGAGCAGCGTGGGCAGCCGCAGCCGCCGCAGGGTCCTCATCAGCACCCGGGTCCGGGCCTGGACGCCCTCCACCGCGGACAGCAGCAGCACGGCGCCGTCGAGCACCCCCAGGGCGCGCTCGACCTCCGCGATGAAGTCCGAGTGCCCGGGGGTGTCGATGAGGTTGATCCGGACCTCGCCGACGGTGAAGGAGGCGACGGCCGAGCGGATGGTGATGCCGCGCTGCCGCTCCAGCTCACCGGTGTCGGTACGGGTGCTGCCGGCGTCGACGCTGCCGAGCCGGTCGATGGCGCCGGTGTCGAACAGCAGCCGCTCGGTGAGGCTGGTCTTACCTGCGTCGACGTGGGCGAGAATCCCGATGTTCAGGGTGTGCGAGACAAGCATGGAAGGTGGATTCCTCAAGAACGGTCGTCCGGACGGGGCGATGGGTCGTTCCGAGGAATCCGCGCATTCCGTGCTCCTGCTTCAGGGAGGGTCGTGCTGACCGGGCCATGTTGACCAGCGGGGCGCCCCCGCGCAACCGAATTGATGGCCCGGTCCGCGGGGGCGCCCCCGTCCGCTCAGTGCTGGTGCAGACCGCGGCCCGCCAGCGTCAGGAAGACCTCGCCGACCGCCTCCGACAGGGTCGGATGCGCGTGGACGTGCTGGGCGACGTCGGCGGGTTCGGCGTCCCAGGCGACGATCAGCTGGCTCTCCGAGATCATCTCCGAGACGTGCGGCCCGACGAGATGGACGCCGAGCACCACACCGGTGGCCTCGCCGCCCGCACCGTCGGCCGCCGCGATCACCTTCACCATGCCGCCCTGGCCGTGCACCATGCCCTTGGCGGTGGCGGCCAGCGGCATCGAGTTGACCTTGATCTCCAGGCCGCGGGCGCGCGCCTCGGCCTCGGTCAGACCGACCGACGCGGTCTGCGGCGAGGAGTACGTCACCCGCGGCACGGTCGTGTAGTCCACCGGCCGGGTGGGGACGCCCGCCAGCGTCTCGGCCACCAACAGGCCCTCCTCGAAGGAGGCGTGGGCCAGCCCCAGCGACGGCGGCGGCAGCAGATCGCCGACCACGTGGATGCCCGGTACGGCGGTCTCCAGCCGCGACCAGTCCGCCGGCACGACGAACCCCCGGGCGTCCGTGGACAGTCCGGCGGCCTCCAGGCCGAGCCCGTCGCTCACCGGGGCGCGCCCCACCGCCACCAGCAGCCGCTCGGCCTCGACCACCAGCTCCTCGCCCCCGGCGGTGGTCACGGTGGCCCGCACACCGTCCGGCAGCAGCTCGGTGCCGGTGAGGGTGGCACCCGTACGGACGGTGATCCCGCGCTTCTTCAGACCGCGCGCCAGGTGGCGGCCGACGTCCTCGTCCTCCAGCGGGAGCAGCCGCTGCGCCGCCTCGACGAGCGTGACCTCGGCGCCCATGGAGCGGTGGAACGAGGCGTACTCGACGCCGATCGCGCCACCGCCCAGGACCAGTACGGACGCCGGGAGTTCGGCCGCGAACAGGGCGTCGTCGCTGGTCACGACGCGTCGGCCGTCGGCTTCCAGACCGGGCAGCAGACGCGGCCGGGAGCCGGTGGCCAGCACGATGCCGCGCCGGGCGGTCACATCCCCGGCGCCCTCGATGTGGACCGTGCGCGGACCGGTCAGCCGCGCCGAGCCCTTGACGACCCGGACCTGTGCCGTCGACAGGTGCCCCGCCACGCCCTGGTGGTTGCGGGCGACGATGTTGTCGCGGGTGGCCACCAGCGCCGGCCAGTCCAGGGCGTCGACGGTGGCCTTGACGCCCCACCGCTCGCGGGCCTCGGCGATGCCGTCCACCAGCTCGGCGGCGTGCAGCATGGCCTTGCTGGGGATGCAGCCGCGGTGCAGGCAGGTGCCGCCGATCAGGTCGCGCTCGGCCAGGACCACCCGCAGGCCCAGGGAAGCGGCGCGCAGAGCGGTGCTGTAGCCGCCCGTGCCGCCGCCGATGACGACGACGTCTGTGGTGTGGGAGTCTGTCTCACTCATGCGATCAGGCATGGGTTCAGACTCCGCCCACCTGCGGCGATGAGTCCAAGGCAATGTTTCTATGGTGGTGATGAAGGGTCTTCATGGAAGGCCGGGCGTGCGGTGGGAGGGGCGGGGCGATGAGCCTGCGGCAGATGGAGTATCTGGTGGCGGTCATCGAGGAGGAGTCCTTCACCCGCGCCGCCGAGGCGCTGCACGTCACCCAGTCCGCGCTCTCGCACCAGATCAAGGCGCTGGAGCGGGAGGTCGGCGGCCCGCTGCTGGAGCGGATGCCCCGCGGGGTGCGGCTGACGGCGATGGGCCGGGCCTACTTCCCGCACGCCGAACTCGCCGTCCGCAGCGCCCGGCAGGCCCGTCGCGCCGCGCTGGCCGCGAACGGTGCGCAGAGCGGCGAACTGCATATCGCGACGGTGCACGCGCAGGCGATCGGGGTGCTGCCGGAGGTCTGCGCCCGCTGGACCCGCGAGCACCCCGGGGTGCGCCTGGTGCTCCACGAGTACGCCACCACCGAGGAGCTGGAGGAGCATATGGCGCGCGGTGTCGCCGACATGGCGCTCGGGCCGGGTCCCAAGGACTGGCAGGGGCCGGTCACCGTCGTGGGGCGGGAGCGGATGGTGCTGGTCGTGCCGCACGGCGATCCGCTCGCCGCCCGCGAGTCGGTACGGCTGGCCGAGCTGGCGGACCGGCCCTGGGTGCGGTGCAGCCTGGAGCCGATGGTCGGGGGCCGGCGCTGGCTGGACCTGGAGTGCGAGCGGCTGGGCTTCACCCCGCGCACCGCCGTCCGCACCCAGCACAGCTCGACCGCCGTGCGGATGGCGTCGGCGGGCGTCGGCGTACTGCTCACCGCGGCCCACGAACTGCGCGGCCTGGACTGCGCTTGGGTGCCCACCGACCCGCCGTGGCGGCGCGAGATCACGGTCTTCTCACGGGTCGAACTGACCGGCGCCGCCGCGGAGTTCACCGAGCTGCTGCGCTCGGCCGACGGGGCCGGGGACGAAATCCGCCGGCCGGTACGGACGGGGCCGCACAACAGCTGACGAATCGTCAGTCGCGGACCAGCAGTGCCACCGGCGACTCCTCCAGCAGCTCGCTCAGCCCCACCACCGCGCCGCCCGGCAGCTGTCGTCCGCTCAGCAGCTCGCGCCACGTTCCCCCGGAGGGCAGCCGGAGCCCGGTGTCCCACCAGCCGCCGGTCTCCACCAGCCGCAGCGACAGCCGGGTCACCGCCGTCAGCACCCGCCCGCCGCGACAGAACGCCACACAGTGCTCGGCCGCCGGCCCCTCGGCCTCCACCGGCTCGTAGTCCGCGGCGGCGCCGAACCACTCGGGGTGCGCGCGCCGCAGCCGCAGCGCCGCGGCCGTCAGCCGCAGCTTCTCGCCGTCCAGATCGCGCGGCGCGGCCCCGCCGTCCAGCTCGGCGAGCAGCTCCGGACGGAACCGGGCGGGCCGCCGGTTGTCCGGGTCGACCAGCGCGGCGTAGCCCAGCTCGGTGCCCTGGTAGAGATCGGGGACGCCGGGCATGGTCAGATGCAGCAGCGTGGCACCCAGGACGTTGGCCCGGATGAACGGGGCCAGCTCCTCGCCCAGCGCGGCGAGCGGGGCCGCCGCGGGACCGCAGGGTCCGCCCAGGACGAACTCCGCCACCGCCTCCTCGTAGTCCGCGTTCCGCTCGGTCCACGAGGTGCGCAGCCCGGCCTCCCGTACGGACTTCAGGACCGCGCCCGCGACCCTGCTCCAGCTGTCGCTGGGAGGTGCCCCCGTCGCCCCAGGCTCCTCGGCGGGCGCGCCCAGGCCGAACGCGGTCTGCCAGACGAGCCAGGACACCATCGGGTCCGCCGGGCCCGCACCGTCCATCGAGCCCGCCGCGGCCCCGCACACCGCGGCCTCACCCATCGCGCCGAGCGCGTCCCGCCACCGGTCCGGGCACTCCGACAGCACCGCGATCCGCGCCCGCACATCGGCGCTGCGCTTGGTGTCGTGCGTGGAGAGCACCGTGGCCGTCGCCGGCCAGTCCCGCTGGATCCGGGCGCAGTAGGCGTGGAAGGCGTCCGGTCCGCGCGCGGGCTCCCCGGGGTCGCCGCCGACCTCACAGGCGGACAGCAGCACCGGATAGCGGTAGAAGGCGGTGTCCTCGACGGACTTGGCGCGCAGCGCGGACGCGGTCTGGGCGAAGCGGGCGGCGAAGTCGGCGCGGTCCGCCTCGTGCTGCTCCGGGTTGGTCCCGACCGGGGTGGCTCTTTCCGGGGTGGTTCCCTCCGACCCGACGGCCTGCCCTCCCGCCTCCGCCTCGCCCGGCCACCGGCCCAGCGCCAGATCGTGGACCAGGTCCACCGCGCGCGCCTCCTCGGCCACCTGGAACGCGCCGCGCGCCCGCACCGCCGCCTGCCCCAGCATCGCCGCGTCCGGCACCGCCCGCGTCGCGTCGGCGGCGTACGGCCGGTAGACCGGCAGCCGCACCAGCAGCTCCCGGATCGCCTGCCGCAGCGCCCAGGGCGCGTGGTCACCGGGCCGCGGGTCGCGCGCGCTGATCCGCGCCGCGGTCCGCACCAGCCGCTCGACCTCCGCGGCCAGATCGTGGGTGACGACCTCGTACGCGGCCCGGCGCACCGTCTCCTCCCAGTCGCCGCCCTCGTCGGCCAGCGGGGTGACGAAGTCCCGGTAGTGGGAGAAGAGCCGCCCGGAGCCCTGCGGGCAGACGAAGAGCCCGTCGATGTGCCGCAGCGCGTCATAGCCCGTCGTACCGGCGCAGGCCCAGCTCGCCGGCAGCTGCTCGTCGCCGCTGAGGATCTTCTCGACGACGGTCCAGCGGCCGCCGGTCGCCTTGTGCAGCCGGGCCAGATAACCGCCGGGGTCCACCAGGCCGTCCGGGTGGTCGATCCGCAGCCCGTCGATGACGCCGTCGCGGACCAGCCGCAGCGCCGTGGCATGGGTGGCCGCGAAGACCTCGGGATCCTCGACGCGCACCCCGATCAGCTCCGAAACGGTGAAGAAGCGGCGGTAGTTGAGCTCGCTGCGGCCCAACCGCCACCAGGCCAGGCGGTACCACTGCGCCACCAGCAGGCGCGGCAGCGGCAGGTCCTCGGTACCGGGACGCAGCGGGAAGGCGTGCGCGTGATAGCGCAGCACCCCGTCCTCGGCGTCGACGCGGAAGTGCCGCGCCTCGTCGCCGAGCGGCCCGTGGAGCACCGGCAGCAGCATCCGCCCGCCGTGCCCGCCGTCCCAGTCGATGTCGAACCACCGCGCATACGGGGACGCCGGCCCGTCGCGCAGCACCTCCCACAGCGGGCGGTTCAGCGCCACCGGCTCCGGCACGGCCATATGGTTCGGCACGAGGTCGACGACCAGCCCCAGCCCGTGCGCACGGGCCGTCGCCGCCAGCGCCCGAAGCCCCCGCTCGCCGCCCAGCTCGGCCCGTACCGCCGAGTGGTCCACCACGTCGTAGCCGTGTGTGGACCCCGGCACCGACTCCAGCACCGGGGAGAGATGCAGATGGGAGACGCCCAGCGCGGCCAGATGGGGGACGGCCCGCTCGGCGGCGGCGAACGGGAAGTCCGGCTGGAGCTGCAGCCGGTAGGTGGCGGTCGGCGACGGACTCGATGGCTGCGTCATGGGAACACCCGTACCCCGCGCGGGGCCCGATGTGTCATCTCCTTCCGGCATTGTCATCACCCGAGCGCTTCGGCCCGCCGACCCGGGCCCGGCCGGTCCATGCGGCGACGGGGGGTGAACTAATCTTCGATCCACGCACTCCGACGGCACCGCGAAGAAGTGATACGGCGTGGACGAACGGCTGCCCAGGATCGCGGCGAAGCTGGCGATCGTCCGAGGACTGCCGGGCCGGGCGCGCTCCATGGGGGAGGAGACGCACCGCTTCCGGCTCGGCCCGCCCCTGCCCGAGTCCCGGATAGCGGACTTCGAGCGCGCGCACGGCATCCGGCTGCCCGAGAGCTACCGCGGTTTCCTCACCACGATCGGCCACGCCGGCGCCGGACCGCACCACGGCCTCATGCCCCTGGACGACTGGGACCACCTCGTCCTCGGCCGGATCCCGCCCCGCCACCTCGCCGTCCCCTTCCCCCTCTCGCCCACCGACCCCCCGGACCCGGCCCGGCATGAGGTGCCGGGCGACGACGACGCCGAGCCCTACCCCGGCGTGATCACGCTCACCAGCAGCGGCTGCTCCCTGTACACCGGCCTCGTGGTCTCCGGTCCCGCCCGGGGACGCGTCGTCAACGTCTGCCTCGACCTGTGGCCGCCCCACTTCTGCCACGACACCGACTTCCTCGCCTGGTACGAGAGATGGCTCGACGAGACCCTCGACGGCATGGACACCTCCGGCTTCGACCGCTCGCTGCCGCACGACCAGCCGGCGCTGGTGTCCCTACTGCGCGACGCGCCGGACCCCCGGCGGCGGCATGCGGCCGCCTGGACACTGGGCCGCTACCCGGCGCCCGTACCCGCCGTCAGATCGGCGCTGCGGGCCGCCGCCGTCGCGGACCCGGCCGCGGAGGTGCGCGAGGCGGCCGTCATCGCGCTGGGGCGCCGCCCGGACCCCGCCGACGAGGACGCCCTCGTCCAGGCCCTGTCGGACGCCCACGCCGGTACCCGTGAGGCCGCGCTCCGCGCCCTGTCCCGCCCGGGCACCGCCTGGGGGACGGCTACGCCGGCCGCTGGAGCACCAGCAGGCTCCGGCCGATCAGCGTCAGCCGGTCGCCGGCCTTGACCTTGGCGCCGCCGCCGTCGGCCACCGCCTCCGGCCGGTCGGTGTCGACCACGACCTGCCACTGCCGGCCGAGGTGCTCGGGGATGACGAACTCCTTCTCCTGGTCGTGGGCGTTGAACATCAGCAGGAACGAGTCGTCGGTGATCGGCTCGCCGCGCGGACCCGGCTCGGAGATCGAGCTGCCGTTGAGGAAGACGGTCAGCGACTTGGCGTGCACCGACTGCCAGTCGCGCGGCCCCATCTCCCCGCCGCCGGCCGTGAACCACGCGATGTCCGACAGCTTGTCGTGGGTGCCCTCCATGGGGTGGCCCTGGAAGAACCGCCGGCGCCGGAAGACCGGGTGGTCGCGCCGCAGCCACACCATCTGCCGGACGAACGCCAGCAGCGCCCGCTGCTCCTCGTCGGCCTCCGGCGCCTCCTGCGGCCCGGCCGCCTCGTCCGTCGCATCCGCCCCGTCCGGGTCGCCGGCCGGCCCCGGCTCGGCGCCCGCACCCGGCTCGCCCTGCGGCCAGTGCACCCACGACAGTTCGTTGTCCTGGCAGTAGGCGTTGTTGTTGCCGTGCTGGCTGCGCCCGAACTCGTCGCCGTGGCTGAGCATCGGCACCCCCTGCGACAGCATCAGCGTGGCGAGGAAGTTCCGCATCTGCCGGGACCGCAGCCGCCGCACCGACGGATCGTCGGTCGGGCCCTCGGCGCCGCAGTTCCAGGACCGGTTGTAGCGCTCGCCGTCGCGGTTGTCCTCGCCGTTGGCCTCGTTGTGCTTGTCGTTGTACGAGACCAGGTCGCGCAGCGTGAAGCCGTCGTGGCAGGTCACGAAGTTCACCGAGGCCAGCGGCCGCCGCCCGTCCTCCTGATAGAGGTCCGACGACCCCGTCAGCCGGGACCCGAACTCCGCCAGCGTGCGCGGTTCGCCCCGCCACAGGTCCCGCACGGTGTCCCGGTACTTGCCGTTCCACTCGGTCCACAGCGGCGGGAAGTTGCCCACCTGGTAGCCGCCCTCGCCGACGTCCCACGGCTCGGCGATCAGCTTCACCTGGCTGACGACCGGGTCCTGGTGCACCAGGTCGAAGAACGACGACAGCCGGTCGACCTCGTGGAACTGCCGGGCCAGCGTCGCCGCCAGATCGAAGCGGAAGCCGTCCACCCGCATCTCCTGCACCCAGTAGCGCAGCGAGTCCATCACCAGCTGGAGCACGTGCGGGCTGCGCATCAGCAGCGAGTTCCCGGTGCCGGTGGTGTCCATGTAGTACTGCCGGTCCTCCGACAGCCGGTAGTAGGAGGCGTTGTCCAGCCCCCGGAACGACAGCGTCGGACCGAGATGGCTGCCCTCGGCCGTGTGGTTGTAGACCACGTCGAGGATCACCTCGATGCCGGCCTGGTGCAGCGCCCGCACCGCGGTCTTGAACTCCAGCACCTGCTGCCCGCGGTCGCCCCAGGAGGCGTAGGCGTTGTGCGGGGCGAAGAAGCCGATGGTGTTGTAGCCCCAGTAGTTCGTCAGCCCCGCGTCCACCAGCCGGTGGTCCTGGACGAACTGATGCACCGGCATCAGCTCCAGGGCGGTCACCCCCAGCTCCGTCAGATGGTCGATGATCGCCGGGTGCGCCAGCGCCGCATAGGTGCCGCGCAGCTCCTCGGGCAGCTCCGGGTGGAGCATCGTCAGGCCCTTGACATGGGCCTCGTAGAGCACCGTCTCGTGGTAGGCGGTGCGCGGCGGGCGGTCGTCACCCCAGTCGAAGTACGGATTGACCACCACCGACGCCATGGTGTGCGGGGCCGAGTCCAGGTCGTTGCGCACCTCGGGGCGCCCGAAGTGGTAGCCGTAGACCGCCTCGTCCCAGTCGATCCGGCCGCTCATGGCCCGTGCGTACGGGTCGAGCAGTAACTTCGCCGAATTGCAGCGCTGCCCCCGCTGCGGCTCGTAGGGACCGTGCACCCGGAAGCCGTAGCGCTGCCCCGGCATCACCCCCGGAAGGTACGCGTGCCGCACAAAGGCGTCGCTCTCGCGCAGCTCGACGGCGGTCTCCGAACCGTCGTCGTGCAGCAGACACAGTTCGATGCGCTTCGCGGCCTCGGAGAACACCGCGAAATTGGTGCCCGCCCCGTCATAGGTGGCACCCAGTGGATACATCTGTCCCGGCCAGACCTGCATGCGTAGACTCTTCCACTTTCTCGTCGGGCCCTGCGGCGACTCCACGACACACGCCCGCGGACCGAAGCAAAATCTTCCGCAAGCAGTCGCAACTTGTCGTACACGGCGGTCTTTTCCTGGGATCTCGGCTGAATAGTGGGCAACCTGTCGCGATGTCGGTTCGTCCTATTGGACGTCCTGCAGGAGGACTGACGGGGGATCCGAGATTGCGTGTCACGGAATGTGACAGCAGGGGGGAACCGTGCACCAACTGATATACCGCCACCTCGGCAAGGTCGTGGCGGGCGCCGCCATCGCGCTGACGGGCACCGCCGTCATGGTGGCGGTCACGTTGCCCGCCGGCGCGGACGACGCGAGCAGCGCCCGGCCCGCCGCGGCCGGCAAGGCCGCACCTGGGCGGGACCCGGGGCAACCGCCACCCGGTGTCGTCGAGCAGGTCCGCGCCCAGGGGGAGAGCGGCCAGGGACGCGATCCGCTCACCGACGACGAACTGCGGCGCGCCCGGGAGCTGGCGCTGCCGCGCCCCGTGCGCGGCGTCGCCAAGGACGTCACCGGCAAACCGGGGCCCGAGCCGCTCACCACGGACCTGGCCGAACTCGGCCCGTCGGAGGTGGGGCTCGCCGACCCGCCGCGCCGGGCGAACGTCTCGTACTACGACTACGCCGGCGACCGCTACATCACCAAGACCGTCAACCTCACCACCTCGAAGGTGGAGTCGACCGACACCCAGCGCGGCGTCCAGCCGCCGCCGAGCCACGACGAGGCCGTCGAGGCGGCGCGGCTGCTGATCGCCGCCCCGCTCGGCTCCGGGCTGCGCCAGGACTACCGCGACGCCACCGGGCGCGACCTCACCGGGCCCGATCCGCTCGCCGTGACCGGCTTCGTCTACCGGGGGCGCGCGGAGGGTGACGCGCCCGGCGCCCTCGCCGCCTGCGGGGAGCACCGCTGCATCCGCCTCTTCACCAAGATCAAAAACGGTCAGTGGATCGACACCCGCCGCTTCGTCATCGACCTCAGCGCCCGCACCGTCGGCCGCCTGGGCTGACCGCGCCGAGCGAGTCCGCCCATCGACGTCCACTCCTTCGCACAGGAGCCGCCACCATGCGCCAAAGACGCACCACCGGCACTTCGACCCACCGTCCGTACCGGCGCGCCGCCGCCCTCGCCGCGGTCCCGCTGCTCGCCGCGACCGCCCTGCTGACCGGCCCGGCCGCCCAGGCCGCCCCCGAGGCCCCCGCCGCGCCCGACCCCGGGCCCCAGTGCAGCACCCCCTACCGCATCACCCAGGCGCTCGACGGCGGCACGGTCTGGCGGATGTGCTGGCACTACGAGGGCAACGCCGGCCTGGTCCTGGACGACATCTCCTACCAGCCCAAGGGGGAACCCGCCCCGATCAAGGTGCTCACCACCGCCAAGCTCGCCCAGATCCACGTCCCCTACGACGACGGCACGAACGAGTACGACGACCTCACCGGCCAGGGCTTCGCCCAGGGCCTGCAGAAGCTCGCCCCCGCCGAATGCCCCGGCGGCACCATCAAGACCGTCAAGGTGCCCGGCGCCTGGGACCCCGCGCACCCGGAGGTCGGCGGCCTGTGCGCCACCACCCGGGCCCGCGGCCACGCCTACCGGCTGGGCGCCTACCCCGGTGAGAACACCAAGACCTACCAGCTCCAGGGCAACGACCTGTTGCTCTACACCGTCAACAAGGTCGGCTGGTACGAGTACATCACCGAATGGCGGTTCGCCGGCGACGGCACCATGACCATGCAGGTCGGCGCCACCGGCACGGTCTCGCCGGGCGACTACGACGCCGGCGACGGCCGCGGTATGCCGATCGGCAAGGGCGCCAAGGACTACGCCACCAGCCACAGCCACAATGTCTTCTGGCGGCTGAACTTCGGCCTGGACGGCTCCTCCGGCAACAAGGTCGAGCAGTTCGACTCCGCGACCACCACCCGCCCCGGCGGCCGCACCCCCACCATCCGCACCACCCGCACCCCCGTCACCAAGGAGCTGGCCGGGGACGCGGGCCCGATGCGCTGGTGGCGCGTGGTGAGCGCCACCGGAAAGAACAAGGACGGCCATCCGCGCTCGTACGAGATCGTGCCGGGGCACACCAGCAAGTACACCGGCCGCAGCTACACCAAGCACGACATCTATTTCACCGACTACAAAAAATGTGAGCAGTTCGCCAGCAACAACCTGGCCAACTGCGGTGCCCGCGGCGGCAGGAGCATCGACTCCTGGGTCAACGGCCAGCCGCTGAAACACCCCATCGCGTGGGTCAACATCGGGTTCCACCACATCGCCAGAGATGAGGACCAGGAGCCGATGCCCGTCCACTGGCAGGGGTTCCAGCTGGCTCCGCGCGACGTCACCGCTATGAATCCGCTCACTCCGCCCGCGCTGTCCGGTCACAACGGGCACTATGAATAAGGGGAGTTGACAGCCGACTCGACTCATCCTGCTGCACCGCCTCCCGCACCGCAGTAGTCTGCCTTGATCGTTGGCACGGGGGTTCGGGAGGCGGTGGCAGGTGAGCGGCGGGCTGGAGTTGCCCCCTGGTGACGAGAGTCACGAGGCTCAAGAAGGCGGCTCCGTCGACGCACCGCCCGGCGCGGTGTCCCTGGCACGACCGCTGGAGATCGGGGCGGAGCTGGACTGGGGCGCCGACGCCTGGAGCGAGGTGCGCACCCGGGCCCGACGGGCCGGTCGTGCCTACATCTGGCTGAATCTCGTCGAGCAGCGGCTGCGGGCCGTGGTCGCGGCGGTCCTGCGGCCCATCTACGAACCGGTGCACGGCGACGAATGGGTCGTCGCCGCGGCCGGCCCCGCCGGGCAGGAATGGGTGCAGCGCGCGGTCGCCGTCCGCGAGGTCAGCCGCCGCAAGGGCTACCTCCTCGACCCGGCGGACGACAACATCGTCAGCTTTCTGACGCTGCCGCAACTCCGCGAACTGATGGTCCAGCACTGGCCCTGCTTCGAGCCGTACTTCGACGACCGCCGGGAGGTCGAGCTGGCCCTCGACGAGCTGGAGGTCGCCCGCAACATCGTCTCCCGCAACCGCGCCCTGTCGCAGACCGTCCTCGCCCAGGCCGAGCGCGCCTCCGCCCGGCTCCTGGACATCCTCGGCTCCGGCACCGGCACCCGGATCTCCGGCCGGCTGCCGATCGACGCGGTGGAGGACCTGGTCGGCGACCGCTACGCCGATGTCGTCGGCGTGCACCCCGACCGGGTCCGCCTCCAGCGGCAGCTGCCCGCCGAGGACCTCTTCGGCGGCGCCCGCCGCCTCGACGCCGTCGGCATCGGGCTGAACCTCCTCGTCCAGAACTACTCCGGCCGCCGCCTGGTCCGGCTCGCCGAATCCGGCTGCCGGGTCCGGCTGCTCTTCCTCAACCCCGCGAGCAGCGCGGTCCGTCGCAGGGAGCGCGAAATCGGCCTGAAGAAGGGCGAGATGAGCCGCTCCATCGAGATGAACATCCTCCACATGCGGCGGGTGCGCGCCCGGCTGCGAGACCCCGGCGCCTTCGAGATCCAGGTCTTCGACGAGACCCCGCGCTTCACCGCCTACCTCGTCGACGGCGACGGCCCCGACGGTCTGGCCGTCGTCCAGCCCTACCTCCGCAAGAGCCGGGGCATGGAGTCCCCCGTCCTGGTGCTGCGCGGCGGCTCCCGCGAGGTCGTCCGCCAGGACGCCCGCGACGGGCGCGACGGCGACCACGGCCTCTTCGAGACCTACCGGGAGGAATTCGAGAGCATCTGGGCGGATTCGCGGCCGGTCTCCTGACCACCTCGTACGGTTGACGCATGCACTTCCGCGTACTGGCCCCGCTGGACGTGCGGACCGCCGACGGCCGCCCTGCCCCCGTCCCGGAGACGAAGGTACGGGCGCTGCTCGCCGCGCTCCTCGCGCACCGCGGCCGCCCGGTCTCCGCGACCCGGCTCATCGACCACCTCTGGGGCCGGCGGCCGCCCGCGAACCCGACAGCCTCCCTCCAGAGCAAGGTCTCCCAGCTGCGCCGCGCCCTGGACACCGCGGAGCCCGGCGCCCGGAAACTGGTGACGGCCACCCCGCCCGGATACCGGCTGGACATCCCGGCCGACGCCCTGGACGCCGGCCGCTTCACCGCCTTGACGGCCCGTGCCCAGGCGGCCGCCACCGCACGGGAGCGGGCCGACCTGCTCGGCGAGGCCCTGGCCCTGTGGCACGGCCCGGCCTTCGCCGGATTCGCCGACGACGACCTGGTGCGCCCGGTGGCCGAGGGCCTGGAGGAGCAGCGGCTGACCGCCCTGGAGGAGCGGGCCTCGGCACGCCTGGAGCTGGGCGAGCACACCGCGCTGACCGGCGAGCTGACCGCCCTGGCGGTCCGGCACCCGCTCCGCGAACGGCTGCGCGCGCTGCAGCTGACCGCCCTGTACCGGGCCGGACGGCAGAGCGAGGCGCTGGCCGCGTACGGCGCAGTACGCGCACAACTGGCCGAGGAGCTGGGGGTGGACCCCGGTCCCGGACTGACCGCGGTCCACCAGGCGATCCTGCGGCAGGAGCCCTGGGAGGCGAGCGGCGCGGACGCGGGGCGCTTCACTGCCACCGGGGCCGCGGCGGTCTCGGCCGCCGGTCCCGCCCCGCGCCCGCGCACCAACCTCCCCACCCCCCTCACCGAACTCCTCGGCCGCCAGGACGCCGTCCACCGGATCGGCCGGCTCCTCGCGGCCGACCGCCTGGTGACGCTCACCGGCCCCGGTGGCGTGGGCAAGACCCGGCTCGCCCTGGAGACCGCCGGCCGGTCGTCCGACGCCTTCCCGGACGGCGTCTGGCTCGTGGAACTGGCCGCGCTGAGCCGCCCGGACGACGCCGCGGGCGAGCGCGCGGGCAAGTGCACCGCCGCCGAGGTCGCCGAGGCCGTGCTGGCCGTGCTCGGCATCCGGGAGGGCGCCGCGGCCGGCCCGGTGGCGGAGCGGCTCGTCGGCGCGGTACGGGGCAAGCGCCTGCTGCTCGTCCTGGACAACTGCGAGCATGTCGTCGAGGCGGCCGCCGAGGTCACCGCCGCGCTGCTCGCCGCCGCGCCGGAGCTCCGGGCGCTGGTGACCGGCCGGGAACCGCTGGGCCTGGCGGGCGAGGTGGTGTGGACCGTACCGCCGCTGGAGCCGGCCGGCGCCCGCGCGCTGTTCGCCGCCCGCGCGAGCGCCGCCGACCCCGGCTTCGCGCTGGACGCGGACACCGCACCCGCCGTGGCGGAGATCTGCCGCCGCCTGGACGGCATCCCGCTCGCCCTGGAGCTGGCCGCCACCCGGGTACGCGCACTGGGCGTAAGGGAGTTGAGCGCCCGGCTGGACGACCGGTTCCGGCTGCCGGCGGCCGGCCGACGGGGTGTGCCGCCCCGGCAGCAGACCCTGCGCGCGATGATCGACTGGAGCTGGGAGCTGCTGTCCCTCCCCGAACGCACCGTGCTGCGCAGGCTGGCCGTACAGGCCGACGGCTGCACTCTGGAGGCCGCCGAGACGGTCTGCGCGGGCGACGGCATACGACGGGACGAGGTACTGGAACTGCTGGTCCGTCTTGTGGACCGCTCCCTGGTCGCGGTGGCGCCGACGCCGTACGGCGTGCGCTACCGCCTGCTGGAGACGGTGGGGGCGTACTGCCTCGAACGCCTGCGGGAGGCCGGCGAGCTGGCCGCGGTACGCCGCCGCCACCACGACTACTACACCGAACTGGCCGAGCGCGCCGAGCCGTTGCTGTACGGGGCGGCGCAGCGGCAGTGGCTGGAGCGGCTCGACCAGGAGGCCGCGAACCTGCGGACGGCGCTGGACGGCTGGGTCCGCGGCGGCGCGGCCGACCGTGCGCTGCGCCTGGCCAACGCGCTGGCCTGGTACTGGTTCCTGCGCGGCCGGCTCGCGGAGGCGGGCCGCTCGCTGGACGCGGCGCTCGCGGTGACTGCGTCGGCCGGTGCGCACCCCGAGGGAGACGGCGCCGCGGTCCCCGTGGGGCGCCGGCTGCGGGCGACCGCCTGGCAGGTCGGGATGGCGTCGCTGGCCGGCGGCGACGCCGACCCCGTAGGGCGGGCGGCCGCCGTACTGCGGCGCTACGAGGAGCACGAGGAGCCGCGGGACCGGGCCTGGGCCCAGTGGTTCCTGGGGTACGCCCAGGTGGGCCTCGGCGACAGCGCGGTGGCGGCGCGGCGGGTGTCGGACGCGCTGACCGCCTTCCGGACGCTGGGCGACCGCTGGGGCACCGCCGCGGCGCTGAGCAGCCGCGCCCGGCTGGCCGGCGGCAGGGAGCCGGCCGCGCGCCGCCGCGACGCCGAGGAGAGCGCCGCGCTCTTCGGTGAACTGGGCGACCGCTGGGGGCAGTTGCAGGCGGCCGACGCGCTCGGCGCGCTCGCGGAGATCACCGGAGACTACGCCCGGGCGGCCGGGCTCCATCAGGACGGGCTGCGGATCGCCGAGGAACTCGGCCTGGGGATCCAGTCCTCGTACCAGCTCTCCGGCCTGGGCCGGATCGCCCTGCTGACCGGCGATACGGCCGGTGCCCGGGACCTCCACGAGCGGGGCCGGCGGCTGGCCGCCGAACACGCGCACCGGCGCGGCGAGATGTTCGCCGAGACCGGACTCGCGCTCGGCGCCAGGAGGGAGGGCCGCCTCGACGACGCCGAGGCACAGCTGCTGCCCTGGCTGGAGTGGTGCCGCGGCCGGGACGGCGACCCCGGTACCGCGTTCGTCCTGGCCGAGCTGGGCTTCGTCGCGGAGCTGCGGGGCGATGCGCCGACCGCCCGTCGCCGCCACCTGGACGGCTTCGCGGCGGCCCGGGCCACCGCCGATCCGCGTGCCGTGGCGCTGGCACTGGAGGGCCTGGCCGGCGCCCAGGCACTGGCCGGCCGCTTCGTCTCCACGGCCCGGCTGTTGGGCGGCGCCGGGACGCTCCGCGCGGCGGCCGGGGCGCCGCAGCCCGTCGCGGAGCGCGGTGACGTCGCCCGCAGCACGGACGCGGCGCGCCGGGGCCTGGGCGCGGCGGCCTTCGCGGCGGCGTGCGCGAGCGGCGCGGAGACGGCACCGGACGTACTGGTGGCGGAGGTGAGCGCAGAGGCGGGCGAGGGGGTGGAGCCGGTGGGGGAGTACAGGGCGCGGACGGTGCTGGAGGGCAAGCGGTAGGGGAGACGCCGCGGAGAGGGCGGCCTCCTACGGCGTCCCCGTGATGCCCCCGTCGACCCGCAGCTCGATTCCGTTGACGTAATCGGCGCGCGGGCTCGCCAGATAGGCGACCGCGGAGGCGATGTCCTCCGGGCGCCCCAGACGCCCGACCGGATTCGGCGCGTACCGCGCGACGATGCTCGCCTCGTCCGGCTCGTCCGCCTCGTCCGGCTCCCCGGGATCGCCCGCCGCGTCCGACCCGTTGGCGTGCCCGTCGTCGGCCGCGGTCCGTTCCTGCCACATCCGGTACATCGACGGGGAGACGATCACTCCCGGGCTCACGCAGTTCGCGGTCACCCCGCTCCCCGAGAGATGCCTGGCCAGGCTCGTGGTCATGTTCACCACGGCCGCCTTGGCAGCCGAGTACGTCACCATGTTGGGCAGCGGTGTGCGGACGGCCCGGCTGCCGATGGTGATCACCCGGCCCCAGCCGTGCGCGCGCAGCGAGGGCAGCAGCGTCTGGGTGACCCGCACCGTCGGCAGCACATTGCCCTCGAAGGCCGCGCGCCAGTCGGCGGGCCGGGAGCTCTCCCAGTCGTGCTCGGCGAACGGACCGGCGTTGTTGACCAGGATGTGCGCCCCGAAGTCGCGTGCGGTGAGGGCGACCTGCTCGGCGACGCCGGGTTCGGTCAGGTCGCCGAGCACCACCTCGGCCCGTACCCCGCGGCGCGCGATCCGCTCGGCGACGGCCGCCGCGGCCCCCGCGTCCCGGCCGTGGACCAGTACCTCGCACCCCTCGTCCGCCAGCGTCTCGGCGATGGTCGCGCCGATCCCCGAACTGCTGCCCGTCACCAGCGCGCCGTGTCCTGCCAGCCGTAGGTCCATGGCGGTCAGCCTAAGGGCTGGCCCGCGACCGGTGCGCCCGTGCCGCGACGGGTGGCCGGTGGATTGTCAGTGGTGCGTGGGAGAGTGGGCGAGCAACGGGGGAAGTACCACCGAAGGAGGCCGCATGAGCGAGGGCAGCGAGCGCAGGGAACGCGGGCGCGCGCCGCGCGAGTGGCAGGCCGAGCGAAGCGAGGTTTCGGCATGAGCTGGCATCAGGAGCTGCTGATCGGCTTCGACCTGGAGACGACGGGCACGGACGTGGAGCAGGACCGCATCGTCACCGCTGCCCTGGTCCGGCTGGAGGGGGACGGCCGGGCGGCCGCGAAGCGGACCTGGCTGCTGGATCCGGGCGTGCCGATTCCCGAGGAAGCCGCGGCCATACACGGCATTTCGACCGCATATGTCCAAAAGCACGGGCAGTCGCCGGCGACGGCCGTAGAGGAGATCACCGAGGCGCTGGCCGAGGCCCTGCGCGCGGAGATCCCCCTGGTGGTGATGAACGCCCGCTATGACCTCTCCCTCCTGGACCGCGAATGCCGGCGCCACGGCCTGCGGACCCTGACCGACCGGCTGGGCCGGATCCCCGCACCGGTCATCGACCCGCTCGTCCTCGACAAGCATGTGGACCGCTACCGCAAGGGCAAGCGCGCGCTGCAGGCGCTGTGCGGCCATTACGGTGTCCGGCTGGAGGAGGCACACGAGGCGGGCGCGGACGCGGCGGCCGCCGCCGGAGTCGCCCGCCGCATCGGGGAGAAGTTCCCGGCCGTCGCCATCCCCTCGCCCCGGGCTCTGCACGCCCTCCAGGAGCAGGCGGCCGCCGAGCAAGCCGCCTCGTTCCAGGCGTACTTGAGGCGCTCCGGCGACCCCCGGGCGATAGTCGAGCCGGCCTGGCCGCTGATCCCGTATCAGGCCGGGCCGGCCCGGTAGCGTCGGCGCGGCCGTCCGCCGCAGCGTGCCCCGTCCGACTTCGTACGGGACCCCGGCCTCAGAAGGGATACCACCGCACCGTCGCGTCCTTCTCCCGCAGTGAGGCGATCCGGCGCCGGAACTCCTTGAGCGCCGCCGGGTTCCCCGGTGCGTGCTGCGAGACCCAGGCGCAGCTCGCCGTCTCCCGGGACCCGCGCAGCACGGCGCAGCCCTCCCAGTCCCGTACGTCCCAGCCGTAGACGGACACGAAGCTGTCGTAGACGTCCGGGCCCAGGCCGTAGCGGTCCCGGCTCAGCGCCATCACGACCAGATCGTGTTCGCGCAGATCGGAGGAGAAGGTCTCCAGATCCACCAGTACCGGTCCGTCGGGTCCGACATGGACGTTGCGGGTCAGCGCGTCGCCGTGGATCGGACCGCGCGGCAGATGCGGCTGAAGGGCTGTGGCGGCGGCCGCGAACGCATCGCGCCGTCCGCGCAGATACTCCGCGTCCGATGCGGACACGGCGTCGCCCGCCAGCCGCAGCCAGCGCTCGACGCCGCCCAGCAGCTCGCGGCGGGGCAGCGCGAACGGCGGCTCCGGCAGGGCGTGGACCAGCTTCAGCAGCGCGGCGAGATCCTGCGGCCCGGCGGGGCGGACGGCCTCCGCCAGCCGCTCCCAGTACGTCACGGGGTGCCCGTCGACGAGCGTGGCCACCGGCTCCGCGGCCCGTACCGCCGGTACGCCCGAGGCGGCCAGCCACTTGGCCACGTCCAGTTCCCGTTCGGCGCGCTCCAGGAGTTCGGCGCTGCGGCCCACCCGTACCACCGGACCGCTGTCGCCGAGGGCGAAGACGGCGTTCTCGCCGAGCGCGAGCAGCCGGGCGTCGGCCGCGGCGTCCGGCCGCCCGGCCGCGGCCAGTACGTCCCGGGCGCGTGCCTCGGTGAAGGCGGCGGGGCTCGGTTCGGTCATGGTGATGCCTCCTGCGGTGCGCGATCGCGACCAGTGTCGCAGGGCACCGCGCCGCACCCTTCCGGTGGGGAGTTCCGCCATGGATCGCGACGGGGACCTTGACTGCGGTGGCGGCCCTCACGACGATGACGGCGGCCGACCGGGGACATGACGTAGAGCAACGGGGGACGGGGGAGCGCGATGGCAGAAGCGCCGAAGGCGGGCAGGCACGGCGGGGAGCCCCCGCGGTGACCCTCGCGACCGCGCCCCGGCGGTCCACCGCGGCGGATACCGGCCGCGCCGGGAGCGCACGGCGCGACCACGGCGCGTGGTTCCTCGTGCTGCCCGCGCTGATCCCGATCCTGGTGCTGAGTGTGGGTCCGCTGCTGTACGGCATCGGGCTGGCCTTCACCGACGCCCAGTCGGGCCGGGTCCAGGACACGCGGTTCGTGGGACTGCTGAATTTCTCCGACCTCTTCCAGGACTCCCTGTTCTGGGATTCGTTCCGCATCGGCCTGTTATGGGCCTTCGGCGTCACGGTCCCGCAGTTCTTCCTGGCCCTCGGCCTCGCCCTGCTGCTCCATCTGAACCTGCGGCTGCGCTGGCTGGCCCGGGCGCTGGCGATCATTCCGTGGGCGATGCCCGAGGTCGTCGTCGGCATCATGTGGCGACTGGTCTACCACCCGGACGCCGGTGTCCTGAACGAGACGCTGCGGGGCCTCGGCCTTTCGGCAGCCGACGGCCGCGACTGGCTGAGCGGGCCGGCCACCGCCCTTCCCGCGGTCGTCCTCGTCGGCGTCTGGGCCGGGATGCCGCAGACCACCGTCACCCTCCTGGCCGGTCTGCAGAACGTGCCGCACGAACTGCACGAGGCCGCCGCCATGGACGGTGCGGGAGCCTGGCGCCGCTTCCGTACGGTGACCTGGCCGGTCATCAGGCCCGTCGCGCTCGCCGTCACCGCCCTCAACTTCATCTGGAACTTCAACTCCTTCGCCCTGGTCTATGTGCTGACCGACGGCGGACCCGGCGGCCGCACCCGGCTGCCGATGCTCTTCGCTTACGAAGAGGCATTCCGTTACGGGCAGTTCGGGTACGCCGCCACGATGGGCCTGGCGATGGTCGCGGTGATCTCGGTGCTGCTGGCCTGCTATCTGGTCGGCCGGCTGAAGGGGGAGGACGACCGGTGAACGGTGCGCGGCGGACGAGCGAGGCACCGCGGCGAAGCGCCACGGCGGCGACGAGCCGGACGGAGCGCGGCGCCCCGCGTCGGACGGCAGGCCCCGGCGCCGCGCGGCGCACCGCCATCCGCACCGGCCAGTACACCGCGCTCCTGGCCTACCTCCTCTTCCTCGCCTTCCCCTTCCTGTGGCTGCTCTCCACCGCCTTCAAGCCACCGCGCGAGCTGGGCGGCATGCACCCCACCTGGATACCGAAGGCGCCGACCCTGGAGAACTTCCGGCAGGCCGTCGAACAGCAGCCGCTACCGGCCGCCGCGGGCAACAGCCTGCTGGCCGCCGCGGTCTCCGCGCTGATCGCGATCGTGTTGGCGACCCCGATGGCGTACGCCCTGGCGCGCTACCGCAACCGGCTCTCCCGGGCCGCCACGGGCTGGGTGGTGATCAGCCAGGCGTTCCCGCTGGTGCTGGTGATCATTCCGCTGTTCCTGGTCCTGAAGGGCCTGCATCTGGTGGACTCCCGGATCGGCCTGATCATGGTCTACGTGGTCTGGTCGCTGCCGTTCGCCCTGTGGATGCTGACCGGCTACGTCCGGGCGGTGCCGCCCGAGTTGGAGGAGGCCGCCGCCGTGGACGGCGCGGGCCGGTTCCGTACGCTGGTCTCGGTGACCGTGCCGCTGCTCGCGCCGGGCATCGTGGCCACCGGGCTGTTCGCCTTCATCACCGCCTGGAACGAGTTCTTCTTCGCCCTGGTCCTGCTCAAGTCGCCCGGGAAGCAGACCCTGCCGGTCGTGCTCACCCACTTCCTCGGGACGGAGGGCGTCGCCGACCTCGGCCCGCTCGCCGCCGCGGCGTTGCTGGCCACCCTCCCCAGCCTGCTGCTGTTCGCCGTGATCCAACGGCGGATCACGGGCGGGATGCTCGCCGGGGCGGTGAAGCACTGATGCGCGCCGGCGACGAGACGACGACGGCCGCCCCCTTCGCCCGTCGCCGGCTGCTCGCGGCCGCCGCCGTACTGCCCGCCGCGACCCTGCTGCCGGGCTGCGCGGACGACCGGCGCCGCCGCGGGGCCGGCGGCCGCATCACGCTGCGCTTCCAGTCGCTCGCCTGGCAGCAGGACTCCCTCAAGGTCAACAGGCAACTGGTCGCGGAGTGGAACAGACGTCACCCCAAGGTCCAGGTGCAGTACGTGCAGGGCGCCTGGTCCACCGTCCACGACCAGCTGCTGACCTCCTTCGAGGGCGGCGAGGCCCCGGACATCATCCACGACGCCTCCGACGACCTCGCGGACTTCGCCTACGGCGGTGATCTCGCCGACCTCACCGACCTCCTGCCGTCGCGCCTGAAGCAGGACATCCCGCGCCGGAGCTGGGAGACCGGCACCTTCAACGGCCGTATCTACGGTGTCCCGTTCCTCCAGGAACCCCGGGTGCTCATCGCCGACCGCGGCAGGCTGCGGCGCTCCGGCGTACGCCTCCCCACCCCCGAACACCCCTGGAGCTGGCAGGAGTTCGCCGAGGCGGCCCAGCGGCTGACCCGCGGCACCGGCTACGGGGTCGCCTGGCCGCTGAAGGAGCCCGTCTCGGCCACCCTCAACCTCGCCCTGTCCACGGGCGGGCGGTTCTTCCACCGCCACCCCGACGGCAAGGTGGAGGTCCGCTTCGACGCCGTCGACCAGGTGGTGCCGCGCACCCTCCACGACCAGCTGAACGTCGACCGCAGCGCCTCCCGCGCGACCCTGGGCATGGGCGGCTCCGACACCCTCCCGGGCCTCTTCGCCGGCCGCTACGCGATGGTGCCGCTCGGCTTCTCCTACCGCCAGCAGATCGTCCAGCAGGCGCCCCGGGGCTTCGACTGGACGGTGCTGCCCGCTCCCAAGGGCACCGCGCTCGACCAGGGCGTCAGCCCGCAGACCCTGTCGATCGCCGAGGACTGCCCGTACAAGGAGGAGGCGATGGCCTTCATCGACTTCCTCCTCGGGCCGGCGAACATGGTCCGGCTCGCCCTGGGCGACTGGCTGCTGCCGACCGGTCAGGAGGCACTGGCGGACCCGGCGCTGCGGGTGCGGAGGTACGACTGGGCAACGGGTACCGCACTCGCCGGAACGCTGCGCTCCGCCCCCGCGCAGTCCGTTCGCGGCTACCCGGAATGGAAGGACAAGATAGCGACCCCCGGCCTGCAGGAGTACTACAGCGGCGCCATCGGCCTGAACACCTTGCGGGAGCGACTGGTCGAGGACGGCAACGTGGTGCTGGCGCGGTATCAGCGCTGAGGGAGGCGGCGCGAGCAGCCGCCGTCGAGCGGGCGAGCGGGCGAACGGCCTGCGGGGGCCATCGCCGTACGCAGGGGCATATCACTGTTTGATTGCGCGAGACGACCCGTCTCGTCTAGTCTGCCGTGACGTCCCGGTCCCGGCATCCCGCCCACCGCCTCCGCGCGCCCTCACCAAGGAGTTCTCATATGCCCCGCGCCCAAAAGCCCGCCCATATCGCGATGTTCAGCATCGCGGCGCACGGCCACGTCAACCCCAGCCTGGAGGTCGTACGGGAGCTCGTCGCCCGCGGCCACCGCGTCACCTACGCCATCCCGCCCTCCTTCGCCGACCTGATCGCCGGCACCGGGGCCGAGCCTCGGCTGTGGAACTCCACCCTGCCCACCGACGACAGTCCGGAGGACTGGGGCAGCGAACTCATCGACAACATCGAGCCGTTCCTCGACGACGCCATCCAGGCGCTGCCGCAGCTGCTGGCGGCCTACGAGGGCGATGAGCCGGACCTCGTCCTCTACGACATCACCGCCTACCCGGCGCCGCTGCTCGCGCACCGCTGGCAGGTCCCCGCCATCCAGCTCTCGCCGAACATGGTCGCCTGGGAGGGGTACGAGGCGGAGGTCGCCGGGGCGCGGGCCGAACTGCGGGCCACCGAGCGCGGCCGGGCGTACTACGCGCGCTTCCATGCCTGGCTCGACGAGCACGGCATGGCCACCCGTACCGACCCCGACCGCCTCGCCGCGCACCCCGACCGCTGCCTGGTCCTCATTCCTCAGGCCATGCAGCCGCACGCCGACCGGGTCGACGCCTCCGTGTTCACCTTCGTCGGCTCCTGCCAGGGCGATCGCTCCCACCAGGGTGACTGGCGGCGGCCGGCGCATCTGCCGTCCGACACCAAGGTGCTGCTGGTGTCCCTCGGCTCGGCGTTCACCAACGAACCGGCCTTCTACCGGGAGTGCATCGAGGCGTTCGGCGGGCTGCGCGACTGGTATGTGGTGCTGCAGATAGGGAAGTTCGTCGACCCGTCGCAACTCGGGGAGGTCCCGGCCAACATCGAGGTGCACCACTGGGTGCCGCAGCTCGCCGTCCTGCGTCAGGCGGACGCCTTCATCACCCACGCCGGGATGGGCGGCAGTCAGGAGGGTCTGGCGAACGGAGTGCCCATGGTGTGCGTACCGCAGGCCGTCGACCAGTTCGGCAACGCCGACATGCTCCAGGCGCTCGGCGTCGGCAGGCATCTGCCGAAGGAGGAGGCCACCGCGCGGGCGCTGCGTGAGGCGGTGCTGTCCCTGGTGAACGACCCCGAAGTCGCCGCGCGAGCCGAGCGGTTGCGCCACCAGGGGGCGAGCGAGGGCGGCACCCGTCGGGCGGCGGACCTCATCGAGTCCGCGTTGCCCGAATGAGTCCGGAACATTCATCAAATAGGCCCGAACCTGCCCTCTGTTGCGGGAAAGTAAACGGAGTTAAGCCTGAATGATTCAAGCCGCAACATCTTTTGCCCAACTCTAGGGCCCTTTGTGGATTTTGCAGGCTTGTTGCGTATCTCACACGGCCGGGTCCCCCTTGAATTGGACTCGTCAATCAGACAGGGTTTCGAGCCAGCCCGACGCAGATTTTCCTGTGTGCAAGGGCTGTTGACGCAACGCTTCCCCCCACACCACGAACGAGGAGAACCCTCGCAATGGCTCACAAGCGTTCCAGCAAGAAGCGCCTCATCACGTCGATAGCCGCCGCGGTCGCCGCGACGGGTGTCGCCGCGGTCACCGCCGTCACCGCGGGCGCGTCCCCGGCCCCGGCCGAAGGCAAGATCTACGGAGCCGAGGCCAAGGGTGCCGTGAACGGCAGCTACATCGTCATGATGAAGAAGTCGGTCCGTACCGCCCAGAGCGGCGACCTGGCCTCCAAGTACGGCGGCAAGGTCAAGCGGACCTTCTCCTCCGTCGGCGGCTTCTCGACGACCGGCCTGAACGAGGAGGAGGCCAAGCGCCTCGCCGCCGACCCGGCCGTCGACAAGGTCGTGCAGAACAAGAAGTTCCACATCGACGGCACCCAGGACAACCCGCCGTCGTGGGGCCTGGACCGCATCGACCAGGCGGACACCCAGGGCGACAAGAAGTACAACTACCCCGACAGCGCGGGTGAGGGCGTCACCGCCTACGTCATCGACACCGGTGTCCACATCAGCCACAAGGACTTCGGCGGTCGCGCCTCGTACGGCTTCAACGCCATCGACAACAGCGACAAGGCCGAGGACGACAACGGCCACGGCACCCACGTCTCGGGCACCATCGCCGGTGAGGCGCACGGCGTCGCCAAGAAGGCCAAGATCGTGGCCGTCAAGGTCCTGGACGGCCAGGGCTCCGGCAGCACCGAGCAGGTCGTCGCGGGCATCGACTGGGTCACCAAGAACCACAAGGGCCCCTCGGTCGCCAACATGTCCCTCGGTGGCGGCGCGGACGAGGCCCTCGACGCGGCCGTGAAGAAGGCCATCGACTCCGGTGTCACCTTCGGTGTCGCGGCGGGCAACGAGTCCAGCGACGCGGGCCAGGGCTCCCCGGCGCGCGTGAAGGAGGCCATCACGGTGGCCTCCAGCACCAACAAGGACGAGCAGTCCGACTTCTCCAACTTCGGCAGCGTGGTCGACCTCTACGCCCCCGGCTCCGACATCACCTCGGACTGGAACAACAGCGACGACGCCACGAAGACCATCTCCGGTACGTCCATGGCGACCCCGCACGTCGTGGGTGCCGCCGCGGTCTACCTGGCCGGTCACAAGGACGCCAAGCCGGCCGACGTCGAGAAGGCGCTGACGGACGGTGCCACCCCCGACAAGATCTCCAACCCGAGCGAGGGCACGCCCAACAAGCTGCTGAAGGTCGTCGAGTAGTCGCCTCAGCTCCCTGACGCCGGCCGTCGCGCTCGCCCCCACGGGGCGCGGCGGCCGGCGTCGTTGTCTGCTCCGAGCCCCGATCCCTGAGCCCCGCGCCCTGAGCCCCGATCCCTGAGCCCCGCGCCCCGTCTCCCGCTTCACCGTGGACGGCGTGCGGGGCTTAGCCGTCTATCGGGGTGCGGGCTTCATCGCGGACCCACCCCCCCTGCGTAGACACTGTCTACGCACTCTGGTAGACAGTGTCTATGAGTGAACCTGTCCAGGACGCGGGCCTGCGTGCCCGCTTGGTCGAGGCCGGTGTCGACCTGGTGAACAGCCAGGGCGCACAGGCTCTGTCGCTGCGGGAGATCGCCCGCCGGGCGGGGGTCTCGCACGGGGCCCCGCGCCGGTACTTCCCGACCCATCTGGCCCTGCTGTCCGCGATCGCGCGGCAGGGCTTCGCCGAGCTGGCCGCCTCGGCCACCGAGGCGCTCGGCAGCGGAGGGGCGGACCCGCGGTCGCAGCTCGCGGCGCTGGGCAGGTGCTACCTCGACTTCGCACGGACCCGCCGCGGAATGTACGAGCTGATGTTCCGTCACGACCTGCTGGAGAGCGGCAGTCGACATGGTCTGCGGGAGACCAGCCTGCCGCTGTTCCGCCTGCTGGAGGACCTCGTCGCCCGAGTGCGGCCGTCCACCGGCCAGGCGCCACCGGTGGTCGCGGGCGCGCTGTGGGCGAATCTGCACGGCATCGCCCAGCTGTGGGGATGGGGCAGCCTCCAGCTCGCGACACAGGCCGACGACGTCGAACCGCTGCTGCGCGCCGCACTGGACGCGCACCTCGGGCCGGAGGGCCGATGACCTCGACCCGTCAGCAGCGCCTCATCCTCGTCGGCAGTATCACGGGAGCCGCGATCGTCGCCCTCGACGGCACCGTGCTGACCGTCGCACAGCCCACCCTGCAACGGGACCTGCACGCCTCGTTCGTGCAGGTCCAGTGGACCAGCACCGGTTACCTCATCGCCGTGGCCGGCCTGCTCGTCTTCGCGGGCCGCCTCGGCGACCGGTACGGCCATCAGAAGGTCTTCGCCACCGGGATCCTGGGCTTCGGTGTCGCTTCGGCGGGGATCGCCCTGGCGCCCGGCGTCGGCTGGGTGATCGGCCTCCGCGTCGCCCAGGGCGTCTTCGGCGCACTGCTGCAACCGGCCACGCTGGGGATGCTGCGCGCCGCGTACCCGCCCGACCGGCTCGGCATGCCCCTCGCGCTGCGCACCAGCGCCATCGGACTGGCGGCCGCCGCCGGCCCGGTGATCGGCGGCGCGCTCGTCGCCCACCTGGGCTGGCGGGCGGTCTTCTTCCTCAATGTGGCACCGGCGGTGGCGGCCGGGGCGCTGGCGCTCGCCGTACGCCTGCCCGACGTGACCGCGCAGACGCCGGGGCGTGCTGCCGCCTCCCGTCTCGACCTGCCCGGCGCCGGCCTCCTCGCGCTCACCCTGGTGTGCCTGGTCCACACCCTCGTCGCCCTGCCGGAGGAGGGGTGGACGACGGCCGTCGTACTGGGTCCGGTCGCGGCGGTGGCCGCCGGTGCCGCGTTCATCCGCCACGAGCGACGTACGATGAGCCCGCTGATCCCGCCAAGTGTGCTGGGATCACGCACCATTGCCGCCGCGCTCGCGATCCTCCTGTCCGCCTCGGCCGCCCTGTTCGGCACCCTCTTCGTCGCCACCTATTTCCTGCAGGACGTCCTCCGGCTGGACCCGCTCCAATGCGGCCTGCGCGTACTCCCGCTGGCCGTGATGATGGTGCTCAGCGCACCCGCCGCAGCCGTACTGCAGCGCCGTTACGGCCCCCGCCGCACCTCCGCCGTCGCCATGGCCCTGATGACCGCCGGCATCCTCCTCCTCGCCCAACTCAACCGCTCTTCAACGGCGTTGACGATCGGGGCGGGCTGTCTCCTGCTCGGCGCCGGCTTCGGCACCGTGATGGTCACCGCGACCGCCGTCATCGTGCGCCATGCGTCCGTGGGCGACGCCGGTGTGGCCGGTGGGCTCCAGCAGACGGCGATGAACATCGGCCCCACGCTCGGCGTCGCCACCGCGACCATGCTGACCGGCCTCACCGCCCCGACGGGCCGCACGCTCATGGTCCTGGCGGCCATCGCCGCACTCGGCACCCTGGCCGCCCGCCGACTGCCCTCGCCCTCGCACTCGTACTCGCGTCAGACGAGCAACTCGGCCGCAGCTGCCGAGAGTTACCCACAGGAGGCGACCTCCGAAAACGCTCCCGCCCGACTTCGCTGCCGTCGGTGACTGCGCGCTACCGCAGCCAGCGCCTCTCCCAGCCTTCGTCGGCCAAACCGACGCCAATCAAAAGATCCCGCCAGTCTCGTTGTGCGTAGTCTGCAGCTTGCGCGAATCTATCGGCATCACCTTGACTGTAGAGAAGAACTGCAGCAGCGACCCGCTCCTCAATTATTGAGCTGCCACGACCAACAGATTCGACGACTTCCTCAAGTAGCTGCGAAACGACCGCGCTCTCGCTCTCGGGGAAATCCCGTTCGATGCGGCGGATGATTCTTTTCGAAAGTGCCATAACTATCCCTTCCGGAAACGAAACGTAACCTCTTCGGCTTCCATGGAAGGTGAAGGGTCACCCCGTGACGTGGAACTCGTTCCCGCTGGCGTCGAGGAACTCGCCGGGTTCCCCGTCGCGTTGGGTGACCTCCAGCCGTAGCCTGTTCCGCGCCTCCTTGGGCGCCGCGGGCGGCCCCATCACCAGCGAGACCGTGCTGGCGGGCCTCCGGCGCAGCCGGACGCCCCAGTCGTGGGACTCGACCTCGTGCCAGTCGGCCTGGGACCGCCAGAAGGCCCACTGCGCGTAGCGATCCTCCTCCTCGACGTCGAGGCAGATCGCGACGAGGCCGGAGTCGGCGAGCACGCCGGGGTGCCCGGGACGCAGCACGCAGAACTCGTTGCCCTCCGGATCGGCCAGTACGTCCCATGGGACGTCCCCTTGGCCGATGTCGACTCGCGTCGCACCGAGTGTGAGCAGGCGCGCCACCTCGGCCTCCCAGCCCGGCCCCCCGGCCAGGTCGAGGTGGAGTCGGTTCTTGTGCGCCGTCTTCGGATTCTCGGTCGGCACGAACCGCAGTTGCAGGCCGCCCGTCCGGCCCCGCGTCGCGTCCGACCAGAAGCGGTCCATGCGTGCGACATCCAGCGCGTCGATCACGATCCCCGTCAGCATTCCGTTCCCCCAAGCCGTCGAAGCTGTCTCCTGCTCATTGTCGCCGCTGCTGTCGGCGTCAGCGCTGGGCCCCAGGTCGGGAACGCGCAGTCGCCCGGGGGATGGCCTGCTCGATGCGTCAGAACGCATACCTAGCAGCCGGGCCCGCGCAGCCTCACATCCGGGATTTCAGCACGTCGACCTCACAGCCCGGCGCGAAGGGGTCGAAGCCGTGCTCGACCAGCCAGCGAACCGCCAGCAGGCTTCGCAACGACCACCATGCGTGGATCACGTCGAGGTCGATGTCGGTGCCGTAGCCGGCGATGACGTCGGCGAGGTGCTCCTCGTGTCCGAGCGTGAAGGTGGCGAGGTCGTACAGGGCATCACCCTGGCCCGCTTCGGACCAGTCGATGATGCCGGTGACCTCGTCGCCGTCGACGAAGACGTGCGCGATCTGCAGGTCGCCGTGTGTGAACGCCGGAGTCCAGGGCCGGAGCGCGGCCTCGGCGGCCTGGCGGTTGCGGGTGACCAGGTCAGCGGGCAGGACACCGTTCGTCACGAGCAACTCGCACTCGTCGTCGAGTTCCGCCGCCAGCGCGATGATGCTCCGGCCGGCCCGGCCCGGTAGGGGCGGAAGGGGCGCTTCGTGCAGTTTCCGGATGGCGGCGCCCGCCGCGGCCCACGCCGTCGGCGACCCGGTCGACGGCCCGCCGAGGCGTCCAAGCGTCGTCCCTGGGAGTGCGGCGATCGCGAGCACGGGCGGCTTGCGCCACAGGACCTCCGGGGTCGGGACCGGCGCGAGGGACATCGCCTCGACTTCGATGTCGATGCGCGCTTGGTCGGCGTCCACCTTGAGAAACACATCGCCGACGCGCAGAGTCGCGCGCTCGGAATGGGCGACGACGACTGTGACCTCATCCATGGCCGACCAGTATCCCGGGGATGATCGCCGACGTCGCCACGTTTATCGCGTGCGATGACGCGGCTGACCGCGTCCCGCTGCCCCGCGGCCTCGTGCACGACCGACCGCTGACGAGGTCAAGCGCGGGCGCGGATCGCGCGGCCGATCAGCGGCAGACGCAGGGGGCCGATCGATGTTCTGGCCCGCGTGCAGCAGCAACCAGCCGCGCGGACTTCCTCAACTCCCTTTGCTGTGCCACGTTTACCCGCAGAATGGCACGGCCGCGCCGATCGCACGTGGCGCATGCGGACAACAGCACAGACGGGGGATGCGCATGGGGAGTGACGCCGCATGGCCGGAATGAAGCTCTACTCACTCGAATCCAACGACCCACGGCGGCTCGGGCCCTACCGGCTGCTCCGGAGGATCGCCACCGGCGGTATGGGCCGCATCTACCTTGCCCGGCAGGAGGCGCCGGGCACACCCGCCAGCGCTGCCGGGCCCACTGGAACCGTGGTGGACCACGGGCTCGTCGCGGTCAAGACGCTCCTCGCCGAGGGGATCGTGAGCAGGCCGGACCGGGAGCGGTTCGCCCGCGAGGTGGAGCTGGCGGGGCGGGTCGACAGTGCGTACACCGCCACGGTGCTCGACGCCGACGCGAAGGCGGAGCGTCCATGGCTCGCCATCGAGTTCATACCGGCTCCCAACCTGGCCGAACTCGTCGTCAATGCCGGGACGTTGCCCGTCGAGGCGGTGCGCCGGGTCGCGGTGGGGGCCGCGCGGGCGCTGGCCGAGCTGCACGGCCTGGCGGTCGTCCACCGGGACGTCAAGCCCCTGAACATCCTGCTGCCCCACGACGGCCCCCGCCTCATCGACTTCGGCATCTCGCACGCCCACGACCACACCAGCTCGACGACGACCATAGGCACCTTCGCCTTCACGTCGCCGGAGCAGGCGTGCGGCAAGAGGTCCACCGCCGCGTCCGACATGTACTCCCTGGGAGCCACGCTCTTCTTCCTCGCGGTCGGCCGCCCGCCGTACGAGCAGACCGACCGCTCCATCGGGGTCCTCGCCCTCGTCCAGCGCGGCGAGCTCGACACGAGCGGTCTGCCGCCGGAACTGGAACCACTGATCCTGCCGTTGCTGGAGGTCGACCCCGGGAGGCGTCCCGCGCCGTCCGACCTGCTGCGGGACCTCCTGGCCGACCTCGACCAGGAGGCGGCCGTCGGGGGTGCCGAGCGGTGGCTGCCGGCGGCGTGGGCCGCGCTGATCGAGGAGTACGCCGAGCAGGGGCGGCAACTTCGCAAGGGGACCGTGGACTTCGACGCGTCCGAAGCACCGACGGAGCTCAAGCCCGACGGCACGCCGGGGGGTTCGGACGAGGCGATCAGCGAGATGCGCGAGCAACTGGAGGCGCTGCGCAAGCAGCGGGACGCCTTGGTGCGGGCGCAGGCCGAGGAGCAGGCGGAGGCGGAGGCGCGGGAGCTGGCGCGCCGGGAAGAGGAGGAGCAAAGGCGCAGGGAACAAGCGCGGAGGGAAGAGGCAGAACGCAGGGAACGGGAGCGCAAGGAACACGAGAGGAAGAACAAGGAGCGGAAGGAGAGGGAGCGGAAGGAAAAGGAACAGAAGGAAAGGGAACAGAAGGAACGCGAGCGAAAAGAGAGGCAGCGAAAGGAACGCGAGCGCCTGGCGCGCGAGAAGACCGAGACCTCCACCAAGAACAAGAGCACCGGCGCGACATCGACCCCCACGGCCTCGCCGAAGTCCGGAGCGACCAAGAATCCCACCACGAAGTCGAGTTCCTCGGAAGGCTGGGGCGGCGGCCTGCTCCTGGTCGTCCTCTTCATCGGGGTCCTGGTCTGGCACCCCTGGGAGAAGAAGAGCGACGACACCCCGACGAGCAGCCCCACCCCGCGGTTCACCCTCTCCAGCAGCGGCGGCAGCACCAGCGGCCTCGGTGGCAGTGACACCCTCGGTGACAGCAACACCGACAGCTCGTCCAGTTCCTCCAGCGGCGGCTCCGCCGGCACCGAGACCGCACCCGAGACCGAACCCGCAACCGAACCGGCGAGCAGTTCCCCCGAGCCCGACCCCACCGAAGACGCCTTCAAGGCGGTCTCGGCCGGGGACTGCCTGGACGTCGTCGACACCGGGTACGGCGGTCTCAGCAGGTACGACTGGAGCGAGAAGGAACCGAACACGACGTCCTGCGGCTACGGGACGCGCGTGAAGGTCACCGGCACCGCCGACAACTGCCCGTCCGGGGTGGGCAAGGCGACCTGGTCGTACTACTCCACCAGCAGCGGCGAGCGGACGGCGCTCTGCCTCACCGGCCAGTACCGTCAGGGCGACTGTCTGCTCGCCAGGCACGACGGCAACTCCGTCAGCAGCATCGCGATGCTGTCGTCCCCGAACTGCACGGACCGCAGGGTTCCCGCCGCGTACAACGAGATCCTGGTCGTCACGGACGTCTACCGGGCGATGGCGGGTACCGGCACCGAGGTCTGCCGCCACGGGCAGTACGACGCCAACACGTACTGGTCCACGAAGGTCGACGAGGGCGCGACGCTGCTGTGCCTGAAGGCGTACGACTGAGCGCCCGGCCGCGCCCCACCGGTGCAGTCACTGCCATTTCAGCGCGATTTCAACGGCGCTGTTTAGCGTCGACGCCGTTCGATGCAGGCACGTCTCAAACCAAGGGGGATTGCCGGGAAATGACGAAGACGAGCAGGCTGACACGGATGGTGGGGACCGCCGCCATGACGGGGGCGATGGTGGCCGGCACCGCAGTCGTGGCACCCACCGTCGCGCAGGCCGACGACGTCCACCACTACTACCTTGAGGTGGGTGGCACGGGCGCCGCGGCGGACGCGCCCGGGTGCACCACGACCTACGGTTTCGCGAACCAGCACCTGGACGAGGGCGACGAGGTCGTTCCGGTCTGCTATCCGGCGAGCGCCGGACCGTGGGTGGGCAGCAAGACGTTCCAACCGGACCCGAGCGCACCGAGCTACGACGCGAGCGTGAACGAGGGGTACAAGAATCTGCTGGAGGCAGCCGAGGAGACGCACCGCCGCGACCCGAGCGCACACCTGACGATCGTCGGCTACTCCCAAGGCGCACAGGTCGCGGACGTGGTGCTCCAGAAGATCGCCAACAATGCGACGGCCATCCCGCGTTCGCAGGTGAACGGCATGCTCTACGCCGACCCGATGCAGCCCGGCACCGGTATCGCGGCCCGCGTGCCGAAGGGCTGGAGCGCGCTCGGGTTCACTTCCCCCGGCGCCGGGCCGGAGGAGTTCCCGGGCGTTCCGGTCGAACGGTTCTGCATCCGCGGTGACGGGGTGTGCGACGCGACATCCGTCGATTCCGTCCTCGGCTACTTCACCAAGCATGGGAACTACCCCAAGGACGGCAACGCCATGACCCGGACCATCGCCAACGACGGCGGCCACGGGATCACCTGGCTGGACTCCTGACCCTCCGGTATCCACCGCCGCGGCCCGCGAGGGCGCGCCGGGCTGATGGGCATGTCGCCCCCGCGTGATCAGGCGGGCGACACGAGCCCCCCCCGTCACTCGGCGCCTCTCGCGGCCGCTCAGCCAGGCGTCGGGCAACGCCGTTCGGCCATCGGGCAATCGCTCACCGGTCGGCGTCCCGATTGGCCCGCTGTGTCAGATGATCTGGTTCGCCGCGAGTAGCAGAAAAGGCGGTGGGCGAAGATCGTTCAAGCGGCAGACTGGCCCCATGACCGCTTCGGATCCCCAGACTGAACTTCACTTCTATCTGCAGTCCGCCCGTGATGCCTTGCTCTGGAAGCTCGAAGGGCTCTCGGAGTACGACATCCGCCGCCCGCTGACACCGACCGGCACCAACCTTTTGGGCTTGGTGAAACACGTGGCCGGTGTGGAGCTGGGCTACCTCGGCGACACCTTCGGACGGCCGTCCGGAGAGCCCCTGCCCTGGCTCGAAGACGGTGCTGAGCCCAACGCGGATATGTGGGCCACCGCCGACGAGTCACGCGATCACATCGTGGAGCTCTACCGCCGGGCGTGGGCGCACGCGGACGCGACGATCGACGCGCTGACTCTGGACACGATCGGCAAGGTGCCGTGGTGGCCCGACGGAAGGGACGAGGTGACGTTGCACCATGCCGTGGTGCGCGTGATCGCCGATACACACCGGCACGCCGGGCACGCGGACATCCTCCGGGAACTCATAGACGGGGCCGTGGGGATGAACCAGGGCAACGACAGCCTGCCGCCGGGCGACTCAGCGTGGTGGGAGAACTATCGAACCCGGCTGGAGCGTGCAGCTCAGGAAGCCGATCGAGACGCATGACTGCGGACCAGACCGAGTCGGCCAGCCGCTCGCGGCTCGGCTCCACCCGTTCGCGCGCTTTGTTCGCGGGACGTGAGTGAGGCGTTTCCGGAACGTCAGGGGCCCCGGGAAAAGTGGTGTCCACACCGCGGGAACGGCCAAAGAAGACTCCCGCACGAAACACAGGGGGAACCCGATCATGCGCACTTCCCGGATTCGTACCGCCACCCTGGCCGCCGTCACCGCCGCACTGGCACTGGGCCTGACCGCATGCGGCGGCGCCGACGGTGGCTCGAAGCCGGCGGGCGGCGACGACGCCGCCGGCACCGCACAGGGCCGGTTCACGTCCAACGGGGACGGCAAGGGCGGTGCGAAGCAGGCCAACGGTGGCAGTGACACCAAGGAGGGCGCGCGCTCGACCACCGCCTCGGGCGGGACGGACGAGGTCGCGAGCAAGGGCACAACGGCCGGCGCCCAGCAGTGCCGCGGCGACCAGATGCTGCTCACCGCGGTGCACCGGTTCGCCGGGCAGCAGGGCGACCACCTGCTGGTCACCGCGTCGAACAAGGGGACTAAGCCATGCTGGGTCACCTCCTACCCGGCCGTGAAGCTCGGCGACGACGTCGACGGGGCCGCACTTCCGCACTCGAAGAAGGACAACCCCGGCGGCGACAAGCACCTCACGCTCCAGCCCGGTGGCAAGGCATACAGCGCAGTGAACCTCTTCGACTACGGCTCGAAGAACCACACGGCGCAGTCGTTCGCCCTCGCACTGCGTGGCGCGGAGGGGCACCACGGCCCCTTCTACTCCGTCCACATCAACGGCGAGAAGCCGCAGTTCAGCTGGAACGAGGCCGACGTGCTGAACTGGAGCACCAAGAAGCCGTACGACTTCTGACGGCCCGTCGGCCAGTGACGGTCGTCCCGGACACGCCGCACCACGCGTCCCGCCCAGTCACACCGACATAAGGCCGAGCGCTTGTGTCTGCCATATGAGTGCGGGTGATCGAGCCGTGCCCGTGGCGCATTGCGCCGCGACTGTGCCCCCATTAGCTTCGCGGAAATGCTGGCTGGCCTCCTGCCGGGTCTGCGGGACCTGCGTACACCCCTGACGGTGGGATACCTGTGGCTGACGTGCAGCTGGCTGTGGTTCCACGAGGTACTGCCTCAACGGGCCACGGCCCACGGGGCCATCGCCGACCTGTACGACCTCAATGGAATCCTTCCCCCTGCCGCCCTCCTGGCCGCGCTGACGTTTATCGCCTACTTTGTCGGATCGCTCGTCGAGCTGGACATCGCTTCGGCGCGGTGGCTCGACGTGGCCAGGCTCAACCGGGCAGCTTGGGAAGCGGTCGCGGACCGGGTCGCCACCCGTCTCGACGACACAGCCGACATGACGCCCGAGCGCTACGCGGATGCCGCAGCAGCATGGCAGCGCGCTGCGCCCCGCCGGACAACCACCCGAGTGCAGCTGCACGCCAACTTCGAGTTGCAGGAGGTGCAGCGTCACCTGTCTGAGCGCACGGGCCAGCCCATCGACTCGCTGGGCATCCGGACCGACAGCGATGGCGTCCCTCTTGAGCCGGTGGTGTGGGGGCCGTGGCGGCGGCCCTGGTGGCGCATGCTGAGGCCCCGAACGCCGGTATTCCTGACGCCGGCCTGGCGCCTATGGAGACCCAACTCCAGGCACGACTCGCCGGTGGTCGGGATGCTCGTGGAACGGCGCGTCGCGCTAAGGGCTGTCCCGTCATCCCTGGCGACGCGCACGACGACAGCTACGGCACCTCTCCCGCACGCCTGAACGGCGCGGGGGGGGGACCCCACCGTTGTCGGGACGTCCGGATACGCCCAGTATCCGGACGCCCCTCCGCCTTGCGATGCCGCTCGGCTTCCAAGGAACGGATGAAGAGCCGAGACGGAGTTCGCGGTGGGGACCCCTCCCGCGCCCTGCTCGGCGGGGTGGAGTTCCTTGCCCCAGCCGCGCAGGAGCCCGCTGGCCTACGCGTGCACGGCCCATCCTCCGAACTACGCAAACGACCGAGGTCCTGGCCGCCTTGACGGGGCCAGGACCCGGGATCTTCACTCGCGATGGCCTACCCGCCGTCTTGCAGCGGACAGCTCTCAGGCGCCTCGGCGCACCCGGGCAGCCTTGCGGGCCTCGGCGAGCTTACGGGCCTCCCTGGCCTTGCGAGATGTGCCGCTGGTGCCGCGGGAGGTGTCCTTGCTGGTGCCCAGGCCGCGGAAGGGGGCGTTGGCGTTCTTGGGCCGGGGCGCGGCGGGCCCGCCGTCGAGCGGGATGCCGGAGGGGGGCTTGGCCCCGGTGATCCGGCTCAGCTCAGCCTCGCCCGAGCGCACCTTGGTGGTCGTCGGCTCGATGCCGGCCTCGGCCATCAGACGGCTCAGCTGGCTGCGCTGGCCCGAGAGGGCCAGGGTGACGACGCTGCCGGACTCACCGGCCCGGGCGGTGCGGCCCGCGCGGTGCAGGTAGTCCTTGGGGTCGGTGGGCGGGTCGACGTTGACCACGAGATCGAGGTCGTCGACGTGCAGGCCACGGGCCGCGACATTGGTCGCCACCAGGACGGTGATCTGGCCGTTCTTGAACTGCGCGAGGGTCCGGGTGCGCTGCGGCTGGGACTTGCCACTGTGCAGGGCCGCGGCGTGGACGCCGCTGGCCCGCAGGTGCCGGGTGAGCTGGTCGACCGCGTGCTTGGTGTCCAGGAACAGCAGTACGCGGCCGTCGCGGGCGGCGATCTCCGTGGCGACGGCATACCGGTCGGGGCCATGGACGACCAGCACATGGTGGTCCATCGTTGTGACCGCGCCCGCGGACGGGTCGACCGAGTGGACTACCGGGTCGTGGAGGTAGCGGCGGACCAGGTGGTCGACGTCGCGGTCCAGGGTGGCCGAGAACAGCATCCGCTGGCCGTCGCGGTGCACCTGGTCGAGCACCTCGGTGACTTGCGGCAGGAAGCCCATGTCACACATCTGGTCAGCCTCGTCGAGGACGGTGATCCTTACCCGTCCCAGGTGGCAGGCCCTGCGCTCGATGAGGTCGTGCAGGCGGCCAGGCGTGGCGACAACGACCTCGGACCCGTCGCGCAGCGCAGCGGCCTGTCGGCTGATCGACATACCGCCGACGACCGTGGCCATCCTCAGCCGGAGCGCCTCGGCATACGGCGCGAGGGCCTCGGTTACCTGCTGGGCCAGCTCCCGGGTAGGCACCAGGATCAGGGCGAGAGGCTGCTTCGGCTCCGCGCGCCGCCCGGCCGTCCGTGCGAGCAGCGGCAGGCCGAAGGCGAGCGTCTTGCCCGATCCGGTGCGCCCGCGTCCCAGGACGTCGCGTCCCGCGAGGGCGCTGGGCAGCGTGGCTGCCTGGATCGGGAAGGGCTTGCGCACGCCGAGCTCGGTGAGGGTTCGCAGCACTTCGGCCGGCAGTTCCAGGTCCGCGAAGGAGGCGACCGGAGGCACCGTCGGGGTGCGGCTCGCCGGCTGGGCGAGGTCGCTGTGTGAGGTGCCGAGGTGGTCCGGGTGGTTCATGAAGAGCCTTCCGCATGCGGAACGTACCGAGGAAGGCCCGGCAGGACAGGAGAAGCCGACGAAGAATGGGATCCGGACTGGCGGAATTACCAGCCGCCACAGCCGCCCAAAAGGCGAAGGGTAACACAAGGCCAGGGGGTGAGAAGCCCGCGACCATGCTGACCGGCCTCACCGCCGCGACGGGTCGCACGCTCATGGTCCTGGCGGTCATCGCCGCACTCGGCGCCCTGGCCGCCTGCCGACTGCCCTCGCGCTCGCGTCAGGCGAACAATGCGGCCGCAGCTCCCCAGAGTTATCCACAGGAGGCGCCCTCCGGAAACGCTCCCCGCCCGACTTCGCTACCGTCGGTGACATGCACGGAGGACTGCCGTTCATCGGCATCAGCACCATCATCTACGGCCTGATCGGCCTGATCGCCGCCGCAGTCGGCGCGATCCGCACCACGGGGGGGGCTCGTCATGCACACCATCACCGTCATCGTCCCAGCTCACAACGAGGAGGAGGGGTTACCGGCCACGCTGGAGTCGCTCGCCTGCCAAACGCGCCGGCCTGACCGCATCCTGGTCGTGGACGATGCCTCCACGGACCGCACGGGCGAGGTGGCCTCATCACACGGCGTGACGGTACTCCGCCCGCCGCGCAACCTCGGCAGCAAGGCCAAAGCCCAGAACTACGCCCTTCCGCACTGCACCACCGACCTGGTCCTGGCCGTCGACGCGGACACCGTCCTCGCCCCGGACTACATCGAGACCGTCGTCCCCGTCTTCGACGACCCGGCCGTCTCCATCGCCGCGGGCATGGTCCGCACCCGCCACACCCGCACGATCTGGGAGCGCGGACGCTCCACCGAGTACCTCTTCGGCTTCCACTGGCACCGCCCCATCCAAGCCCGCGCCAACAGCCCCATGGTCTGCTCCGGCTGCTGCTCCGTCTTCCGCCGCGACGACCTGATGTCCTTCGGCGGCTTCCCCGAACGCACCATCGTCGAGGACATGGACTACACCTGGTCCCAGCAACTGGCCGGCAGACGCGCGGTCTACGTCCCCGATGCCGTCGCCCTCGCCGCCGACCCGGAGGACCTCACCTACCTCCGCAAACAGGTCTGGCGCTGGATGGCCGGCTTCTGCCAGAACGTCCGACTCCATCTGGGCCGCCTGATCCTGCACAAACCCCTCCTGGCGCTCTGGGTGCTCCTCGCGCTCTTCGAGATCGTCACCGCCCCCTTGTGGTGGGCAACGCCGTTCCTGGCAGCCGCCACCACCGGTCAGCCGCTCCCGCTGACCGTCACCTGGTGGGCAGGTGCCGAACTCCTCCTCACCACCCCACCCCTGATCTACGCCGCCCACCGCCGCAAACTCCCCCTGATCGGCGTCCTGTTGAACCTCCCCTGCGTCTACGCCACCAAGGCCGTCAACCTCGTCTACGCCTGGAAGGCCCTCGTCGTGGAACTGCTTCTGGTACCACTCCATCTCGCACGGGGCCTGACGGTGTACGAGAAGGGGCGAGCCGACACCCCGTCCCACCGAACGGCAGTGGCGGGAGCGGGGTGAGTATGAGTTCAGCGAGGCCGGCCCTGCCCTGGAGGCGAGGGGCTGCTCAGGACACCAGGGTCTGCTCTTCCAGCTCGGTCAGCTTTACGGTGCACAGGCCGCCGCGTTCGGTCTTTACGTCCGTCACCTTGAGCTGTGTGCCGGGCGAGAGGATGAACTCCTCCTCGTCGGTGAACGCGGAGAAGCTGTGGATTCCCACGGCGCGGACGGGGCGCACCTCGAAGAGCGTCCGCTTGCCGCGACTGCCGAGGAACGCCCTGGCCACGCTGAGCTTGGACGTGCAGGAGGACACGCCCCACCAGGTCACGGTCCGTCCGAGCGGGTACTGCGCACGCAGATCCAGCGATACTCCGCGCCACAACGACTGGGTGCGGTGGGGAAGTTGCGACATCGCCGAGAACAGCAGTCGGAGATAGGGGAGGTAGGGAACGATTCTGGTCCGGTCCGGAGAGCGCAGGATGGCGTTGATCTCCCGGTAGAAGGCGGACTCGCAGGTATAGAGGTAAAGGGCGGCGATCGCGTCGGCGGGCAAGCCGCCGGTCACCTCGTCCGCCCGCCTCTTGCCGAATTCATGCGACAGCTCGACGTGCCGGTCGAGCCCGGACAGCAGCTCGGCGACCGGGCTGACGGCGTCACGGAAGTCCATGAGCGGGGTGTCGAAGACGCCGGTGATCGCCGGGAGGACGAGCCCCTCGTCCTTTACACCGGCGAGTCGTTCGAGGTAGAGCTGATGAAGCTCCATGGTGGACGCGATGAAGGCGCCCATGCGTGCGGCGAGGGCGCCGGTCGTCCCGTCGGTCTCGGCCGCGAGCGCGTTCCATCCTGTGCTCGGCAGCCAGTCGATCTCATCGGCGCCCAGCGACGCGAGGGCCGCGTTCACCGTGCCGAAGTGGTCGCCTTCGCAGAAGATATCGCCCTGGGCCGCGGGATTGGGGTGGTCGATGTGGCGGACCTCGACCTCGGGGTACTTCTCCTGGAGTCGGAGGACGACCTTTTTGAGATTGCGTGCGTGGGCTCCCCACCAGGCGAAGACGACACCGCGGTCCTCCTCGTCGGCGTCCTGTTTTGCCTTGAGGATCTCCTCGACGATCCGCTCGGCGACCGGCCGCCAGAATGCGGTGTGCCGGTCGGGTCCCGTCGTCCCGTCACTGCTGGCGGTGAGTGCGGCGTTCAGCAGCAGTACACCCTGTGTGAGCATCGCCTGGAACCACTCCGGTGGCTGGACGGCGTCCTGCTCCTTCAACAGTGCGCGAACATCGGCAATGGGGGTCTTCTTGGGTATGCCGTACTTCCACATCGCCGCGGCCTTGATGATGCAGCGGATGCTGACGACCCTGCCGAACTGGCTGTCCTTCCAGTCGTGGAAGGTGTTGTCGAACATGGCGATACCCGTGGCGCTCTCCGGCCGCGGATAAGGGTTCTGGCCGAAGACGACGACCTTCCATTTGTGTGGTGGATGGGGCTTGAGAGCCTGGAAGGTCAGTTCACGGACGGGGACGACCTCCGGTCCGCGCCCCGGGCCCATGAACGCGGCCGCGTCCGGCTGCGCCTCGATGACAGGCTTCAGCAGGGGAAGCCACGGTTCACCGCCGCCCTTGAACAGTTCGGCGAGGGCCAGCGGGTCATTCGGGTCGGGCGTGACAGGGGTGTGGGCATCGCTCATGGTGACGGAACTCCGCAATATCAAAACGTACTTGAGGGAATGACGGGCGAGCTGAATTAAAGAGACGATGGAAGGAGGTGAGGTAAAGAAGCGACCGAAGGGATGAACTGGCGGCGGGTCGGTGAAGTGATGGGGGTCGATTGCCGCACCGGCAGGTGGTGGATGTGATGAAGGCGATGCCGGGAAACCTCAAATGCCGGTCATTTGGGCAGGCGTCGACGTTCGTCGAAGGTGTGGGAATCCAGGGCCTGACCGGCGGAAATCTGGCGGCAGGCTAGCACCGGGTCGGTGGGCTGGCAATCGTGACGAGAGGTCACGGACGGCTGCTGGCAGCGGTGTTGTCAGTGGGTCAGGGTAGCGTCGTGAGCGGTGGAAGGGCTGTCTCTCAAGGGGAGTGGATTATGACCGTTGGCCGTGCTCAGGCGCCGCTCAGGGTGGTGTTGGCCGACATCAACACGAAGGTGGTGGAGGCATGGCGGGCGGCGTTCGCCGATACCCCCGAGATCGAGATCCGGACGGGCTCGATCCTCGATGAGAAGGTCGATGCCTGGGTCAGCCCGACCAACTCCCGGGGCCGGATGGACGGTGGGGTCGACGCGGTCATCAAGCGGCATATCGGAGCGGGTATCCAACTGCGCGTGCAGCGGGCGATCCGCGACGAGTTCGCGGGAAGGCTTCCGGTGGGCAGTGCGGTATGCGTGCGGTCCGGGGCGGTCAATCCGAAGTTCCTGATATCGACGCCGACGATGGAAGCCTCCTGCCAGAACGTGAGCGAGACCCTGAATGTGGCCCTCGCGTGCGCCGCCGCGTTCCAGGCCATCCACCGGCAGAACAAGGAGGCACCCGGAAGCATCGAGTCGGTGGCGCTGGTCGGCATGGGCGCCCACACCGGCTGGGTGCCGGCGCAGGTCTGCGCCAACCTGATGTGGACGGGCTACACCCTGTTCCACGACTTCCACTTCGAGGACTACGACGAGCTGCGGGGCACGATCATCGCGCAGCTCGACGACATCGAGAACGCACCCGACGAAAGGCGGGTACGCATCGCCCCGCCCCAGCGTCCCGCCGCCCGCCGCTGACGGCTTCCGGGCCTTCCCAGGGAGCGCCTTCCGATCTAGGGAGCGCCTTCCGGTCTTCGTGGGCCTGGAAGATCGGAAGGATGCCCCCTAGGCGTGTCCGGCCGAGCGGTTCCCGGTCGGGCATTGTCTTAAGAGTGGCCGCCGCCCGGGGCCGTACCGATGAGGGCCTGCGCCGCCCCGGGGGCGTGGGCGAGTCGCCCGGCTTCGCGGATCTGCTCCTTGTCCAGGGTCCCGGCCTTCGCCAGCTGGATCGCCTCGTGGATGCCGCTCTCGTCGCCGTGCGCGAGCATCACGAAGAACCAGCGCACTGCCTGCACCGGGTCTGGCGTGGTACCGAAGCCGTCGCGATACCAGCAGGCCGCGGCGTTCATCGCCCCCGTATGCCCACGCTCGGCCGCCCAGACGTACCAGCCCAGCGCCTCCTCGTCCCGGTCCAGCGCCGACAGTCGGTCGGCGAGCACCGCGCCGGCGGCCGCGATCCCCTCGCGTGCGGCGGTCTCCAGCAGTCGCAGGGACTCGTCGGGGTCGTCGACGAGTTGGGCGAGGTTGAAGGCGCCGTAGGCGTCCCCGCCCTCGGCGGCCGCCCGGAACAACTCCGCGGCCCGCCCCTGGTCCTCCTCGACGCCGAGACCCGTCGCCAGCAGGTGCCCGTAGGTGCGCTGTCCGGCCGGGAGCCCGGCCTTGGCCGCCGCGCGGGCATAGCGCACGGCCATGGGCAGGGCCGACTCGTCGAAGTACTCCAGGTAGATCCCGGCAAGCAGCGCGGCGGCCTCGGCCGACCCGGCATCCGCCAGCGGTACGAGCTCGACGGTCACCCCGGCCGCCAGTTCAGCACCCTCCGTGCTGCCCTCCATGGCGGCCCGGACGAAGGCGTGTCCCGCGCCTACCCAGTCCCCGGCCTCGGCGGCCCTTCGTCCCTCGTCCAGCTGCATGCGGGAACCATAGGCCACCGTCTGGTGGGCCGTGCTCGGAGCCATATCCGGAGCGCGGCGCCCCGGAACCGTCCGAGTCGCTCGGTGGGGTGGTGGTGCCGAGGCATCGCCGGACCTGGGCCCTCGTGGCGTCCACCAACAGGACCTACCGACCCCCTCGACCTTCGTCTGCTCACCCCGCCACATGTCGGCAACAACGCGGCGGCAGCGCGACGGCCACATGGTCCGCCGGACACCTGCTAGGGCGTGTCTCTTGGATGGGCTGGTCAGTTGATCGGACGTGTCTGTCCGGTTAGTGATCACTGATGCGATGTGGGGCCGGATCGAGCCGTTGATGCCGGCCGATCCGGTCCGTGGACGACGGTGGGCCGACCACCGCCGGACCCTGGAGGCCATTGCGTGGAAGTACCGCACCTGTTCACCCTGGCGAGACCTGCCCAGCGAGCTAGGGTCTTGGCAGACCGCTCACAAGCGCCTGATCAGGTGGGCCGTGGACGGAACATGGGAACGCATCCTCGCGGCGGCCCTCACTGCGGCGGATGACGGTGGCGACGTGGACTGGACAGTCTCGGTGGACTCCACCGTCTGCCGGGCTCACCAACATTCGGCCGGAGCCAGGAAAAGGGGGCACCAGACCATTCCGAGCCCGAGGATCACGCGCTCGGACGTTCCCGCGGCGGCCTGAGCACAAAGGTCCACTTGGCCAGTGACAGCCAGGCTCGCCCTCTGGGTATCCACGTCACCGCCGGTCAGGCTGGCGACGCGCCCGCCTTCGAGGCGGTCATGGCTAGGATCCGGATCCCACGCAGCGGACCCGGGAGGCCAAGAACCCGCCCGGTGACCGTCCTGGCGGATCGCGCCTACTCGTCCCGGGCGATCCGTGCACACCTCCGCCGCCGAGGGATCCGGGCTGTCATCCCGCAGCCCGCCGATCAGATCGGCCACCGTCTGGGGCGAGGCCGCGCTGGAGGCCGCCCGCCCGGCTTTGACCCCGACAAATACAAGGAGCGCAATGCCGTCGAGCGGTGCATCGCCCGACTCAAGCAGTGGCGCGGCCTCGCCCTACGGACGGACAAACTCGCCATCGCCTACCAGGCCGCACTGCACGTCGCCGCCATCCTCATCTGGGCCCGCAGATGACCAAAGAGCAGAACCCAGTGTTGACATTGACCATGCGGCCAATACTATTGACCGCATGGTCAATAGTATGGAAGCACACACACCTCATCGACTCGGTGCCGTCAGCGCACTGGTGTGGGGCTACGTCGCAGCCATGGTCGCAACCGTCGTGGCGCTGGCGCTCCTGGCGTCCAGGGCCCCGGGGCAGGCGACTGAGGAGGCATGGGGGCACGCCCTGATCGTCATGCTCTTCGCAGTCCTCCTTCTGGTGCGACTCCGGTCGGCTCGGTCGGGCAGTACCAGGGCGGTACGGGCACTCGGCATCATCGCTGCGGCGCTGCTCGTCGTGAACCTGGTGGAAGCCGCCCTGCCGGACGTCTTCCCAGAGTGGATGCGGGTCGAGATGGTGGCGATCGCTCTCTGGATGGCGGCACTGCTCATCCTGGTCCGCCGTTCGGCACGCCACTGACCAGCGCACCGACCCGCTAGGAATGATGCTGTGAACACGCCCCACTCAGAGCCTCGCCCACGCACCCGTCAGCGCCTCAGCGAGGAAGTACGTCGGACACAGATCATCAAGGCCACCATCGCGGTGGTCGACGAACTTGGCTACGAGAGTGCCTCTTTGGCCCGGATCGCCGAGCGGGCGGAGGTCTCCAAGGGCCTGGTCTCGCACTACTTCACGGACAAGGATCACCTGATGGAAACGGCCGCCAGGACCACTCTGGCGACCATGAGACAGGACATCGCAGACTCTCTCGTCCTGACCGATCCGGTCCCCGAGGTCATCCGCGCCGCGATTCGCCGTGCGGCCAGTCTGGGTACAACGCACCAGGCCGAGCTGACCGCGATGCGACAGATCAGCACTAACCTGCGTAAGGCCGACGGCACCCCACGGCTCGGCCTCACCGACTACGAGCAGACCTACCAAGGCCAGGAAGCCCTGTTCCGGCGCGGTCAGGAAGAGGGCACACTCCGCGACTTCGACACCCGGGTCATGGCCGTCACCTACCAGGGAGCCATCGACACGATGCTCACCTACCTCCATGGCCATCCCGAGGCCGACGTCCACCACTACGCGGACGCCCTCGCCGACCTCATCGTCGCGGCCATCAGACTCCCTCAAACGGCCACTTGACACTCTTTGGCCATCCGGGGCCCGACCAAAGAGACACGCTCTAGCCGATATCGGGCGCCGATCGCACTTCGATGCCGTCGCCGGTCCGTTCCATCTCCAGTACGACGAGCTCGTTCTTGCCCCGCCGCCACAGATGGCTCGGCGCGTACAGGGTGATCTGCGGTCCCAGGGACCAGTAGCGGCCGAGTGCGAAGCCGTTGAGCCAGACCATGCCCTTGTCCCAGCCGGGAAAGGCGAGGAAGCCGTCGGCGGGGGTGTCGACATGGACCCGGGCCCGATGGAACGCGGGGCCGGTGGGCGTGCTTCCGCCGCCGAACTTCAGGGCCGAGAGGTCGTCCAGGGGCAGGCGGCGGATCTCCCAGTCGCGCAGCTCCTCGTCGTCGAGGAGGACCTGTCCACTGATGCCCTTGGGGTCGTTGAGGCCCTGGCCGAAGTTGATCCGGCCGGTGGGGTCGACCAGCAGATCGAGGGTGCTGGAGGCGCCGGAGGTGGTGAAGTCGACGGTGTGGTCGGGTTGGTTGCGGTCGAAGGTGCCGATGCGCCGGCCGTCGCCGTACACCAGCGCACGGTCGCCGAGTCCGGTGATCCGCAGGCGTCTGGTCCCCCGCGGTCCGCGCACCCGAGTGCGGTAGTGGATGAGTCCGTGCGGCTGCCCGAGGGCCTCCATGTGGACGGGGGTGGTACGGCGTATCGGAGCGTCGCTCAGTGCGTCGAGGGCCTTCATCAGCGGTACCGACTCGCGGACGGCGACCTTCTGGGGCGGCATCCGGCGTGGTGTGGCCGGCAGCGGGGCGTTCGGCAGTGTGGTGTAGTCGGCGAGCACCTCGCGCACCTTGTGGAACTTCTCGGTGAGTTCGCCGGATTCGCTGATCGGGGAGTCGTAGTCGTAGCTGGTGACGGTGGGCTGGTAGGCGCTGCCGTGCAGGTTGGCACCGGCGGACCAGCCGAAGTTCGTTCCGCCCACCGCCATATAGAAGTTGATCGAGGCTCCCGCTTCGAGGATCTTTCGCACGTCGGCGGCGGTCTGCGCCGGGTCGGTGGTGTGGTGCCGCTCTCCCCAGTGGTCGAACCAGCCGTCCCAGAACTCCGTGCAGAACAGGGGCTTGTCGGGCTGGAATCTGCGCAGCTCCGCGAAGGGCCCGGTGGGGTCCCCGTCGAAGTTGACGGTGGACAGGAGGTCGGGAAGGCTGCCCGCCTCCAGCGCCTGCCGGGTGGCTCCGTTGGAGCAGAACAGCAGGCTGTCGATGCCCTGCGCCCGCATGGTGTCGCGCAGATGCTCCAGGTGTGCGTGGTCGTCGTCGTAGCTGCCGTACTCGTTCTCCACCTGCATGGCGATGACGGGTCCGCCGCGGGTGGCCTGCAGATCGACGAAGCGCGGCAGCAGTTCGGCGAACCAGGTGTCGACCGCCCGCTCGTAGGCGGGGTCGGAGCGGCGCAGCGGCGCGTCCTTGTCCTTCAGGAGCCAGGCGGGCAGGCCGCCGAAGTCCCATTCGGCGCAGATGTACGGCCCCGGTCGCACGATCACCTTGAGCCCGGCCTCGTCCGCGGTCCGTACGAAAGCCGCGACGTCGCGCCATCCGGTGAAGTCGGCCTTCCTCTCGTACGGTTGGTGGAAGTTCCAGGCGACATAGGTCTCCACCGTGTTCAGGCCCATGGCCCGCATCCGCAGCAGCCGGTCCCGCCAGTCCTTGGGATGCGTCCGGAAGTAGTGGAAGGCGCCCGAGAGGATCCGGAACGGCTCGCCGTCCAGCAGGAATTCGTCGCCGCGGAGGGTCAGTCCGCGCGGGCTCTCGGCCTGGGCGAGGGTGGTACGGCCGCCGCCCAGGGCGACGCCCACGGACGCCGCCCCCGCCATGGCCGCGCTCACGAATCCACGTCGGCTGAACTGCGTCATCTCTGCTCTCCTCGACTCGATCGGTCGTCGCCCAAGGTTCGAACATGTTCAGCGGTGCGCGTTTCTGTGCATTGAGAGTGTTGTGTAGAACAGAAAGGAACACAAGGGTTCGTGGCCAGGGCATGATGGAGGACAAGCAAAAGCGCGTGAGACAACCGGTGTTGGTTGCCTCACGCGCTCTCGGGTCCGCGTGCGCAGGAGTGTGTCAGCAGATGGCCGGGGGCGTCTTGATGCGTCTGGAACGTGTGGCTGCCGGGGTCAGGTGGGGGCCGGTGCCGGCTTCCGTTCCCGGCTCGGTGCGTTGTCGCGCCGGGGGAGGAGGAGCGGTGTGGCCAGCAGGAGCAGACCGGCCAGGGCGATCGCGGTGCGGGGGCCGGTGAGGCCGGCCAGCAGGCCCCACAGTCCGGTCAGTGCCGCGGTGGCGGCCTTGGCGGTGACCGTCCACGCGGACAGGGCGCGGGCGACCTGGTCCGTCGCGGTGCGCTCCAGCCGGTAGGTGGCGTACACCGTGTTGAACACCCCGATGCAGGTGATCAGCCCGAGTTCGACGGCCATGACGAGCACCATCCCGGCGGCCCCGGGGCCGACGAAGGCCAGTCCGATCGACCAGCAGGCGCGCAGAGTCCCGGAGGCCAGCATCACCCTGCGCTGCCCGAACCGCGCGACGAGCGGCCGGGCCAGCCGTGAGCCGATCATGCCGCCGACGCAGGGCACCGCGAAGGCGAGGCCGTACTGCCAGGGGGCGAAGCCGAGGCGGCCGAGCATGAGGACGGTGAGCAGTGGCGCGGTCGCCATGATCAGGGCATTGACCAGGACCGTGTTGAACAGCAGCGGGCGCAGCGTCGGGTGGGCGAGCAGATAGCGCCATCCTTCGAGCAGGCCGCCGGCCCTGGGGCGTGGCGCAGCGGTGCGCGCGGGGCGTGGCTCGCTGCCGCCGATCGCGCGGATCCCGACCGCCGAGAGCAGATAGCTGACGGCATCGGCCACCACGGTCACCATGGGGCCGAGCAGTCCGATCGCGGCAGTGCCGAGCGGCGGTCCGATCAGGGTGGTGGTCCACGTCGTGCTCTCGAACCGCCCGTTCGCGACCAGGAGGTCCCGCGGCGGTACGAGCGACTTCAGATACGCCCCGCCGGCCGCCCTGAAGGCGATGTCGGCCGCGGCCACGATGACCGACACGACCACGAGTTGGGCGAAACCGAGCCGGCCGAGCGCGTACGCGGCCGGGAGGGACATCAGCGCCGCGAACCGGGCCAGGTCCATCGCCACCATCACCGGCCGCTTGCGGCGGAACTCCACCCACGGCCCGAGCGGCACCGCCACCACCGCGCCCACCGCCAGCCCCGCGGCGGCCAGCACCGACACCTGCGCCGGCCCGGCGTGCAGCACCAGGATCGCGAGCATGGGGAACGCGTCGAACGCGAGCCGGGTGCCGAACGCGCTGACCGCGTACGCCGCCCACAGCCACCCGAAACTCCGCCCCAGCGACCTCTTGGTCCGCATGCCCAGCCCCCCTGGCCGTCGCCCTCACCTCACCCGGACAACCTCGCGTTGCCGTGACGTATCCAAGCCAGTGGCGGGCCCGCCGATCAAACAACCGCTGTGCGTGGTGAGGTACAACCATGCGTTGTACACAGAGGCGGAGCCGCCGCCTAGGGTGGTCGGTGTGAATCTCGATGCCGTGCGCACCTTCGTCGCCGTCGCGGACGCGGGGCAGTTCCAGGAGGCCGCCGCCCAGCTGTCGATCACCCAGCAGGCCGTCTCCAAGCGGGTCTCCACGCTGGAACGGGACCTCGGGGTGCGGCTGTTCACCCGTACCGCGCGCGGAGCCCGGCTCACCATCGACGGGCAGGCGTTTCTTCCGCACGCCCGCGACCTGCTGCGGGCCGAGGAGCGGGCGGCCGCCTCGGTACGCCCCGGCAGTCGCGCGCTGCGCGTCGATGTGATCGGCCGGCAGCTGGCCCCCGCGGCGCTGCTGCGCGACTTCCACCGCGCGCATCCCGGGACCGCGCTCGACGTCGTGACGCTCTTCGACGTCGACGCGGCCCTCGCCGCCGTCCGGTCCGGCACGATCGACGCGTCCTTCCGCGCCGTCACCCTGCCCGTGCGGCAGCTGCCCGACGGCATCGAGGCCGCCCGGGTCCTGCATGAGCCGATCCAGCTCCTCACCGGACCGGCCCACCCGTTCGCCGCCGCCGGTTCGGTCGCCCCCGCCCGGCTCGCCGGCCACCGGATCTGGATGCCCGGCATCGTCACCGGGACCGAGTGGGCCCTGTACTACGACGATCTCGCCGCCGCGTTCGGGCTCACCATCGAGGTGACCGGCCCCGACTTCGGCACCGAGCCGCTGCTCGACACGATCGCCGACTCGGCGGTGCTGGCCACCTTCGTCGGCGAGCAGACCCGCCTGGTCTGGCCCGCCGACTGCGATCTGCGGCGCATCGACCTGCGCGATCCGACACCGGTCTACCCGCACTCGCTGATCTGGCGCAGCGACAACCCGCACCCCGCGCTGCGCACGCTCCGCGACTACCTCGCCGCCAGGCGGCCCGGCCCGCACGACGCCGGTACATGGCGACCGGAGTGGGCCCAGTGAGCGACGCCGGTCCGACGTCCGCGCCGCGGCGGGGACCGGCGGCAACGGCCCCGGCGCCCCGAGCGGAGCCCGGCCAGGACCCATCGGACAGGCCCTAGGCGATCAGCGCCGGCAGTTCGCCGCGGACGCCGGTCACCGACTGGTCGTAGCGGCGCAGCACCAGCCGGGCCAGTTCGGGAGCGGAGCCGAGGACGGGGGCGAGGACGTCGGCGCGGGCCTCCCGGGCACCGGCGGCGATCCGGTCCGGGAGGAAGCCGGGGGCGATGACGTACGGGGCGACGGCCACCCGGTGCACGCCCTCGGCGCGCAGGGCCCGTACGGCGTCGGCCGTGCGGGGAAGAGATGCGGAGGCGAACGCAGGTCGCACGGCACACCAACCAGCGGTGCGCCGCCACTCCCGCGCGATTTCAGCGATCACTGCGATCGCCTCCGGGTCGGAAGAGCCCGCCGAGGCCAGGACGACCCCGGTCGAGCGGCGGTCGCCGGGCCGCAGCCCGGCCTCGGCCAGCCGGCGCTCCAGCGCACCGGTCAGGAGCGGGGACGGGCCGAGCACCTCGGCCTGCCGGACGGTCAGCAGGGGCAGCCGCGCGGCGGCCTCGCGCAGCACCGACGGGATGTCGGCCTTCGCGTGGAACGCGCGGGTGAGCAGGAGCGGCAGCGCCACCACATCCCGTACTCCTTCGGCCGACAGGCGCTCAAGCACCCGCGGCACCCGGGGCGCGTTGAAGTCGAGATGGCCGACCTCGACGCGCAGCCCCGGCCGCAGCGCCCGTACCCGCGCGCAGAGCGCGGAGACGGTCGCCGCGTGCCGCGGGTCGCGGCTGCCGTGGGCGACGACGACAAGCGTGGGGGAGGCGGGGCGGAGGTCCATGGTTTTCAGCTCTTCACCAGCAGGCCGCGGCTGCGCAGCACCCGCCGCTCGATCGGTGCGAAGATCAGCAGCTCGATGCCGATGCCGACGATCAGGATCAGCAGGATCGCGCCCAGCACCCAGGACATGTCCTGGAGCTCGCGCCCCTGCTCCAGCAATTGCCCCAGACCGGTGCCCAGATCGGGCGCGTTGACGATCAGTTCGGCGGCCATCAGCGAACGCCAGGAGAACGCCCAGCCCTGCTTGAGGCCGGCGATATAGCCGGGCAGCGCGGCCGGCAGCAGCACATGCCGCACCCCGGCCAGACCGGTCGCGCCGATGGTGCGGCCGGCCCGCAGATAGAGCGGGGAGATCTGGTCGACGCCCGCCACCAGGCCGTTGGCGATGGAGGGCACCGCGCCCAGCAGCACCACCGCGTAGATGGTGGCGTCGCTCAGCCCGAACCAGATGATCGCCGCCGGGACCCAGGCCACCGAGGGCAGCGACTGCAGACCGCTCAGGATCGGGCCGATCGCAGCCCGTACGGCCTTGACCTTGGCGACGATCAGGCCGAGGACCGTACCCAGGACGACCGAGGCCAGGAAGCCCAGGGCGCCGCGGGAGACGCTGGTCCACACGAAGTTCAGCAGGGTGCCCTCAAGCCACTTCTGCTGCAGCGAGCGGGCGACGTCGACGGGACTCGGCAGCAGGTAGTGCGCCTTGAGCTCGAAGTGGTAGGCGAGCTGCCACAGCCCCAGCACGATCGCGATGGCGACGAGCGGAGGCAGCGCCTTCGCCACGGCGGTGCGCAGCCACGGCTGCCGGGCGACGACCGTGGACTCCAGTGCGTCGAGGCCGGCCTCCAGACCGGCGATATCGCCGGCGGCGTCGCGCTTCTTCGCGACGGCGGTGTCGGTGGCCGAGGCGTCGCCGGTCGATGCGGCGGCGGCCTCGGCCGAGGTCTCAGTGCTGGCCATGGCGGCGGATCTCCCCACGGAGCTGTTCGGTGATCTCGATGGAAAGGTCGGCGACCGCGGCGTCCTCGATGCGGCGCGGCTGCGGGATGTCCACCCGCCACTCGCGTGCGATCCGGCCCGGCCGGGAGGACAGCAGCACCACCCGCTCGGCCAGCCGTACGGCCTCGCGGACGTTGTGGGTGACGAACAGCACCGAGAGGTTGCCGGCGGAGCGGCTGTCGTTCTGCTCCTGCCAGATGCGGGTCAGCTCGTCGTGCAGGACATCGCGGGTGATCGCGTCCAGTGCGGCGAACGGCTCGTCCATCAGCAGCAGTTGGCTGTCCTGGGCGAGCGCCCGGGCCATCGCCACGCGCTGGCGCATACCGCCGGACAGCTCGTGCACCCGCTTGCCGTACGCGCCCTTGAGGCGGACGAGTTCGAGCAGCCGCTCGGCCTCGTCGCGGCGCTCGGCGCGCGGCACCCCGCGCAGCCGCAGCGCCAGTTCGATGTTGCGGCCCGCGGTCAGCCACGGGAACAGCGCGTGCTCCTGGAACATCAGGGCCGGCCGGCCGCCGGGCGTCTCGATGGTGCCGGCGGACGGCGCGTCGAGGCCGGCCACGAGGTTGAGCAGGGTGGACTTGCCGCAGCCCGAGGCCCCCAGGAGGCAGACGAATTCGCCGGGTGCCACATCGATGCTGATGTCGTCCAGCACATGCTGCTGCGCGCCGGTGCGGCCGAACGACTTCGAGACATGGTCGATGCGAGCCGCGTACGGCACGGTGGTGCCCGTGTCCGCCGTGGCGGGCTGCTGCTTGGTGAGCGTGGTGGTCGTCATCGGTGTCACCTCCTGGGGGAGTGCGGTGCGGTGCGGGCTACTTGCTGCCGAGGCCGGCGTCGTCGACCGGCTGCTTGCCCTCGGACCTGAGCACCTTGTTCAGCAGCGTGAGGTCGTAGACGCCCTTGAGGTCGGGCTTGTGGAGCAGACCCGCCTTGACGGCGTGGTCGGCCTCCTGCCGGAGGGTGGCGGCCAGCGGGTCGTCGGTGACGTCGACGTTCTTGAACGCCGGGTCCAGGACGTTGTTCGGCAGCGCCTTGCCGGCGACCTCCGCCAGCTTGTCGTTGAGCGCCTTCTTCGCGTCGGCCGGGTGCGACCGGATCCAGTCATTGGTCCTCACCGAGGCGCGCAGCACGGCCTCGACGGCCTTCGGGTGCTCCTTGAGGAACCTCTGCGAGACGATCACGTTCGTGATGACGAACTTGCCGTCCTTCCACAGCTTCTTCTCGTCCAGGATCGTCTTGCCGCCCGCGGCGACCAGCTTGGACGCGGTGGGCTCGGGCACCCAGGCACCGTCGATGGAGCCCTGCTCGAAGGCGGTCGGCGTCACCTTGTTGTCGGTGCGCTGGACGGTGACGTCGCCCTTGCCGGTGGTGGCGTCGACCTTGTAGCCCTTGCCCGCCAGGAAGTTCAGCAGCGCCACGTCCTGGGTGTTGCCCAGCTGGGGGGTCGCGATCGTCTTGCCCTTGAGGTCGTTCAGCCCCTTGATCTTCTTGGGGTCGACGACGAGTGAGACACCGCCGGAGGCCGAGCCCGAGATGATCTTCAGGCTCTTGCCCTGCGACTTGGTGAAGCCGTTGATCGCGGGGGAGGGGCCGATCCAGCCGATGTCGATGGCGCCCGAGTTGAGCGCCTCGATCTCCGCGGGGCCCGCGTTGAAGGTGGCGGGCTTGACCGCCGTGCCGCCCAGTTCCTTCTGGAACAGGCCCTTCTGGAGGCCGATCAGGGGAGTGGCGTGCGTGGTGTTGCCGAAGAACCCGATCTTGACCTGATCGAGCCCGTCGATCTTGGCGCCCTTGGGAGCGACGCCGGCCGCGGTGTCCTTCTTGGCATGGGAGCCGTAGCCGCAGGCGCCCAGCGCGCCGATCAGGAGCGGGACGGTGGCGGCGGCCGCCAGCAGGCGGTGACGAACGGCAGACACGGGAGGAGTTCCTCTCGGAGGGCCGGGGCAGCCGCGCCCGTACTAGGGCGCGCCCGGCGGAGCTATGGATCTTCGGAAGGGGGGTGTGGGGGGTACGGAGTCACGCATCGTCAGCGCACACATCGGCCGACTCCGCCCTGACCGCTCCCTAGGAGGCCGCTGCCGATGCGGCCGCCCTCCTTCGCGAAGGTCGAGAAGATGTCCTGGGTCGTCTCTGACATGTTCAGAAGTCCCATCCCTCGTCGTCCGCCGCCGGGGCCGGGGCGGCCTGTGCGGCCGCCTCCGCGAAGGCGGTGCCCGCCATCCCCGCGGTCAGCGTCGTACCGTCCGCCGGGTCGATCAGCAGGAACGAGCCGGTGCGGCGGGAGTCGGCGTAGGCGTCCAGGGCCAGTGGCTCGGCCGTGCGGACCACCACCCGCCCGATGTCGTTGGCGGCCAGCTCGCCGGGCGCCGGGTGCTGGGAGAGATCGTCCAGCGTCAGCCGGGACGGGATGTCCTTGACGATCGCCTTGACCGTACGGGTGGTGTGCTTGAGCAGCACCCGCTGGCCGACGGTCAGCGGCCGGTCCGCCACATGGCAGACCGTCGCCTCGACGTCCTGGGAGACGGCCGGGGCCGCGGCGGTCGGCGCGATCAGGTCGCCGCGCGAGATGTCGATGTCGTCGCTCAGCCGCACGGTCACCGACTGCGGCGCCCAGGCGACGTCCACGGCCTGGCCGAGCGCGTCGATCGCCTCGATGCTGGTCGTACGGCCCGAGGGCAGCACGGTGACGGCGTCGCCGACGCGCAGCACACCGGAGGCGATCTGGCCCGCGTAGCCGCGGTAGTCGGGGTGCTCGGCGGTCTGCGGGCGGATCACGTACTGGACCGGGAAGCGGCCGGGGTCGTCCGACGGGTCGGCGACGACCGGCACGGTCTCCAGATGCTCCAGCACGGTCGGGCCGCCGTACCAGTCCATGTTGGCCGACGGCGACACGACGTTGTCGCCGGCCAGCGCCGAGATCGGGATCGCGGTGATCTCCGGGACGCCCAGCGAGGCCGCGTAGGTCGTGAACTCCTCGGCGATGGCGGCGAAGACCGGTTCGGCGTAGTCGACCAGGTCCATCTTGTTGACCGCGAGGACGACATGCGGGACGCGCAGGAGGGCGGCGACCGCGGCGTGCCGGCGGGTCTGCTCGACCACGCCGTTGCGGGCGTCGACCAGCACCACGGCGAGCTCGGCGGTGGAGGCGCCGGTGACCATGTTGCGGGTGTACTGCACATGCCCGGGGGTGTCGGCGAGGATGAAGCGGCGCCGCGGGGTGGCGAAGTAGCGGTAGGCGACGTCGATGGTGATGCCCTGCTCGCGCTCGGCACGCAGCCCGTCGGTCAGCAGCGCCAGGTCCGGCGTCTCCTGCCCGCGGCCCAGCGAGGCCCGCTCGACGGCCTCCAGCTGGTCGGCGAGCACCGACTTGGAGTCGTGCAGCAGCCGCCCGACCAGGGTGGACTTGCCGTCGTCGACGGAGCCGGCGGTGGCGAAGCGCAGCAGTGAGGTGGCACCCGCGTCCACGGTGTTGATCGTGCTCATGGTTAGAAGTACCCCTCGCGCTTGCGGTCCTCCATGGCGGCCTCGGACAGCTTGTCGTCGGCCCTCGTCGCGCCCCGCTCGGTCAGCCGGGACGCGGCGATCTCCGCGATCACGGCCTCGATGGTGTCGGCGTCGGAGTCGACGGCACCGGTGCAGGACATATCGCCGACGGTGCGGTAGCGCACCTGCCGGGTCTCCAGGCTCTCGCCGTCCTTGGGACCGCCCCACTCGCCGGGCGCCAGCCACATACCGCTGCGGGCGAACACCTCGCGCTCGTGGGCGTAGTAGATGGCGGGCAGTTCGATCTTCTCGCGGGCGATGTACTGCCACACGTCCAGCTCGGTCCAGTTGGACAGCGGGAAGACCCGGACGTGCTCGCCGGGCGAGTGCCGGCCGTTGTAGAGCTGCCACAGCTCGGGGCGCTGCCGGCGCGGGTCCCAGCCGCCGAACTCGTCGCGCAGCGAGAAGACCCGCTCCTTGGCGCGCGCCTTCTCCTCGTCCCGGCGGCCGCCGCCGAAGACCGCGTCGAAGCGGTTGGTGTCGATGGCGTCCAGCAGCGGCACGGTCTGCAGCGGGTTGCGGGTGCCGTCGGGGCGCTCGCGCAGCTCGCCGCGGTCGATGAAGTCCTGCACGGAGGCGACGTGCAGCCGCAGGCCGTGCCGCTGCACCGTGCGGTCGCGGTAGTCGAGGACCTCGGGGAAGTTGTGCCCGGTGTCGACGTGCAGCAGGGAGAACGGGACCGCGGCGGGCGCGAACGCCTTCAGCGCGAGATGCAGCATGACGATGGAGTCCTTGCCGCCGGAGAACAGGATCACCGGCCGCTCGAACTCGCCCGCCACCTCGCGGAAGATGTGCACCGCCTCGGACTCCAGGGCGTCCAGATGCGACAGCGCGTAGGGGTTGTCGCCCCCGGGCTCGCCGCCGGTCTCGGTACGAACGGTCGCGGTGGTCACGCCAGTCCCCTTTCGGTCAGCAGCGCATGCAGCGCCGCCGCGGACTCCTGCACGGTCTGGGTGTGCGACTCGATGCGCAGATCGGGCGATTCGGGCTGCTCGTAGGGGTCGTCCACACCGGTCAGCCCCGAGATCTCGCCGGCCGCCTGCTTGGCGTACAGCCCCTTCACATCACGCTCGGAGCAGACCTCGACGGGCGTCGCGACGTGCACCTCCAGATACGCGGTGCCCTCGTTCTGGTGGCGCTTGCGCACCGCCTCGCGGCTGTCCGCGTACGGCGCGATCACCGGCACCAGCGCCTTGACGCCGTTGCTCGCCAGCAGCTCGGCCACGAAGCCGATGCGCTGGACGTTGGTGTGCCGGTCCTCGCGGGTGAAGCCGAGGCCCGCGGAGAGGAACTCGCGGATCTCGTCGCCGTCGAGCACCTCGACGCGATGACCCTCGCCGCGCAGCGTGGCGGCCAGCTCGCGCGCGATGGTCGTCTTGCCCGCGCTCGGCAGACCGGTCAGCCAGATCGTGGCGCCCGTCATGGATATCTCCTGATGCTCTGTCATCAGTGCAGCCCGCACTCGGTCTTGTTGCTCCCGGCCCAGCGGCCGGCCCTGGCGTCCTCGCCCGCCAGCACCCGCCGGGTGCAGGGCGCGCAGCCGACGGAGGCGTAGCCGTCCATCAGCAGCGGGTTGGTGAGCACGCCGTGCTCGGCCACGTACGCGTCCACGTCGGCCTGCGTCCAGCGGGCGATCGGCGAGACCTTCACCTTCTGCCGCTTGGGGTCCCAGCCGACGACCGGGGTGTTCGCCCGGGTCGGCGACTCGTCCCGGCGCAGGCCCGTCGCCCAGGCGTCGTACCCGGTCAGGCCCTCTTCGAGGGGCTTGACCTTGCGCAGCGCGCAGCACAGGTCCGGGTCGCGGTCGTGCAGCTTCGGGCCGTACTCGGCGTCCTGCTCGGCCACCGTCTGCCGCGGCGTCAGGGTGATGACGTTGACGTCCATCACCTCGGCGACCGCGTCCCGGGTCCCGATGGTCTCGGGGAAGTGGTAGCCGGTGTCCAGGAAGACCACGTCCACGCCCGGGAAGGCCCGCGAGGCCAGGTGGGCGACGACCGCGTCCTCCATCGAGGAGGTCACGCAGAAGCGCGCACCGAAGGTCTCCGCGGCCCACTTGAGGATCTCCAGGGCGGGCGCGTCCTCCAGGTCGCGTCCCGCCTGTTCGGCGAGCTGCTGAAGGTCGGTGGTGGTGGTCACGGGGTACCTCCGTCGGAAGCGGCGGGCCCGGTGGCTCCGGGAGCCAGCAGGCCGAGGAACTTCAGCCGGAACGCCCGGCTGCAGGACCGGCATTCCCACGCCCCGTGGCCCTCCTCGGAAGGCAGCAGGTCCTCGTCCCCGCAGTACGGGCAGTAGAAGGGCGCGGCGCGTTCGCTCACTTCAGCGCACCCTCTTCCGCGCGGGCGGCCCAGGTGGCGAACCGCTCGCCCTCCTCGCGCTGTGCCTCGAAGTTGCGCAGCACCCGCTCGACGTAGTCGGGGAGTTCGTCGGCGGTGACCTTCAGACCGCGCACCTTGCGGCCGAAGCCGGGCTCCAGGCCCAGCGCGCCGCCCAGGTGCACCTGGTAGCCCTCGACCTGGTTGCCGTCGTCGTCCAGCACCAGCTGCCCCTTGAGGCCGATGTCCGCGACCTGGATGCGGGCGCAGGCGTTCGGGCAGCCGTTGAGGTTGATGGTGATCGGTTCCTGGAAGTCCGGCATCCGGCGCTCCAGTTCGTCGATGAGCAAGGAGCCCCGGCCCTTGGTCTCGACGATGGCGAGCTTGCAGAACTCGATACCGGTGCAGGCCATCGTGCCGCGCCGGAACGGCGAGGGGTTGACCTGGAAGTCCAGTGCCTCCAGCGCGGCGACCAGCGAGTCGACCTGGTCCTGCTCGACGTCGAGGATGATCATCTTCTGCTCGACGGTGGTGCGCAGCCGGTCGGAGCCGTGCGCGGCGGCGAGTTCGGCGATCTTGGTGAGGGTGGTGCCGTCGACCCGACCGACGCGCGGGGCGAAGCCCACGTAGAAGCGGCCGTCCTGCTGCTGGTGCACACCGATGTGGTCGCGCCACTTGGAGAGCGGCTGCTCGGGCGCCGGGCCGTCGACCAGCTTGCGCTGGAGGTACTCGTCCTCCAGTACCTGGCGGAACTTCTCCGGACCCCAGTCGGCCATCAGGAACTTCAGCCGGGCGCGGGTGCGCAGCCGGCGGTAGCCGTAGTCCCGGAAGATCCCGACGACACCGGCCCAGACGTCCGCGACCTCGTCCAGCGGCACCCAGGTGCCCAGGCGCTGGGCGAGCTTGGGGTTGGTGGAGAGCCCGCCGCCGACCCAGAGGTCGAAGCCAGGGCCGTGCTCGGGGTGGACGACACCGACGAAGGCGACGTCGTTGATCTCGTGGACCACGTCCTGGACCGGCGAGCCGGAGATCGCGGTCTTGAACTTCCGCGGCAGGTTGGAGAACTCCTTGCTGCCGATGTAGCGGTCGTGGATCTCGTCGACGGCCGGGGTGCCGTCGATGATCTCGTCCGCCGCGATGCCGGCGACCGGGGAACCGATGATCACTCGCGGGCAGTCACCGCACGCCTCGGTCGTGGAGAGCCCGACGGCCTCCAGCTTCTCCCAGATGGCGGGGACGTCCTCGATGCGGATCCAGTGCAGCTGGATGTTCTGCCGGTCGGTGATGTCCGCGGTGCCGCGGGCGTACTGCTCGGAGACCTCGCCGATGGCCCGCAGCTGCGCCACGCTCAGCCGGCCGCCGTCGACGCGGACCCGCAGCATGAAGTACTTGTCGTCCAGCTCCTCCGGCTCCAGGATCGCGGTCTTGCCGCCGTCGATCCCGGGCTTGCGCTGGGTGTACAGGCCCCACCAGCGCATCCGCCCGCGCAGGTCGTTGGGGTCGATCGAGTCGAATCCGGCCTTGGAGTAGATCGTCTCAATGCGTGTCCGCACATTGAGACCGTCATCGTCCTTCTTGAACTGCTCGTTGCCGTTCAGGGGCGTGTAGTGACCCACTGCCCACTGGCCCTCGCCGCGGTGGCGTCCGGCCTTGCGGCGGGTGGTGGCTGCGGAGCGGGCACCCCCGGCCGAAGGCTGGGGGGCATCTGGGGTGGCGGCCATGGGCGTACGTCCTTCTGGGCGGGCTCAAGTGATCGGGACCGGCGCCGGGCGCCCACGGTGACCTGCGCGGACACACCGAAGTGCGGCGCGTGGGGACGCGTCGGCGGTGGATCTGCGGATCGTGGGGTCTCAGCGCGTCCGCGACGATGGGGACGGCGGGGTGTGCGGTGGTGCTGGGTGCTGTCCGGGGGCGATCGCCCCAGGTGGGTGCAGCCTCAGCCCGCCCGACAAATGGCGCTGGACATGCGGCCGAGGTCGACGTGCCGCCGACTCACCAAGGCAATTCCAGCTCGAGACATGACGGAAGCGTGGCACGCCGTTCTCGGGCCAGTCCACCGTTATCCAGGATATGGACATGGACGTCTCGCATGACGGGACGATGTGGTGTTGATCACGCCTCGGAGGGGGTGTGCGGTGCGACGAGCGGGCCCGCACCCGGCCAGGGTCCCGGGGCCGGTGCGTCGGGCTCCTCGGTCACGGTGGTGTCGTACAGCCGGAAGCCCCGCCGCTGGTAGTTCGCCATCGCGTGCGCGCCGTCCAGGGAGCAGGTGTGCAGCCACACCCGCTTCGTCGGGGCCTGCCCCGGCCAGCGCTCGGCCAGGTCCCAGGCCCGCTCGATCCCGTACGCCAGCAGGTGCCCGCCGATCCGGCGCCCCCGGAAGGCCGGGATGAGCCCGAAGTAGACGATCTCCACGGATCCGTCCCGGGCCGCTTCCAGCTCGATGAACCCGGCGGGCGTCCCCCGCTCGTACGCCACCCAGGTCTCCACGCCCGGCCGCCCCAGGTACTCCGCCCACCGCGCGTACGGCCACGCGAGCCGGTCGGTCCAGGCGACGTCGCCGCCGACCGCCGTATAGAGGAACCGGCTGAATTCGGGCGACGGCCGTTCGGACCGGACGATGCGGACGCCCTGCTCGGCCGGCGGCTCCTGCGCGGGGGACAGGTCCGCGGGTGCGGTCTGTTCGAGGTACCAGGTGGTGACCGAGAGGCTCATGCGGCCAGCACATCACACCGGCCCGCGGCGGCCGGATCCGGGCCGCGGGCCGGAACGGCGCCGCCGCCGTACCGTGCGGCGGCGCACCATCCGGATCGTGAGACATCGGCTCACCGTGTGGACGGCGCGGTGGTGCGTGCCGCTGCCCGACCGGTGTCGCTACCCGCTCTTCACCATTCTGGCGAAGACCACCACGTTGCCCGTGTAGCCCGAGCCCGCGGAGTACGTCCCACCGCAGGTCAGCACGCGCAGCTCGGGGCGCCCGGTGTCCTGGTAGACCTTTCGGGCGGGGAAGTCGCGCTTGCCGAAGACCCGGACGCCGTAGACCTCGAAGACCGCGATCCGCCCGTCCTCACGGGTCACCCGGATCGTCCTCCCCTTCTCCAGGGAGCCCAGCCCGTAGAAGACCGCCGGCCCGCTGGCGCTGTCGACATGGCCGACCAGGACGGCGGTACCGCGCTCCCCGGGAGAGGGGGCCGCCCGGTACCAGCCCGCCAGATGGGCGTCCGACGCCGGCGGCGCCGCGATCCAGCCGTCCGCGTCCAGCCCCAGCGGCAGCACCGGGGCGGACACCCCGATCGACGGGATCGCCACCAGCGAGGGGGCGGAGCGCGGCAGCGGCGGCGGGGCGGGGCCACCGGGCGGCGCGTCGCCGGAGAAGAGGGAGGTGGCGGCGTCCGGCTGCGGCGGGCCGTCCGCCTCGCCGGACAGCCCGTGGCGCAGCATGCCGAACCCGACGAGACCGACCAGCACCAGCGCGCCCCACCGGGGCCGCCGCCCGCCCGCCGGTTGCCCCGGGGCCGCTTCCGGTGTCCTCGGCGAGCCCGCCGCGCCCATCGCTCACCTCCCGCGGCCGCGTGCCGGGGAGTGCGCGGCCCCGGTCGGCACGCTAGGCCGCGGCCGGGGCGGCGGCGAGCGCAGCCCGTCGAACGGGTGGCGGACGGATCTCCCCGCGCGCACCGCTTGGCCCGCGCCGCGCGCCCTCACCCCCGCCGCGCCGCGACCACCGCCGGCGCCGTCGACTGCGGCAGCAGCTCCGCGAGCCGGGGCGGCGGCAGCAGTTCCACCGCCACCCCGTCGGCGAAGCGGTACGGCCGGTGCGCCAGCACGCCCCCGAGATGGCGGCGCAGGCGGGACAGCTCGGCCCGCACCGTGACCGTGCGGCTCCCGTCGCCGAACAGGTCCTCGGCCAGTTCGGCGGCGCTGCGCCCCCGCGGATGCGCGGCGAGCACGAACAGCAGCTCGGCATGGCGCGGGGTCAGCGCGTGCGACCAGCTGCCGGCCGGCCCGCTGACCGTGACCGTGGCACCGTCGCGTCCGCTGACGTCCAGCACCACCCGGCTCGGCCCGGCCTCCGGCTCCGGCCGGCCGACCCGGATCAGCCAGCCGCCGGGCAGCGGTTCCAGGGCGCACATCCCGTAGCGCGGCAGCCACAGCGGCCCGGCCTCGGGCGCCTTGGGCAGCGCCACCCGCTCCGGCGGCGTCAGGCCCGTCACGCCGACGACCCAGCCGTTCGGGTCGACGGCCAGCGCCCGCCCGCCGAGCCGCGCCAGCACCGGCGCCGCACTCGACCGCAGCCGCTCCAGGGACGTGTGGTGGCGGGTGCGCAGCTCGCCCTCCGCGAGCCGGGCGACCGCCGAGACCAGGGACAGCGTCGTGGGGTGGAAGGTGTGCGCCGGTCCGCTGATGTCCACGGTGCCCAGCAGACGGCCGTCGCGCGGGTCGTGCAGCGGTGCCGCGGCACAGGTCCACTGCTGGTGGCTGCGCACGAAGTGCTCGGCGGAGTGCACCAGCACCGGGCGGCGGGCCACCAGCGCGGTGCCGATGGCGTTGGTGCCGACCACGCCCTCGGTCCAGTCGGCGCCCTTGTCGAAGCCCAGCCGGTCGGCCATCCGCCGGACCGGGGCGCTGCCCTCCCGCCACAGCACCCGGCCCTCGGCGTCGGTGACGACCATGATCTGCTGGGCCGCGTCGGCCGTCGCCAGCAGCCCCTCGTTGAGCACCGGCAGCACCGTCGCCAGCTGCGACTTCTGCCGACGGTGCTCCAACTCCGCGACGGACAAAAGGAGTTGGGAGCTATCGCGATCCGGGTCCACGCCGGAGCCCAGCACCCGGCGCCAGGACTCGCCGATGACCGCGCGGGGCGACTCCGGCGGTGCGCCGGGTAACGCCTCGCCCGTGAGCGCCGCCTCGTGCACGGTGGCGAGGCGGCGGGTGGTCGAGCGGATGTCCTGGGCCGACCAGATGGCGCTGTGGATCGGTCTGTCGCTCACGCTGTTCTCCGTTGTGCGGTCCACCGGGCGGTGCCCATCGTGCCGTCACCAGGCCGTCCCGGAGGCGCCATTGTCCAGATCCGGAGTGTGCGCTGCAACGCATTGCAACCGTTGTGGCCTATGACGCGTAACCGGGACGCTGGGCCGAGCGGCCGATGGCTTCCCGCCGCCGCGCGGTACGCCGGTCACCCGTCGGCGAAGCCGCCGGTGACGTCGGGACTCCATCGGCCGCGGCGCGACGTCGGCACGGTGCGAGGGGGGCTCACCATGGTGGCCGCTGCTCCGCGTGTCGTGGTGATCGGAGCGAGCGAGGGGGCGCGGATCACACGCGCCGCCCGGCTCGCCGGCCACTACAAGGTCGCCCGGCTGCCCGCGGTCGACGTCCTGATCAGACGTCAGCCGCTGCCCGCCGACGGCTATGTCATCGACGGCGCCCCCCAACTGCTCGACCGGGTGGCCGGTGTCGGCGGTCTGCTGCCCGCACTGGCCTTCGCCGACCTCGTCGTGGTGCTGCACGGTGCCGAGTGGAACGGCACGGGTGAGGTCTGCCGGGTCCTGCGCTACTACGAGGCGCGCGGGGTGCTGGCGGCCTTCCCGCCGGGCACACCGGACGGCGAGATCATCATGGCCGTCGACGCGGCGCTGCGCGGGCGCACCGCGGCGGACCCGTCCGACGACCCGCCGGACCCGCCCTAGCGGCCCCCAAGACCGGGAGCGGTGCCGAGTCGGCGCGGCACCGCTCCCCGACGGGCGCGGCGGCGGTAACCCCCTGTCCCCGTCCCCCCGCGAGGCAACGGCCCGGAGGTGACGTGGAACCGCCGCCGCGCCGCCGGCTCCACGGGCCGACGCCGCTCAGGGCGCGTCGTCCGGGACCGGCCGCGCCCGCGCCACGATCGCCGCGAGATCCAGTGTGTGCGGCAGCGTCCCGAACGCGGCGCCCGCGTCGCCGCCCAGCCGGGAGGCGCAGAACGCGTCCGCGACCTCGGGCGGTGCGTACCGCACCAGCAGCGAGCCCTGGAGCACCAGCGCCATCCGCTCCACCAGCCGCCGGGCCCGGGCCTCGATGCCTTCCAGGTCGGCGAGTTCGGTGAGCAGCCCCCGGATCGCCCGGTCCAGCCGGTGGTCCGCACCCCGCGCGGTGCCGATCTCGGTCAGGAAGGCGTCCAGCGGCCCGGGGTCGTGGCGCAGGGCGCGCAGCACGTCCAGCGCCTGGACGTTGCCGGAGCCCTCCCAGATCGAGTTCAGCGGCGCCTCGCGCAGCAGCCGCGGCAGGCCCGACTCCTCGACGTAGCCGTTGCCGCCCAGGCACTCCAGCGCCTCCGCGACCATCGGCGTGCACCGCTTGGTCACCCAGTACTTCGCCGCCGGGACCGCGAGCCGCAGCAGCTGCCGGTCCTGCTCGCCGCCGCCGTCGTAGGCGGCCGCCAGCCGCAGGGCGAGCGTGGTCGCCGCCTCCGACTCCAGCGCCAGGTCGGCCAGCACATTGCGCATCAGCGGCTGGTCGATCAGCCGGCCGCCGAACGCCTCCCGGTACGCCGTGTGGTGCAGCGCCTGCGCCACCGCCTGCCGCATCACCGCGGCCGAGGCGGTCACACAGTCCAGCCGGGTCGCCGCGACCATCTCGATGATCGTCGCCACCCCGCGCCCCTCCTCACCGACCCGGCGCGCCCAGCTCCGCCCGTCGAACTCGACCTCCGCCGAGGCGTTCGAGCGGTTGCCGAGCTTGTCCTTCAGCCGCTGGATGCGGAACGCGTTGCGGCCGCCGTCCGGCAGCACCCGCGGCAGCAGGAAGCAGGTGAGCCCGCCGGGCGCCTGCGCCAGCACCAGGAAGGCGTCCGACATCGGCGCCGAGCAGAACCACTTGTGCCCGGTCAGCACGTACTCGCCGGGCGCGGCCAGCGGCTCGGCGCGCGTGGTGTTGGCCCGTACGTCGCTGCCGCCCTGCTTCTCCGTCATGGCCATGCCCGCCAGCGCACCGCCCTTCTCGGCGACCGGCCGCAGCTCGTGCGCGTAGATGTGCGAGGTGAGCAGCGGCTCCCATACGGCCGCCAACTCCGGTTCGGCGCGCAGCGTGGGCACCGCCGCATGGGTCATCGACAGCGGGCAGCCGTGTCCGGCCTCGGCCTGGGTCCACACCAGGAAGCCGGCGGTGCGGCGGAGGTGGCCGTCGGGCCGGGACCAGGCGTCGGTCAGGCCCGCCGAGACGGCGTGGCCCAGCAGCCGGTGCCAGGCCGGGTGGAACTCCACCTCGTCGATGCGGTGGCCGAACCGGTCGTGGGTGTGCAGGACCGGCGGATGGGCGTTGGCCTGCTCGCCCCAGCGCTGGGCGTGCGCCGAACCGGCCGCCTTCCCCAGCAGGCTCAGTTCCGCCCGTACCTCCGCGAGCCGGGCGCCGTCGAGGTACCGGGCGACGCCCTCGGTGAGGGCCGGGTCGCTGCCGAAGACGTCGTAGCCGACCAGCGGCGGGGGCTGGTTGGTGACCGTGTGAGTGGTGGCTGCCATGCCGGATACGGTAAGGAGGTGCAGCCGGCAAACGAACCAACCGAGCGGCCCGCGGGGCGTCTGACCAGGGCCCGTGTGCTGTACCGCAATGTCTCCAAGCGCCGGCTGGCCTGGCTGCTGTTCAAGGACATCGTCCACTCCTGCATGACCTACCGCGTCACCGGTCTGGCCGCCGAGGCCGCGTTCTGGTGCCTGCTGTCGCTGCCGCCGCTGATCCTCGGACTCCTCGGCGTGCTCGGCTACACCCAGGCGTGGATCGGGCACGACACGATCGACGCCGTCCGCGAGCGCATCCTCGCCGCCGCCGGCACCGTGCTGTCCGGCAAGGGCGTGCAGCAGATCGCCCGGCCCCTGCTGGACGACGTCTTCACCGGCCGCCGCCCCGACGTCATCTCCCTCGGCTTCGCCATCGCCCTGTGGTCCGGCTCCCGGGCGCTGAACGTCTTCGTCGACACCATCACCATCATGTACGGGCTCGACGGCCGGCGCGGCATCGTCAGGACCCGGCTGCTGGCGTTCGCGCTCTACCTGGGCGGGCTGGTCGTCGGCGCCGTCGCGCTGCCGCTGATGGTGGCCGGGCCCGACACCGTCGTGAGCTGGCTGCCGGCCAGTGAGCAGATCATCCGGGTGCTGTACTGGCCGTTCGTCCTGCTGGTGTCCGTCGCCTTCCTCACCACGCTCTACCACCTGTCCGTACCCGTCCGGTCGCCCTGGCAGGAGGACATTCCGGGGGCGGTGGTCGCCCTCGCCATCTGGGTGCTGGGTAGCTTCCTGCTGCGGCTCTACCTCACCTCGACGGTGGAGGGCCCCACGATCTACGGGTCGTTGGCCGCGCCGGTCGCGGTACTGCTGTGGATCGGGGTGTCCGCCTTCGCGGTCCTGGTCGGCGCCGCGATGAACGCCTCACTCGACCGGGTGTGGCCGTCGGTCGCCACCGCCGCGGCGCGCGAGGAGCGCGAGGAGAACGCGCGCCGCGCGGCGGAGCGGGACGGCGACGGGGGCGGGGACAAAGACGCCGATGCGGACGGGAGCGGCACCGGCGAGGAACGCGCCGGCTGAGTGCGGTCGTCCTGGTATCGCCTGTCGCTCCGGTGGCAGGGGCTGCTTCAGTGGCCACGTACGCCTTGCCCCCGCCCGTCCGCAACCGCAGGGAGACGGCATATGGCCCCGACCCCGCAGCCCACCGACCTCGCCGGCCCACGCGTCCCCGAGCACCCCGCCCCCGCCCCCGCCCCCGAGCACATCCCGTACCGCGGCAGCACAATCCGCCAACCCCAGCGGCCGCCGGTCGAGATCGACCACCGCGCCGACCCGGAGGCCGTCGAGCTGCACGGACCCGTCTTCGGTGGCACGGACGTCGGCGCGCTCGACGCCGACCTCACCCGCCGGCACACCGGCGAACCCCTCGGCGAGCGCATCACCGTCACCGGCCGCGTCCTGGACCGCGCCGGCCGCCCCGTGCGCGGCCAGCTCGTCGAGATCTGGCAGGCCAACGCCGCCGGCCGGTACGCCCATCGGGGCGACCGGCACCCGGCCCCGCTGGACCCGAACTTCACCGGCACCGGCCGCGCGCTGACCGACGACGAGGGCCGCTACGCCTTCACCACCATCAAGCCCGGCGCCTATCCGCTGGACACCTACGACCACGCCTGGCGCCCAGCCCATATCCACTTCTCGCTCTTCGGCTCGGCGTTCACCCAGCGGCTGATCACCCAGATGTACTTCCCCGGCGACCCGCTCCTGCCGTACGACCCGGTCCTCGGCTCGGTCACCGACCCCGCCGCCCGCGCCCGCCTGGTGGCCACCTACGACCACGCACTGTCCGACCCCGAACGGTTCCTGGGCTACCGCTGGGACATCGTCCTGGACGGCCCGTCCGCCACCTGGATCGAGGAGGGCCGCTGATGCCCCGTGCCACCACCCGGCCGGACTCCGGCACCGCGCCCGACGCCGCCCCGCCCGCACCGACACCGGCGCAGACCATCGGCCCGTTCTACGGCAACGCGCTCCCGTTCCCCGGCGGCGAGCGGATCGCGCCGGCCGGCCACCCCGACACGATCACCGTGCACGGCCGCGTACGGGACGGAGCCGGAGCCCCGGTGCCCGACGCGCTGCTGGAGTTCTGGCAGGCGGCACCCGACGGCAGCCTGACCGGCGCGCCCGGCTCGCTGCGCCAGGACCCGGCCACCGGCGCGCTCCTCGGCCGCGACGGCGTGGACTTCACCGGCTTCGGCCGCGTCCCCACCGACGCCGACGGGCGCTACGCCCTGCGCACCCTGCCCGCGGCCGCCCCCGCCGGCCGCCCGGACGCCGCGCCGTACCTCGCCGTATGCCTCTTCGCCCGGGGACTGATCCAGCACCTCTTCACCCGCGTCTACTTCCCCGAGCACCGGACCGCCCACGCCGCCGACCCGCTGCTGACGAGGCTGCCCGCCGCCCGTGCGCGCACCCTGCTCGCCGAACCGGACGGGCCCGGCCGGTACTGCTTCGACATCCGGCTGCGGCACTCGGCGGACGGCGCGCACGAGGAGACGGTCTTCCTCTCCCACCGCTGACCGCCCCGGAGGCGGCGCCGGCCCCTCGCCGCCTCCGCACACGCCGCGGCGGAACCGGCGTCACTCCACGGGGCCGCCTCTGGAGTGACGCCGGTTCAGCGGGATTCCCGGTAGCGCACCAGCAGCATCGCCGCGTCGTCGTGGAGCGGCCCCTCGGCGTGCTCGACCACGTCTTCGCGGACCGAGCGCAGCGCGGCCTCCGGGTCGGGGTCCTTCAGCAGCGCGGAGCGCTCGTCGAGGGGGTAGAAGCGGCCCGTCGCATCGCGGGCCTCGGTGACCCCGTCGGTGTAGAACAGCAGCTGGTCGCCGGGGGTGAACGGCACCTCGTAGGGGAGCGGGGCACCGGAGCCGGCCAGCGTGAGGCCGAGCGGCAGGGCCCGGTCGGGCGGTGCGGCGAAGGCGACCGTGCCGGCGGGGCGGACGACGAGCGGGGCCGGATGGCCGTAGTTGAGCAGCGTCGCCCGCGGCCCGTCACCGATCTCGGCGAGCACCGCCGTGACGAACCGCTCGCCGGACAGATGGCGGTTCAGGGCCCGTTCGACGCGTTCGCCGACGGCCGGCAGATCCGGCTCGTCGTGCGCGGCCTCCCGGAAGGCGCCCAGCACCACCGCCGCGCTCTCCACGGCCTCCAGGCCCTTGCCCTGGACGTCGCCGACGATGATCCGTACACCGGCGGGCGAGGTCACCACCTCGTACAGATCGCCGCCTATCCGGGCCTCGGCCACCGCCGAGGTGTAGGAGACCGCGATCCGCAGCGGGCCCGCGCTGCGCGGCACGGGGCGCAGCAGCACCCGCTGGGCGACCTCGGCGATCGAACGGACGCTGGCCAGCTCCGCCTCGCGGCGCTGCCGCATCACCGCGGCGACCACACCGGCCGCGGTCACCCCGGTCACCGACAGCAGCGCGATCAGCCCGCGCCGGCTCTCGAACAGGCCGTCGTAGACGCCCAGGCCGAGGCAGAGGACGAACGCCGTGAGTCCGACGAGAGCGGTGCGCCGCCAGCCGCCCACCAGTCCGGCGAACGCGGGCCCCAGGGACACCAGGGGCAGAAAGCCCACTTCCGGGCCCGCGGTGAGGTCGACGACGCTGACCACGGCCATCACCGTGTAGGGGAGTACGGACAGCACACGGGAGCCGGTGCACAGCTCCCCGTTCTCCACGGCCAAGGTGTTCTCCGACGGTGTCGTGTCCGGTGATCGGGTTACGGGGGCGGGCCGTCGGCCGTCGGAGTGTCCAAAATCGGCCCCCCGACCCCCGACCTGAGCATATGCAACCTATGCCGTACCGAAATACCTCGAATGGGCCTGTTACCGAATCGCAGTGGCCCGCAGCGCACCGTGCAGACGGCCGCCGATTCTTACGGACCCGTGACGCGGCGGTCGTGGCGCGCGCCGCAGGGCCCGGTCACGCTTAGCGTGACCGGCATGCGAGTACTGGTCACCGGCGGCGCCGGATTCATCGGATCGCAGGTCGTCGCCGCGCTCCGCGCGCGCGGCCACGAGCCCGTGGTCTTCGACGCACTGCTGCCCTCGGCACACCCCGAGCCCCCGCCGCCCCGCCCGCAGGAGCACCGCATCGTCGCGGACGTACGCGACCGGGCGGCCGTCGACGCGGCCCTGCGGGGCATCGACGCGGTCTGCCACCAGGCGGCGATGGTGGGCCTGGGCAAGGACTTCGCCGACGCGCCCGGCTACGTCGGCTGCAACGACCTGGGGACGGCCGTGCTGCTGGCCGCGATGGCCGACGCGGGCGTGCGCCGGCTGGTGCTCGCCGGGTCGATGGTGGTCTACGGGGAGGGGCGCTACACCTGCCCCGGACACGGTGTGGTGCGGCCCGGCCCGCGCGCCGCCGACGAGCTGGCCGCCGGGCGGTTCGAGCCGCGCTGCCCGCAGTGCGGTGCGCAGCTCGGACCGGGGCTGGTCGACGAGGACGCGCCCACCGATCCGCGCAACGTCTACGCCGCCACCAAGCTCGCCCAGGAGCATCTGGCCGCCTCCTGGGCGCGGGCGACCGGCGGCCGGGCCGTCTCGCTGCGCTATCACAACGTCTACGGGCCCGGAATGCCACGCGACACCCCGTATGCCGGCGTCGCCTCATTCTTCCGCTCGGCACTGGCCCGCGGCGAGGCACCGACCGTCTACGAGGACGGGGGCCAGCGGCGGGACTTCGTCCACGTACGGGACATCGCGGCGGCCAACGCGGTGGCGCTGGAGGCCCTGCCGGAGCGGGCGCCGGACACCCTGACCGCGTACAACACGGGCAGCTCGCAGCCGCACACCGTCGGCGAGATGGCGCACGCCCTGGCCGCGGCATACGGCGGCCCGGCGCCGGTGGTGACGGGGGAGTACCGGCTGGGCGACGTACGGCACATCACGGCGTCGTCGCGGCGGATCGCCGAGGACCTCGGCTGGCGGGCGGAGATCGGATTCGCCGAAGGGATGACGGAGTTCGCCCGGGAGGAGATGCGCCCGGCGGCCGGTCCGGCGGCCGGTCCGGCGGCCGCGGTGACCGGGGCGACCGGTGCCGCGGCGGGTGCCGCCCGCCCCGCCCCGGTGGACGTCGTGCTGCCCTGCCTCGACGAGGCCGCCGCGCTGCCCTGGGTACTGGCGCGCATCCCGGCCGGCTGGCGGGCGATCGTCGTGGACAACGGCTCCACCGACGGCTCCGCCGAGATCGCCCGCGACCTGGGCGCCACCGTCGTCCACGAACCGCGCCGCGGCTTCGGCGCCGCCTGCCACGCCGGACTGCTGGCCGCCGAGGCGGACATCGTCTGCTTCTGCGACTGCGACGCCTCCCTCGACCCGGCGCTGCTCGCCCCGTTCGTGGCCGCCGTCCGCGACGGTGACAGCGATCTGGTGCTGGGCCGCCGGCGACCCCAGGGGCGCGGCGCCTGGCCGCCGCACGCCCGAGCCGGCAACCTCGCGCTGGCCCGGATGCTGCGCCGCCGCACCGGGCTGCGGCTGCACGACCTCGGCCCGTTGCGCGCCGCCCGGCGCACCGCGCTGCTCGGCCTCGGCCTGACCGACCGCCGCAGCGGCTACCCGCTCCAGATGGTCGTCCGGGCCGCCGACGCCGGCTGGCGCGTCGAGGAGCGCGATGTGCCCTACCGGCCGCGTACCGGCCGCTCGAAGGTCACCGGCACCTGGCGCGGCACCTGGCACGCGGTCCGCGATATGCGCGGCGTCCTGACCCAGCCGCCGCTGACGCCCCGTACGAAGGAGGCGGCCCGATGACCGCGCCCGACCGCCCGGAGCCGCCGGTGGGCCGCGGGCCGACCACGGTCCTGGTCATCGCCAAGGAGCCGGTGCCCGGCCGGGTCAAGACCCGGCTCACCCCGCCGTACACCCCCGCCGAGGCCGCCCAGTTGGCCGAGGCCGCGCTGTACGACACCCTCCGGGCCGTCCGCGCCGTGCCCGCCCGGCGACGGGTGCTGGTGCTCGACGGCCGGCCGGGAAGCTGGCTGCCGGCCGGCTTCGACGTGCGGCCGCAGGGCGGCGGCGGCCTCGACGAGCGGCTCGCCCGAGCCTTCGCCGACAGCACCGGACCGACCCTGCTGATCGGCATGGACACCCCGCAGGTCACCCCCCGACTCCTCGCCCCCGTAACGGACGTGGGTGCATGGGACGACTGCGACGCCTGGTTCGGCGCGGCCGAGGACGGCGGATTCTGGGCGCTCGGCCTGGCCGTGCCCGACCCCCGGCTGCTGCGCGGCGTCCCCATGTCCACCGACCGCACCGGGGCCGTCCAGCGGGCCCGGCTGACCGCCGCCGGACTCCGGGTGGCGGAGTTGCCGCCGCTGTGCGACGTCGACACCGCGGACGACGCCGAGCGGGTCGCGGCCGCGGCACCCGGCGGACGGTTCGCCGCCACCCTCGCCCGGCTGACCCGGGCCGGCGGCCGATGAGCGCCGCCGTGCCGCCGGCGACCGCTCCGCCCGGCACCGCCTCCTGGGGAGCGGACCCGTACGCCGACGCCCTCCGCAGCGGTCGCGGCCCGCTCTTCCTGCGCCGTACCGACGGGTGGCTGCTGCCGCTGGAGGTCGAGCGCTGGTGCGCGCGGGCGGACGCCGCCGACCTGTCGGCGCTCGGCCGCTGCGAGGGCGCCGTCCTCGACATCGGCTGCGGCCCCGGACGGCTGGTCGCCGAACTCGCCGCACAGGGCCGGCCGGTGCTCGGCATCGACGTCAGCCGGGCCGCGGTCGCCCGCACCGCCGCGACCGGCGGTGCCGTGCTGCACCGCTCCGTCTTCGACCCCCTGCCCGACGAGGGGAGTTGGGGCACCGCACTGCTCCTGGACGGCAATATCGGCATCGGCGGCGACCCCCGTGCCCTGCTCGCCCGGACGGCCGAACTCGTCGCCCCGTCCGGCCTGCTCATAGTCGAGACCGCCCCGGCGGACCTCGACGAGCGCGTCGAGGTCCGGGTCGACACCGGGCAGCATGCCTTCCTCGGCCACGGCCACGACGACGGACACCGCGCACCGGGCGCCCCGTTCCCCTGGGCCCGGGTCGGCACCCGTGCGCTGCTGCGGTACGCGGCCGCCACCGGCTGGGCGCCCGCCGAGCGGTGGACCTTCGCGCGGCCCGGTCAGTCCCCGGCGGCCGGCCGCTGCTTCGTCTCCCTGCGCCCGCGCCGGTCCCCGCCCGCCCGGCGCGGCTGAACCGTACGGCACAGCAGCCACAGGGCCGAGGCCGCGAACAGCCCCGCGGTGATCAGCAGCCAGCGGGTCAGGAACCCCTGGCCGGACAGCCCGGTGGCGGTCTCGAAGTGCGCCGCCGAGCCGCTCCCCGCCGAGCCCGCGATCAGCGGGAACCACACCAGCAGCAACAGTCCGGACAGCGCGGCGGGGACCCGGACGTACCCGGTCCAGGCCGGATGCCGGGCGGTCCGTGCCGTGTACGCCGCCACGCCGCGGTCGGCGCACGCGTACAGCGGCAGCAGCACCAGGTCGTGCAGCAGCGCCGCCCCGACGAACCATACGACCACCAGCGGCCAGTCCCCGCCGCTCAGCAGCCGCACCCCCGCGTAGCCGGTGAGCGCGAAAGAGGCGAGCATCAGCAGCAGATGCAGCGGCCCTTCGCCGTACCAGCGGTGACGCCGCAGCGTCCGCAGAGCCCGGACCGCCCGCTCCCGCCACCCACCCACGCGCTCGCGCCACGTGCGCCGCATCCTCACCACTCCCCGAACGTCAGCCGCGACACCCACTTGGTGTTGAGCACCCCGGGCGCCGCCGGAACGATGATCCGTGCCGGATAGCCGTGGTCCGCGGACAGCTCCGCACCGCCCACTCGCAGCGCGAGCAGCGACCGCGGATCGCGCACCTGGTTGTCGCGCAGCGCGGCCCGGCGGAACGCGCCGTGCAACTGGAGCGACTCCACCAGCAGGCCGGGCGGCTGCGCGCCGAGGCCCACCAGCGCGGCGAGGTCGCGCAGCCGTACGCCGCTCCACAACTGGTCGTCCGTCGACCAGCCCTCCACACAGGCGATCGGCAGCGCCGACACGTGCTGCGGCAGCCCCAGCAGCGCGGCGCGGTCCAGCCGCACCCGCCGCCCGCCCCCCTCGACCGTCAGCCGCCAGTCGCCGCCGGTGTCCTGCGCTCTGATCCCGGCGAACGCGGCCGTCTTGTTGATCTGGAAGCCGTTCGGTCCGCCGCCCGGGTCGCGTCCGCCGTGCGGCGCCAGCAGGGCCGTCCGCCGCCACCAGCCGCCGACGCTCTGCCCGGCGGTCGTCGCGAGCAGCAGCAGCGATCCGGCGCCGACCAGCCCCAGCGCACCGCGCCGGGACACCGTCGGCCGGTCCGGCCGGACCGCCACCAGCCCGGTGTCATCGGCGTCCGCTGCCGGGTCCGTGCGCTCCCGCACCGCCCGTACGGTCCGCGGCAGCCGCAGCACCACATGGGCGACGAAGGCGCCGATGAACACCCACGCGCCGTAGAAGTGCAGCGGATAGAACGACCCCGGGAAGAGGTACTCCAACTGGATGTTGAGGATGCCGGTCACGAACTCGAACAGCGCGCCGCCGACGAGCAGCAGCAGCGAGACCCGCTCCAGGGCGTGCCCGACGGACCGGGCCGGCGGCAGCGTGAACAGCTTGGGGATCACCGACCACAGCTTCGCCAGCAGGATCGGCACCAGCGCGACGCCGAGCGTGACATGCACCCCCTGGGTGAGCCGGTAGAGCCAGTGCGGATCGGTCGGCCAGCTGAAGAGGTAGAAGCCCAGCAGCCCCTTTCCGGGCGTCTTGTCGTTGACACCGCCGGCCAGGTCCGGGTTGTACGCGGCGTACGAGAGCAGGCCGGTGACGAACAGCAGCGTGATCCCGGCCAGCAGCACCACACCGAGCAGCGCGGTCAGCCGGGGGCCGCGCAGCGGGCTGCGCCAGAACGACGGCGACGTGGGGGGAACGAGACGGTGGTGGGCACCCATGATGAGTCCTCGGCGGTCGATGAGCCCTCGTCGGTCGGCGCGACGGCGCCGCACCGCCCGGACGAGCAGGTCCGCTCCGACGGTATGCCGCCACCCGGGCCCCCAGGGGGCCGCGACGCATGACGAAACTCTGACGTCGGCGGAACGGCGGGCCCCGGTCGCACCGCTCGCGCCCTAGCGTGCCGGTGTGACCCCCCGACCGACTTCCGAAGAACGCGCCGACGCGGCCGATGCCTGCCGTACTCCGGAGGACCGCGCCGCCCGCCGGGCCGATCTGCTGGCCGCCGCGGCCGGCGCCCTGCTCGTCGTGCTGGCCGCCGCCGTCGGCGCCGTCATCCAGCGCGCCAACGGCAGCCTGCACGTCAACGTGCCGCCGCTGTACGCCTCGTGGTTCGCGCACCTGGGCCCCGGCACCCCCGCCGCACTCGCGGTCGCCGTCCTCGTGATCGCCTACGGGCCGCCGCTCGCCGACCGGCTGCCCTGGCGCCGGCTGGTCCTCACGGGCTGGGCGGCCTCCCTGGCCTGGACGTGGTCGCTGGCCCTGGTCGACGGCTGGCAGACCGGCGTCGCCCGCCGCCTCACCACCGAGTACGAGTACCTGACCGTCATCCGCCGCTTCGACGATCTCGGCCCGGCACTGCGCGACTTCACCACGCACATCCTCAACACAGGGCCCGACCACTGGCCCGCCCATGTCGCCGGGCACCCTCCGGCCGCGGTGCTCACCTTCGTCGGCCTGGACCGCATCGGCCTGGGCGGCGGGGCCTGGGCCGGCGCCTGGTGCATCACCGTCGGCACCTCCGCCGCGGCCGCGGTCCTCATCGCGCTGCGCGCCCTCACCGACGAGCCGACCGCGCGCCGGGCCGCGCCGTTCCTCGCGCCGGCCCCGGCCGCGGTGTGGGTGGGCACCTCCGCGGACGGCTACTTCGCGGCCGTCGCCGCCTGGTCGCTGGCGCTGCTCGCCCTCGCCGCCACCCGCCGCACCCGCCACCCCGCGGCCGCCGCCCTGGCCTCCGGGCTCCTCTTCGGCCTGACCTGCTACCTCTCCTACGGCCTCACCCTCATCGCGCTGATCGCCGCCGCGGTGCTGCTGCTAGGGCCTGTCCGATGGGCCCGGCCAGGACCCATCGGACAGGCCCTAGCCCGCACCGCGCGGCCGCTGCCCCTGCTGGCCGCCGGGGCCGGCGCCGTGGCCGCGGTCTTCACCCTCGCCGGTTTCGACTGGTGGGAGGGCTACCGCCTGCTGGTGGAGCGCTACTACCAGGGCGCCGCGGCGGTCCGCCCGTACGCGTACTGGATCTGGGGCAACCTCGCCTGCACCGTCCTGATCACCGGCCTGGCGACGGCCGCCGGTCTGCGCCGTGTCCTGGCGGCCGCCCCCACCGCCGTACGGCAGCTCCGCGCACGGACCCTTCCCACCACCGGACGGGCCGGAACCGGCCCTGTGGACCGCCCCGCCGACCGCCTGGCGATCCTCGTGATGGCCGCACTGCTCGCCCTGCTGGTCGCCGACCTCTCCGGCATGAGCAAGGCCGAGACCGAGCGCATCTGGCTCCCCTTCGCCGTCTGGCTCCTGCCGGCCTGCGCCCTGCTGCCCGCCGCCCGGCAGCGCCACTGGCTGACGGCGCAGGCGCTACTGGCGCTGGCGGTCAACCATCTGCTGTACACGGGGTGGTGACGGGGCGTCGGCGAGGACCGTGCGGGCCGTTGCGTGCGCGGCGACCGGTCCGCCCGCCAGACCCGAACGGACGGGAGCCGGCCTCAGGCGAGGTACGTACGGGCCGCGTTCACCCGGCCGGGGCGCAGGATCCGGATCGGGCCGAGGTTGCAGGACGGGCAGTCGCTGCGGGTCAGCGGGGACGCGACCCGGACGCCGCGGGTGAAGTAGTCGGCACGCCGATGCCCGGCCAGGTCCGTGGTGTGCCGGATCTCGTACTCCTCCTCCCAGCCGTGCCCGCAGTGCAGGCAGACGAACGAATACGCCTCGTGAACCGTCTCGGTGTCCCGTTCCATGGTCACCACGCCCTCTCCCCGGGCCCACCGCGCTCGCGCCGGGGCCGGATACTTGCCGCACCTCCCATTATTGCGCCGGGCAACCGCGATCGCCGGTGCGGATCCACCGGTCGCCGGCAGCGCCCGCAGGGGCCTGTCACCAGGTGCGATGCCGTCAGCGGTATAAAGGCAGCCATGGGGCACGACGATGAATCCGGCCACGACGACGATCCCGTCCCGGCCGCCGATCCCGGCCGGGACGCCGATCTCGATCAAGACGTCGAGGAGGTCATCGCCGCGGTGCTGACCGCCTCCCGGCTGCTGGTCGGGATCTCGGTCCGGGCGCTCGCCCGGACCGACCCCTCGCTCACGCTGCCCCAGCTGCGCGCCCTCGTGGTGCTGGACGGACAGGGCCCGGTCAAGCTCGCCACGCTGGCCGCCGCGCTGGGCGTCAATCCGTCGACCGCGATGCGGATGGTCGACCGGCTGGCGGCGGCCGGCAGCGTCACCCGGCAGGCCAATCCCGGCAACCGCCGGGAGGTGGTACTGAGCCTGACGGCACAGGGCCGCGCGCTCGTCGAGCGCGTACTGGCCCACCGGCATACGGAGATCGCCGCGATCGTGGCCCGGCTGCCGGTCGCCCAGCGCGCCGGACTCGTGGACTCGCTGCGCGCGCTCACCGATGCCGCCGGCGAACCGCCCGTCGCCCCGAGGCCCGCGCCGCCGCCCGAGTCGGCCACCCCCTAGGTGTGTTGTCCGATGGGTCCTGGCCGGGGCCGACCCCGACCCATCGGACAAACTCTGGAACCGGCCGGGGGCGTCAGCCCCGCACCCCCTCCAGGGCCGCGTAGACCGCCGCGATCAGGCCGAGGTTGCGTGGATCGTCGCCGGTCGTGCCGCCGCCGCACTTGTTCATGACGTAGGCGTACGCCACCCCGTTCTCCGGATCGGCGAAGGCGTACGAGCCGCCCACCCCGCCATGCCCGAAGGCCCGCGGGTTGGGGCCCGCCAGGCCGTGGTGGTTGAGCAGGTAGCCAAGGCCCCAGCGGTGCTCGAAGCCCGCCGGGGCGAGCGCGCCGAGCGCCAGGTCGTGCTCGCCGGGCAGGCTCTGCGACCGGCGCATCGCCTCCAGGGTGGCCGGGCCGACGAGGGTGCCGCCCGCCAGTGCGCCGTACACCGTCGCCAGCCCACGGGCGGTGGCGTGCCCGTTGCCCGCGGGGATCTCGGCCGAGCGGTAGGCGGCGCTGTTGACGTCGCCGGTGGGGATATAGGTCAGCGCCAGCAGCACGGCCGTCAGCGGATGATCGGTGATCGACCGGAACGGCGGCTTCGGCGCGCCGGGCAACCGCTCCCCGAGCCGTGCCTCGTCCAGCTGCCCGATCATGTCCGCGCAGGAGGCGTGCTCCTCGGCGGGGGTCCCGATGAACACCCGCGCGCCCAGCGGCCCGGTGATCTCGCTGCGCAGGAACGCGCCGAGGGACTGCCCGGTGATCCGCCGGACCACCTCGCCGACGAGGTAGCCGAAGGTCACCGCGTGGTAGCCCTGAGCGGTGCCCGGCTCCCACCACGGCGCGGTGGCCGCCAGGTCGGCGCAGACCCGCTCCCAGTCGTAGGCGCGCCCCGCGGGCAGCGGCTCACCGGGCGCGATCAGCCCGGCGCGATGGCTGAGCAGCCAGCGTACGGGTATGTCCTGCTTGCCGGCCTGCGCGAACTCCGGCCAGTAGCGGGCGACCGGCGCGTCGAGATCCAACTCGCCCCGGTCCACGAGGAGATGGGCGCACAGCGCGGTCATGCCCTTGGTCGTCGAGTAGACGTTCACGAGGGTGTCGCGCTCCCAGGCGCGGGTCCGATCGGCGTCCGCGTGGCCGCCCCACAGGTCGACCACCCGTGCGCCGTCCACGGTCACCGCGACCGCCGCGCCGACGTCGCCCTGGTCGTCGAAGTTCCGCTCGAACGCTTCCCGTACGCCGGCGAACTGCGGTGCGCAGTAGCCATTGACGGCGGCTGGTCCCACGGCGGCTCTCCTCAGGTCGTCCTTGTGCGTCGTTCCGTGAGTCCGTACGGCGCGTACACGGCCGCTGTGCGGGGCGAGTACCTGCGCCGAGTGCGTGCGGCGCGTACCTGTGGCGAGTACGTGCGTACGGTGTGCTCGACCGGATGATCCGCCCGGTCGATGACCATGGCAACGAGGTGAGCCCGGACGGCTCAGCGGCGCGTGTCCGCACAGGCCGACGTGCGGCGACAGGGCCTGTGTGACCTCCGGCGGTGTGACGTCCTTGACCTTCCGCTGGGGTGAAGTCCCTGGCCGGATCCCGCCGTGCTCGGTGATCACCGCCCACCCACGCGACGCACCATGGCCACCATGACCACGACCAGCACCACGACCGGGACGCACGCCGCGACGCACTCCGGGGCCGAGACGCGACCCGGGGCCGGGGCCGAGACGCAGCCCGCGGGGACGGCTCCCGAGACGCCTGCCGTCACCGCGACCGGCGCGCCGGTTCACCCGGCCGGCCCCCTCCTCCCCGTCGACGCCCTCCTCCTCATCGATCTGCAGTCGGCCTTTGTCGCGGGCGACGAGGCGGTGCCCGACGCCGCGCGGGTGCTCGACCGGAGCCGCGACCTGCTCGCCGGGGCCCGAGCCGCCGGCGCCCTCGTCGTGCATCTGCAGAACGACGGTGAGCCCGGAACCGCCGACGAGCCGCACACGCCCGGCTGGGAACTCCATCTGCCCGTCGAGCCGGGCCCCCGCGAGGTCGTGGTCCGCAAGGCGGAGGACGACGGCTTCGAGGGCACCGAGCTGGGCGCCCTGCTCGCCGACGCCGACGTCCAGGCGCTGGCCATCTGCGGAGTTCTCTCCGAGATGTGCGTCGCCGCGACCGCCCGCACCGCCCTGGACCGCGACTTCCGGGTCGTTCTGCCGCACGACGCACACGCCACCTACGACATCCCGGCGGCCCCGGGCATCAGCGATGTCGTCCCGGCGGCGCTGTCCTCCCGCGCCGCAGAATGGGCCCTGGGCGACGAGGTGGAGATCGTTGCCCGGGCTGCCGACGTCACCTTCACCCGCACCCCGTCCACCGCGTCCCACCCGGACCGATGAATCCGCCCCTCGGGCGCGGTCTACCTCCCCGGACCCAGCGGCCCACCTCCCCGGACCCTGGAGTCCCGTAGTTCCCTGCACCTCGCAACAGGAGGACACCGTGCCCGACACCACGCCCCCCGCCGCTCTCCAGCCCGTGATCGTCACCCCCGACGCCGACCGGCTGCGGAGCTTCTACCGCGAACTGCTCGGCGCCGAGGAGTTCACCCGTGTGCCCGAAGAGGGGCCGCTCTTCTTCGTCGGGCTGCGGCTCGGCGGCTCGGAGCTGGGCATCGTGGCGGACAAGGACGTCGAGACCGGCACCCCGACCCGCATCCTGCTCAGCTTCGCGGTCGAGGATGTGGACCACCTCCTGGAACGGGTCGCGCCCCTTGGCGGCACGGTGCGCGGCCCGGCCAATGACATGCCGTGGGGCCAGCGGGTGGCCCACATCCAGGACCCGGACGGCAACGCCGTCAACCTCACCCAGCCGGTCAGTTCTGGTTCTTCTCCAATGCGTTGATGTACGCCTTCATGAAGTGGTCGCGGACGCCGTCGGAGGCGGGCGCGAACACATCGGCGGTGAGCCCCTTGGCGCGGTCGAACAGGCCGCTGATCACCGGCATGGTGTTGTGGATCGTGCCCTGGGAATCGATGTAGCGCAGCGCGGAGACGTGGTGGAAGGCGGGCTCCGGGGGGAGCTGCGGCACGATGTCGTTGTTGTTGACGAAGCGGTACATGCGGTCCGTGAAGGCCGCGCTGAACGCCTGCGACAGCAGCCGGTCGCAGGTCCGCGGCTGCCCGAAGGTGTAGACGCCGGTGGCCGTCACATGCGGCTCTTCGAAGTGCAGCCGGGCGCCGGCCAGCATCGCCAGCGCGCCGCCGAGACTGTGGCCGGTGAACCACACGGTCTGGTTGTTGTCGCGGAACTCGTCGATGGCGGCGCGGACCTGCGGCCAGATGCCCGCCAGCGCCTCGCCGAAGCCGTAGTGGATGTACCCCTTGCCGCCGGGGCCGGGCCACGGCGGCGTGGTGGAGTCGGAGAGCCAGTCGCGCATTTCCGCCGGCTCCGTCCCCCGGAACGCGGTGATGATCATGCTCTCGCCGCCGAGGGTGTACGCCTGGGTGTCCTCCAGCGGGAAGGGCGGACGGAACTCGGTGAGATGGTGGCGCACCCGGTCGAAGCCCCAGTCATGGGCGGTGGCCTCGACGGTCTTCTCGTCCTTGTACGCGAGGTCGGCGGCGCGCGCCATGCAGAGCGCATGGCGGACGGTGTAGCTGGTGACCTTCTGATCGATGACGGCGCTGGTCAAAGTCGGCTCCCGGTGGGTCGAAGGTGGGTACTGACTGCTGATCACTGCTGATTCCTGCCGATGGCTGCGGCTGTCCTGCGATGCGCGGTCTGTCCTGCGATGCGTGTGTCAGGCGCGTGAGGCATGTGAGGCCACACGCTCACGCGGTGCCGGCGCGGCGAGCGCGATACTCGAATCGATCACAGAGCGCCGCCATCGACTACAGAGCGTAACCATCATGCGTCGCGTCGCAACGTTGCGCCGTTCAAACCACTCGTTCGAGTCTCGGGTCGCACACACCGGGCCGTGGCGCGAGCCTGGAAGCGTTCGGCCCCGGAGGAAGGCCCGCAGAGGAAGGCCCCACAGTGAACAGCGCGGATCAGGCATCACACGCGGAACACGTATCGGCCGAGGTGGTGGTGGAGCTGGAGAGCTGTGCCGCGCAGGACGCGCACGCCGTCTTCAGCGCGCTGCGTACCTCCTTCAGCTCAGACCGGGCCGCCGATGACGTGCCCGAGGAGATGGCGGGGCCAGGCGCGACCGTGTGGACCTCGACCTTCGACGTGAGCGAGCGCAAGGCCGAGGCCGAGCCCCGGCGGCTGACCTCGCCCGTCATCGTCAGCCTCCAGGGGGGCTATTGGGCGGTCGACCAGCTGGTCAAGGGCCTGAAGCCGGCGTTCGCGGTACAGATTCTGGGCATGGCCGCCGGCGACCAGGAAAAGGAAGTCGAACTACGCCTGGAAACCCGCTGAGGTAGGGCGCGCCCGCTGCCCCCGCCGCCACCCCACCACCGCCCCCACCCTTCAGGGTGGGCAACCGCGTTACTACACCCGCCCACCCCCCGTAGGGGGGTGGGCGGCGGGGAAAAACAAATACGCCCCGCCCACGCCCCCGCCCCACCCCACCCCACCCCCGCCCCACCCCAC